>NZ_VNXE01000003.1:0-169273 GCF_009820115.1 Escherichia sp. HH41S
GAGTTGATGAACTCCTGCCATGGAACGTAGTACTCACCAATAAATAAGCGTCAATACGGTGCTCCGTTGACGCTTACATCCCTGTCATGAATGAAGATGCACTACCTTTATAATCCCATGACTGATTTTCACTACCAAGTTGGCTCAATCCATTCCATTGAAAACCACCGTTCACAGCAGCGGAAGTAACTCCACCGACCACAGCTTTACCCACTGACACCGCTGGCCCCAGATACCAGGCGCCTGCAATCAATACGCCATCTTTATAGCCATCAACTATCACTTTGCTTATATTGGCTCCTTCAGGTAACTCACCTTTGGCAAGTTTATCCAGCCCTGCCTGCTTCTGTTCCGGGGTGAGATTATTGGCATCAGCATACTGATTCCAGGAAGCAACCGCCTGGCCATAACTCACCATTCCTGATGGCAGACTGAGCGCATTATTCTCAACCGTTGTCTTACCCGACTGTGCGCCGGCTACCGCTGAAGCCCCCGAGTCTCCCACCAGACCACCGGCCAGACCAGCAGCAACCGTTGCCAGTGTCGAAACCGTCTGCTTCTCTGTCTCACTCAGTTCACTCACCGGCTTACCGTACATCTGTGTGGCAATCATTCCCACCATCTCGCCGGTGGCTGCGCCTGCGGCACCGGCAAGGGCGTTATTTCCCTGTGTCACCGCTAATGCAGCATTCACCACAGCATGGGCTGCCACACGTCCCGCACCATCCGGGGTGGTCTGTTTGATAATTTCAGCAATATACGGCGCAACACCACCTGCCAGGGCTGCACTCAGATTACCGCCGGCCAGTCCCTGTACCGCTGCCGTTGCGGCCTGTATCGCCTGCTGGTATTTGCCTCCCGTTCCAAAACCTGAGGCCGCCATACCGTTATTGTAGGCCCGCTGAACCACATCCTGTTCCGTGAACGGTTTTCCTGCTACCTCAAGCTCTGCGCGGGCCTGATTCAGTGCTGCCGGGTCCCGCTTCGCTTTCTCACCGGCTATCTGTCCTTCCGTTCTGGCAATATCTGCCACCTGGTTACCAATCTCACCAATGAGTTGCGCCTGCTGCAGTCGCTGCTGCTCTTTTTCCCTGTCAAAGATGGGGGACAACGTCTGGTTTGCATGTGCTGCGTCACGGTTCAGGTCTGCCACATCCTGTTTCTGGCTTTGCGTATCCCGGATGGTGGTATTCCCGGCAGACACTGCCGACTGTGTGGTGCTGTCTGCATAGACTTCATGATTTGCACCAGCCAGCTAGTCTGCTTATCAGGTCCATTCGAGAGAGCCATCTTCAAGCACCCAGACAGCTCCCCCCGGACAGCTCTCATCAAAAAACCAGATACCGTCTTCCATCTCTTCTTCTGTTTTCGGAAATGCTTGTCGAAAACGCTCAACCTGCTCGTCAACACTTCCTTCCAGAAACTTACCGTGCTTGGCCAGTTTGATTCGTCCTTCTTTCAGAAGACGGGTCAATACCCATAGAAAAATTTTTTTCCTTTCTTCAAATGAAAAATTTAACGGCGGGGGTTCTTCTGGTTCACTATAGGAAAAAACGGCCCCCAAATTACGACCTTCTGCAGCTTCACATAATTCATTATATTGCTTGTCATTAAGTAATAATGTCATTTAAATTTTATCTCCACATCTTTGTATTTATATGCAATGTCAGAAAGTTGTTTATTCCCCTTAATATCAATAGTCCATCTGGCACCTGTTTGTTCTTGGGACGACGATAAATTTCGCAACGTGATCGATGTTCCGTTATCCAGTTTTGCAGTATAGATCCCCGGCCGAACCTCTTTCAGCGGTGTATCGCCTGCCAGTTGTTGTGCGTAATTGTGGATCTGTTTATCCGTCAGATTCTGGCTTTCAAACACTTTCGTCGTACCATAACGGTTACTTACCGAACTCTGCCTGATAGTCTGCCCATCCACTGTTAACTCTCCGACCGGGTGACTTTTATCATATATTTTACTCAGTTCATCAAATCGTTGTTGCTGGACCTCCTGATGACGGGCTTTTTCTTCATTATCCGGTCCCCATCCCCCCGGTGTTCCAGCACCTGCACCACCAAGCTCAGCTTTCTCCTTGTCCGTAGCGCTCGCCACGTCCTTGCCCAAATTAGGCTGTTTGTTTTCGTCTGTATTGTCACCATTCAGCACATGCCCCGGCCCCCGGCTACCATCGCGACTCGGGTCACGTACAGCACACTGTTCCCGTGAGCCTTCACAACCACCACCAATATCCCAGCCATTATCATTCCCGGTATCCTTACTGGCATTACCTGTAGCACCAGCTATTGCTGCTGCCGTATTAGCTGCTGTTTCAGTGGCTATCACGTTCAGCATATTGTTTTCAACAGTCGTCTTACCTGACTGTGCGCCGGCTACCGCTGAAGCCCCCGAGTCTCCCACCAGACCACCGGCCAGGCCGGCAGCAACCGTTGCCAGTGTCGAGACCGTCTGCTTCTCTGTCTCGCTCAACTCACTCACCGGCTTACCGTACATCTGTGTGGCTATCATTCCCACCACCTCGCCGGTGGCTGCACCTGCAGCACCGGCAAGAGCATTATTTCCCTGTGCCACCGCCAGTGCGGCATTCACCACGGCATGAGCAGCCACATTTGCAGCCTTATTCACCTCACCCGTAACCGGGTCTGTGGTCATGGTTTTCACCACTTCAGCCAGATACGGTGCTGCACCACCTGCCAGGGCTGCTCTCAGATTACCGCCGGCCAGTCCCTGTACCGCTGCCGTTGCGGCCTGTATCGCCTGCTGGTATTTACCTCCCGTTCCAAAACCGGAGGCTGCCATACCGTTATTGTAGGCCCGCTGCGCCACATCCCGTTCCGTGAACGGTTTTCCTGCTGCCTCAAGCTCTGCGCGGGCCTGATTCAGTGCTGCCGGGTCCCGCTTCGCTTTCTCACCGGCTATCTGCCCTTCCGTTCTGGCAATATCTGCCACCTGGTTACCAATCTCACCAATGAGTTGCGCCTGCTGCAGTCGCTGCTGCTCTTTTTCCCTGTCAAAGATGGGGGACAGCGTCTGGTTTGCATGTGCTGCGTCACGGTTCAGGTCTGCCACATCCTGTTTCTGGCTCTGCGTATCCCGGATGGTGATATTCCCTGCAGACACTGCCGACTGCGTGGTACTGTCCGCATGGCCTTCATGATTTGCACCGACCAGCAGATTGTTTGCCATGTTCCCCAGGAAATTTCCGGCAACACTGCCACCGGTACTGAGCCCTGCACTCTGATGTTCCGTTTTAAAGTCGGCCCGGTTTTCAATGTCACTGAAGCCCAGTGTGCCGGTATCCAGCCTGTTTTTATCTGCCGTTGCCGTGGACGCAATCACTGCGCCGTTCAGCTGCGTATGCTGCCCGGTGGTGACATCAAACCCGCCCCTGCCGGCAAAAATCCCCGTCTGCTCCTGCACACTGTCGTAGTTACTGTGCATTTTATCCCGGCTGAGGTTCACACTCGCCGAACCGCTCATGGACCCGAAAGTGAAGCTGCCTCCTGCACTGGCATTCTGCTGCTTACTGTCATAACGGTCACTATCCTGCTCACTGGTCAGTGTCAGATGACGACCGGCATCCACTTTCACCGTTTCACCGCCAGCCTGCGCGCCGGTAAGCGTGGTGTCCCGCCCGCTGATAATGGTCAGCCGGTTTCCCGCATCCACCGTGGTTTCTGTATGGGTGGCACCGTTGCCTTTTTCACTGCCCTTACCCTGGTTTGCGCTGGCTGAAACACTGATACCCCAGCCTCCGGAGCCCACACCAACACCGACACCCACGCTGCCACCACTGGATGTGTTCTTTCCTTCCAGCTTTGACGTGTTTTCTACTGATACCAGATTCACGTCACGGTTTGCCTGCAGCAGAGCGTTGTTCCCGGCCTTTATCTGACTGCCCTGTATCGTCAGGTCACCATCCACGCCCTTCACGCCGGAGCCGGTAGCCTGAATACTGAGGTTATTACCTGCTGTCAGGGCGCTGCCCTTCGCCACCGTCTGCTCTGACTGCTGTTCTGATTTCGAAGACTGGCTGCCGTAAGAGAGGCTGATGCCCACCGTGTTATTATTTCCGGCATCGGCTCCCTGCGCGTCTGCCAGTCGTCCGGCCTGCACGGCCTGAGCCCCCGAGAGCGCGGCCTTCACCCCCTGCAGGGCTTCAAGCCGGCTGTTTCCGGCAGATTTCGCCGCCTGTACGGTCTCCACCGTCGTATTCAGGGCGCTGCCCGCTGTGCCGGACAGGGCAAGCGTCAGACCGGAGGTTTTCTGCTCCACCGTATGCGTCTGTACATGCTGGTCTGTGGCGGCGGTAATGCTGACTTCCTTACCACTGAGTGCCATGTCCCTGCCGGCAATCAGGTCAGAGCCGTTGACGGTCAACCGGTTACCTGCCTGAAGGGAAACATCACCGTGAACACTCCCCACCGTGCTGCCTTTCTGTGTGGTGTCTGTTGCGGTGTCCGTGACTTTCAGACTCTGGCTGCCCACGCTGAATCCCACACCTCCGGAGCTCATCAGCCCGGATTTTTTCTCCTGTTTCAGGTGTGTTTCACGGTTGCTTTCTGTCAGCGTACCGATATTCAGGTTATTTCCGGCAGCCAGGGAGACACGGTTATCCCCGGCCACACTGCTGCCCGTGACGTTCAGATTATGTCCGGCGCCGATACTGACCGTATCCCCGTTCAGTTCACTGCCCGTCATGGTCCGGCGGTCAGTGACATCATGCGTGGTTGTGGTGGTTTTCGATAACATCCCGCTGCTGCCGGTCACTTTATGGTATTCATCCAGCGAGCGGGTATTCTGTGCACCGGTCAGCGTCACGTCATGCCCCGCCATCAGGGCCAGGCCTTTCTGAGCTGACAGCAATGCCGCCTGTGACGTCATATCCCGTCCGGCGGTCAGCGTGACATCACCGTTACCGGCAAGCGTGCTGCCCGTACTCTGTGTGACGCCCTGCGACAGACGATTATTTTTATCCCAGATAATATTGTCCTGCGCGGATGTGGTCACTGTGGAGAGTGTCATACCCCTGCCGGCACTGAGTTGCGTCAGACTGTCCTTACCCTGGTTCACCACCGTTGCTGCCGTCAGGTTTATGTCCCGTCCGGCCTGCAGCACCAGTCTGCCCTGGTCATTCTGCACATATACGCCAGCCACACTGTCGATGCTGGTACGTTCAAAATGGTTCTGTCCGGCGTCACTCTGTGCCGTACGGGTGGTGGTGGTCAGACTGATATCCCGTCCGGCCATCGCCAGCAGGCTGTCCGTGGCCTGCAGCAGCCCGCCGGTACTGTTAATATCCGTCCGGGCCGTCAGGCTGACATTTGCTCCCTGAATGGTGCCGGCCTGGTTGTGAATGTTCTCTGCACTGAGCTGCACGGTCTGTTTCCCTGCCAGTTTACCGCTGTTAAACAGGTCACCATCCAGCTTCATCACCATGTCCCTGCCGGCAATCAGCGCACCGGCACTGTTCACATCACCGGGTTTTACACGGGCATAAACCTGAGGTACCTGAACCGTCTGCGTGCTGCCGTCCGGCAGTGTCACCGTGGTGTTAACCAGCCAGACAATATCACCGGTCAGTAACGCCATCTGCTCAGCAGTCAGCGCCACACCTGGTGTCAGGTTGTATTGCTTACCAAATGCAATACCCGCATCCATTAACGCCTTAAACTGCTCTTCATCATTACTGTATCCGTCCAGGTACCGTTGCCCGGTCAGGGCGACAACCTGCTCACGAATCAGACGCTGTTCGTAAAAACCATCCCCCAGGCGCTTAATCATGTTATCCCCGTTCTGAGAAAACGCCTTCTGCATGTAATCACTGCCCAGCCACGTCTTCTGGTTCGTAAAACGCGGGTCCGTTTCAACCAGATATGGCACATTCACTGCCGGATTTGTTTTAAACAGGCTGCTGTCCGGCAGACGGGTATCCGGCCCGGCAACATGGATACTGCCCTGAGGTGCGCTGACTTCAAACTGCTGCCCCGGCAACAGAATGACCGGTTCACCGGCAGACACCACCGGGCGAAGCGGTATCCGGTCAGTACCGGCTACTGTCGCATCCACATTTCCGGTCAGTCCTGTCTGTACATCCGTTCCCTGTGGCTTCAGGGGAGAAAGCGTGACCTGGCTGCCCTGAACCTGTCCGTGGCTGGTGAGCTCTCCCGGCTTCAGCGTGATGGTCTGAATTACAGTGGGCGGAGTGTACTGAGAGGTTTTCTCCCCCTGCTTATCCTTTCCTTTTTTCCTGATACGGTAATAATACGTGGATGTCCCTGAGTCCGTAACATGGCGCTCTCCGCTGACACTGACGTTTTCCACATCACCGGCCTGCATATCCAGCAGGCCACCTGCAACAACCTGACTCTTATCATTAAGCAGTTTGTCTGCCACAATCGTCATGCCGGCACCGGACAGAATTTTTCCCGGGTCGGATTCTTTTACCCGGGTTTCTTCCACGGTACGGGTGTAATCATACTGCGTGAATTTATCTCTGGCGCCTTCCGGTGTATGCAGTTTTTTCAGTGAGTTACTGGAATCGTTATCCACATAAACGCCCGGTTCACCAGCGCTCCAGCGTTTATCTGAGCCGCTGAGCTGATACTCAGTCACCTTTTCCGTGGAAACCACCACGCGCTCCGTGGTGAAATGGTCATTGACGTTATTGATTTGTCCGGCACTCAGTACCAGATATCCGGCGGCTTCAATAGTGGCACTGTGATTATTCAGTACACCGGTTTTCCCCGTGGCGGCGCCATTCGCATCCAGCATGCCACCAGTATGCATATCACCTGCACTGTAAATCAGGCTGTGCGTCCGGTTATTCAGGGTCTGTACCCCTAAGTCCACACGCTCACGCCCGGCCAGCGTCGCCGCCACGCCATTTTCTTCCAGATTATTAAATGTGGCAGCACTGACACCAACAGCGTCGCCGTAGATTCGCCCGGTACCGGAATTCGTCAGGGTGTTCGCCTGAAGACGCGTATATTTCCCGTCAATCAGCCCACGGTTCAGCAGTGTGTCCGTCACGTTAAGCCAGGTCTGCCCGGCACTGATTTCACCTTTCTCTGTGTTTTCAAGGCGGATGCTGTTCAGGTCAAGCCGGCTGCCTGCCAGCAGGCTGCCGGTATTAGAGACATCGCCATTAACGGAAAGCGTAAGGTTTCCGTTCGCAATAGTCTGACCACTGTTGCTGAACGTTGTGTTACTTTTCAGCGTCATATCGCCCAGCGAAAGCAGTTTCCCGTCACCACCGAGCTGACCGGCATCCACAGATACTGACTGCCCGGCCTTAACCACGCCGTCACGGTTCGAAAACGCCAGCTGACGGCCACTGACAGACAATGTCGCGCCGGAAGAGAGGACGCCGTCATTATTACTGAGCGTCCTGTCTGCCATAACCGTAAGCGCCCTGTCTGCCAGAATACTGCCCTCCTGGTTATCAAGGTCCTGCGTCGTGATGTGTATTGTCTGCGCTTCCAGCCCCTGGCCGGTATTCTGCGTGTGGCGATTGATAAACTGCAGGGCGTTCAGCGTAATGGCGGAACCACTGCGAATCAGACCAGAGACGTTGTCCACAACGCCCCGTACACTGTTGAGCAACATGTCGCCCACAGACTGTATTTGTCCGTGGCTGTTCTGCAGACCTCCCGCATGCAGACGGAGTTCACCTTCACTGACCAGCCGGCCCCCCTCACGGTTATCCAGCGAGGTGGTGCTCAGGTCAGCTGTCGTTTTCGCCCCCACGGTCCCGCCCCGGTTATCCATTGCTCCGGTACTGACAGTCAGTTCCTGCAGGCTGTTCAGCGTACCGCCTCTGTTATCCAGCGTCTGGCCTGCGGTATTAATGCTGATGCCTTTCCCCTGAATAAGACCGGACTGATTGTTCAGCGCCAGACTGTTCCGGCCGGGCAGACCGTTCGCCACAATCTGACCGTTCGCCACCACCTGACCGGATGTATTGTTAACCACGCCTGCAGTCAGGGACAGAGCATCTCCCGACAAAAGCACACCGGCAGTGCTGTCCAGTGTGCCGGCATTCAGCGTCATCGCCCCCTGACTGATAACCCCGCCCCGGTCACCACTGTTACGGTTACTCAGTGTGTCAGCACGGAGATTCAGCGATGCACCGCTCTGTATCAGGCCGCTGGCATCGTTGATGATATCCGTCGAGGAAAGGGTCAGTGACTGCTGTGCCACCAGTCTGCCGCCCTGATTATCAAACCGTGTGACATCCAGCCTGCTGTTACCGTTGCTGACCACCGTCCCCTGCTGATTTTCCAGCACATTCAGGTGCGCATTCAGGTCTCTGCCGGCGGCAAGCGTCCCTTCCTGATTACTGACATCACCACCACTCAGCAACATATCCGTCCCGGCCTTCAGTGCGCCTTTCTGGTTCATCAGCGTACCTGACGATATCTGTAATGACGCCTGACTCCCCAGCACGCCCTGACGGTTATCAAGCGTTCCGGCGTTCAGGGTCATATCCTTCTGACCCACCATAAATCCCTGCTGATTATTCAGCATACCGGCCCGTACTGTCAGGGTACCGGCGCTGCTGATACCACCCCGTGTTTTCGTGTTCCGGTTACTGAGAACCCCGTCCTGTACATCCAGCGTCATGTCACTGCCGGACTGAATCAGACCATCATCAGAGACCAGTTCGCTGCCTGACACAGACAGCGTTTTCTGTGAAAGCAGTCTGCCGGACGTATTATCCAGCGCACCATCCAGCGTCACGGACAGCCCGTCAGACACCACCGTACCCTGGTGGTTATTCAGACTCCCTGCCGAAATATCCAGCCTGCCGGCGGACTCCATTCGTCCCTCCGTATTGCTGACAGACTGCTGTGTTTTTATCCTGCCCGTTCCGGCAGCAGCTGAAATCAGTCCGTTGTCGTTATTCAGCGCCTGTGTATTAATCAGGATGTCACTGCTGGCAAGCAGACGTCCCTGCTGGTTATCCACGGCACCGGTTGTCTTCACCTGCAGACTGCCTGACTGCGCCGCCTGCACTTTCCCCTTGCGATTATCAAGGCTCAGTGCATCCAGACGCACCGCGCCATTTGCCGCAAGCAGCCCTTCCCGGTTATCCACGCTTCCCGGCAGACTCAGCGAAAAATCCCCTGTTCCCGTCTGAATCAGTTTACCCCTGTGGTTTGACAGGCTCTGTGCTGATATCTGCAGTGTGTCGGCATTTATCGTGCCGTCATTATTGCTGAACTGCCCGGCAGTCCGGGCGGAAAGCGTACCGGCACTCAGTTGCGCATTCTGTGTGGACAGATTTCCACTGGTTGCATCCAGCTCAGTATGTTGTCCCTGTATCCGGCTGTTGCTTAAATCCAGCCCCTGCCCCTTCAGTTGCATGTCCCCACCGGACAGAACCTGTCCGTGTGCCGCCAGTTCGCCGGTGGTACTGACAGTCAGGTTGCCCGCTGCCGCCAGACGTCCGTCATCTTTCACCCCGGCGGCCAGCAGACTTCGCTCACCGCCGGTCAGACGCGCTGTCTGAATCCGGGTGTTGCGACGTGATGCCACAGAGCCTGTATGGGTGAATACACCATTACTCTGTATCTGCGTATCCTGCCCCGCATAAACAGAACCACTGTTATGCAGCTCCCGGGTTGTCACCAGATGCACATCCGTTTTCGCACTGATACTGCCACTGTTTTCAATACGTCCGTCAGCCGTCAGGGTAACCGCCCCTGCCTGCGCACCAATATGACCGGCGTTACGAACACCCACCCCCGTTTCCGTACCGACAAGGCGAATTTTCCCGGCATACATTCCGCCAAGACTGGCCACATCCAGTGCCATCTGAGGCTGTGAAGAGACATCACCGGTCTTTTTCTCAATCTGCCCGTGCGCGATATCCACATTGTTACGTCCTGTGGTCACTTTCAGATCCTGCGCCCAGATACCCGCATTAATCTTCACAGACCGGGCAATGATATCGGTATAATCCGTGCGCGAGGCATCCATCCCTTTGCCCGTAACCTGAATCTCACCACGTTCAACACTGAATCCGGTCAGACTGCCGTTTTTCATCTGAGGCTGCCCCGTGGTCAGCGTGGCCCGGTTCGCATTAATAAAACCGCACCCGTCGCAACTGATGCCGGCCGGGTTCGCAATCACCACCTGCGCCTTTTTCCCGGCAACCTCAACAAAACCGTTCAACTGGCTGGGATTGCGACTGTTCACTTCATTAAGAATGATTCTGGCCTCTCCCTTCGCCAGCCACGGGTTCCCGGCCACCATGCCACCCAGTTGAGTCTGCACATTGTTATGGGCATTATTCAGAATGACGCCCTGGTTACCGACGTCGAACTGGCTGTATGTATTATGTGAAACCCCGCCGGCAGAAGGCGTCTGAATATTCACCTGCGGAATGCCGCTGGCCGTCTGCGTAATCGTGGGCTGCTGATGCCCCGGTGCGCCATGGTCTGCGACAATGCCTGCAGCACTGACAGAATGCACCATCCCCGACGCCAGCCACAAAGAGAATGCAAGCGGCGTGACACGGCAGATACGTTGCCTGTGTGGATATCCTGTGCGGGAGGACAGTGATGTACCGGCGCGACCAGAACGGGCAATATCTGCCACCACCATCAGCATTCCCCGGGCTTTGTTAAAAATAATGCGGTAACAATTTCTGTTCATTCTGATAAACCTGACTTATCTCTCCGGCACATCCACAGCAAGCGGGTGCTGCACACGCCACTGGCGCGCCTCTTCATGACTGACCTGTGCCCCCCGGAAATTCATCACCCGCAACCCGGTCTGCTGCCCACGGTGGTACAGCGAACGCCAGCACAGACGGGGAAAAATATCCTGCCGGACAAGACGACTCATATCCGGGGTATGTCCAAAAGGGGCAATCCAGTCACAGACCCACATCCGGTCGCCACTGTTCCAGTCCGACTGAGGCATAAGAATTGCCGGCTGCGTAAGAAAACGCGCCTCTGCCTCCTGGCTGAGCCAGGCCTGGCTCATGAAGAAAACCGGTCGCCCCTGCTCTGTTGCCACCACATACTGTCGGTGCTTAATCACCGGCAGCAGCAGGTCCGGCAGGGTATGCAGTGGCGCATCACGATGCAGGGGGGAGTGCATCCACAACCAGACGGCCGCCCCCAGGACTTCCGCCTCATTGACCGGCTCACCGGAATACAGGGGACTCAGAACGTCATATTTCCCGTTACGCATGAAACTTTCTCAGAAATCCCGGAACAGATTAAAACCGGCTGTCACATCACTCGTCATAAAGCCCGCCGGCTTTGAAAACGGTCGACCGATGAAAACGTCATAATCCGTACTGAACAGTTGCCCCCTCAGCCCCACAACACCACCGGCCAGATGACGTCCCACAAGGTATTCACTGCCGGCTCCCCCCACCTCGCCGTAATCCATTCCCAGATATAACTCCTGCTCCGGCAGTGGCGTACGCCAGGCCAGGTCGTTGCGGATATACCAGCCGTTACTGGCATTCAGCGTTCGCTCCCCGTCAAAACCACGAACCGTCCAGCGGTTACCGATGGCAAACTGTTCCTGTGGGGTCAGCGGGGTATTGCTCAGCTGGCGCTGATACCGGAAGGAATAACTGAAGGGCTGCTCTGCCAGTGTAAAGGGCAGATTAAAGGACGCATTCATCTGCAGGATCTTACTGAGCGCCGTTGCCTCACCGAAGATTTCCTCCGGTGCCGGCTGTGCACCAAACCAGCGGGTTCCCCGTTGCCAGCTGACACCAGCATCCAGTGTGGCCTGAGAAATATAATGACGGTGCTGCAGCCCAAGTCGCCAGGCCGCTGTCTGCCGGCGCTGCACCTGGATTTCCGTATCATTAATGTAGTTACGCGACCTGCGGGCCTGAACATCGTAAGTCAGCACCGTTTTCTGCGTCCCGTTACGGTGCAGTACCCGGCTCAGCTGCATGCCCAGATTCTGACTCTCGCCACTGTACTGGTAATCCTCAACCGCACCAGCTACCGTCTGATGGTAATCGTAATCACTGGCGGTGACGGAAAACTGCCAGTAACCGAAAGGCACAGAGTAATGGGCCGTGTAGTTTTTACTGCCCTTACCCCCGTAATGTGGAAAATTATGGGTGGCAGAAACATACAGCAGGTCACTCAGGGAAAAAGGATTATCCAGAGAAAATGTTATACCACCGAGATAACGCCCTGTGCTGCGGGTACCTGAATCATCAAGCGAAAACCCCAGTCGCCAGTATTTATCCTGTTTACGGGTAATAAGAATATCACTTTCCCCTGGCTGCTCACCGGGCACAATTTCCATATCAGCCTGCACACCCGGCAGTCGTTGCATATTCTCCAGCCCCTGCTCAATGTCCCGTAAATCCAGCAGAGAACCTTCGTGTGCCGGGAATGAGGAATACAACTGAATATAGTCATCACTGTCCGGTGTCAGACGCACATGCCGCACAACACCGGGAATAATAACCAGCCGGAGGATATCGCTTTTTAAATCCTGCGAAGGTGCCAGAACCCGGGTAGTGACATAACCATGATCGACCAGACGGTTCTGCAATGTACTCATCAGCAGATTAATTCCTTTCGCCCCCATGCAATGCCCGACCGCCCCGTTGGCGATTTTTTGTAAAGGCAACCAGTGTGGTAACGCATCAGCCCCCTCCAGTTCTGTCTGTTTAATCTGAAAACAGGGCGTTTCAACAGGAAAATTAATCTTACGGGCAAAAAAGCCTGGTGCAGAAAGGCGAACATCAGGGGCCGAAGGCGTCAGTTGTTGCTCAAGGGCTTCCTGACGTTGCTGCTGAATGATAAATGCTTCATCTCCGCTACGCCGGACATCCGCTGCCTGAAGAGATAAAGGCGATAATAAAACAGACATCAGTGTCAGTGACAGCAAGGACGGACAGCGCCGGGATAAGCTTTGTTCCTCAGCCCTCTCGTTCCTGCAACATAATTTTCCAGTCAAACGAAAAACCTTTTATTCATGCCATACCAACAATCACCAACCTCCTGACGATACCTCCCACCATTTTTTGCAATGGCACGCTACCGCCCTTCCGGTATTTACCCGTATCAGCCGGTACCAGAATGCTGAGTAACAAATCAGTCAATTTTGAGCTGGTTTAATTTTGATCATTATAGAATAATGATCTGAATGGCGGCAATATGACAGATTTATCGATCGATATAACACAAATGAACAGCTCTTTATTCTGTCATGTATCGCAAAAACAGCATATCGCAAAACTTATAACCATAATTAATGGAAAAGTGCAGGAAATTATTCCAGCGAATGCTTTTAATACAGTTAGTTAGTATAATAAATAACGATTTTTGATTTTAATCATTGAAAATCGTCATTAAAGAATAAGCTGACTTCCTTTCTTGCCATCGTCAGATGATCTATTTCGTCCAGGAACAGCACACAGGCATACTTCACAGTCATAAAAGAAATGGACCTGAGATAGCCAGTTTTGAGTACCAGACCGAACGTAATCTTGTACATCCTGAAAACGGCTTCAGGGCTGAAGCAACACTCTGGTTGTCAACAGATATCAGGTTACCAACCACTGGCTGATACCCCCTCGGGATTGCTCCTCGAATGCTGGTATCATGCAAGACGGAGCCTGGCAGCCCCATATTAAGATGAACAGGCCCCTACAGGCAGCCATCACAGTGAATAAAGATAGCTGGCTGTACTGGCTGAAGAAAAACCATCGCCGGCAACGGCGACATACCAGCCCACAGGGGCATTAAACAAAGCGATTTGAGCAGGACGATATTTCGTTATCAGCCGGATACGCGACGTGATGAGCCGGTGATTATGGCGCTGACCGTGGCGGCTAAGCGCTATCCGGCCCCACTGGCGCTGACACAATGTGGAACCAGAAAAATGGCTGCGTTACGTCACTGAGCATATCCAGGACTGGCCGGCAAACCGGGTACGTGATCTGTTACCCTGGAAAGTTGATCTGAGCTCTCAGTAAATATCAATACGATTCTGACGGGCCACTTACCCTTGTTATAGTTTTGAAGGGCGATAGTCAAATGTATCCACTACTATTTCACCCGCATGGACTAAGTCGTGACATTTTTTACAAACAACAAGTATGTTCTCTGGGGTTGCTTCACCACCCAGGCTGTAGTCTAAAATGTGATGCCCATGTATATCTAAACTAGCTCCACATCTTAATTCACAGTTATAACCCTCTCTGATTTTGGCTAATGCGATTGCCCGTGAGTGCTCATAGCTCCGAGTACTACTTATCTTCATCATCTCTAGCCTTGTCCTGTAATTTTATTCCTGTAGAAGGCGAATTGAGGCCTAGACTTTCCGATACAATAGAAATCAACTCTTCCATGAAGGTTTCTGCTTTTTCTTCGCTTGCTGATACTTTTACCATAATGTCAGTAGCTGATTTATTCTTTAACTTGCTTTTTTCTACCTTGTCAGGAACTTTGTTTATCCGAAGGTCACTACCAATCAAGCCAAGTTCAGCTGCTTGCTCAATGATTTCCTGGAAAGCTTTCTCCACTTTGCAAGTGTCACCAGAAAATCTAACTATTAAATCCTTTTCTTCCATGACTACTTCCTTTCAATAATGTGCGCAACCAAACCATGCTTTTTGGCTGTTTCTTTTATAAGCTTTTTTAGTTCTTTTTTCTTTTCTGGATCAACACGCCTATAAATTACAGAGCCAGTAACCTTATCATTTTCAGCAATATCCTTGCCTGAGCTAGTAGTTTCCGGAGTGTTTTCCATTTTATTCTTCCCATAACTCAGCAAGATCGTTCAAATCAGCATCCGTTATTAAATCGAAAGAACCACTACCTTGTGTTATTGCAAACACATCGAACTCTATAACCCTTCCATCCTTGTCCATCTTCAGTTGATAAATTACGTATTCGCCAGAAGATTTACTTACGTGAATGTCTTTACCTTCAACTTTTACAACTCTATCCCCACTTTTGAGGTCTAAAATTTCAAATTTTAAGATGTTCATATTTTCTCCGAATTTTGGGAATGCTATTTAATCGAGATTATAAGCTATAACAGCTATTATGTAGACCATTCCGTAATATCTAAAAGATACAATCACTATATGCCCATAAATTTATTTAAAATCAATAAGTTGAGAAGTTGGTTTAGTAGACTGACCTCAGCCTAGTAGACAATCCTACCCTAGTGTTGGACTGACCCCACACCCGTAGACAAATTTTGTCCCACGACGAGACCTGTTCAAAGGCCTCCGGACTGATGCCGCCGAAATGACTGTAGCGCCGGGCCCTGTTATTGAAGACATTACTAACATCGTGGTGTGTTAATCAATGGGGAGCAGGTCAACACAACCAGCCACGAAATTTGCTTTTGCCGGAGTGTGGCTGGTTGCCATTTTAAATTCAGAACGTGTACCGGACACCCGCAACGGCGGCCAAATCATTATATACCCGGTCGCCCACCTGGACACCGACATTGCCCCATACATTCAGGCCTGAAGTTATCTGTCCTTCCACACCCGCTCTGAAATCCCCGATATTACGGACACCATCCTGCTGAACGACAACACCGTCCATCCGCACCCCAAAATCCCGGGTATTATGCAGCCAGCTGGCTTCCACAAAAGGACGAAACTCACGGGATTTTCCGTCATCCATTTTACTGTGTCCCTGAATCCAGGTTCTGACACCAAGACGGGTACGGATGTTGCCATCACCCTCACTGGTTACCCGGGTTCCGTTGGCTTCACGATGTTCATCAGCCTTCATCCCCATCCGGACCACCTGTGCCTGAGGCTGGACGTACCACTTGTTCAGGCTACCCTGACTGCCGGTAAATCTCCCTATTTCCCGGGTATAGCCCACTTCCAGAGAGGCAGTGAGTCCTTTTGATTTAAAGGATTCACTCAACAATCCGTCGCCTTTTACCTGATTGTTAAACCAGCCGTACAGCACCTGACCATCTAGATAAGCACCATTACGTGAATCATCATCTGCATACCAGGTGGCATAGATCCCCGTACTGTAGCCATTCACACGACCTTCAGAGCGATTCCCGGTTCTGGCTGAACGCGTGTTACTGTGGCTGTTGCCATAGCCTCCCATAATCCCCAGATGCCAGCGGTCAGTGTCATTATGACTCCACTGTGCCAGGTCTCCCCCCAGCTGAAACACATAGCGGTTGCTCTGCGTACTCAGCTGGCCACTACCATCACGCCAGCGATTATGACCGCCTTCATGACGCATCCACATACTGGTTTCAGCCTCCCCGTCAGTACCGGTAACCTGCATTTTTGCCGGACGCTCATGAAGCCGGGAGACAAACAGGGTGTTTGCTGCAGCAATGCCGGCAACATAGCTACCCGCTTCCGGACGCAAATTATTATTCCGGACTGACACTGACGGCGTTTTGCTGCTGGTCAGGTACCAGTTTCCGCTGTCATTTCCCTGTCCACGCCCGAGCGCATAGTCATACGCTCCTGCCACAATACGGCCGTTCTGAACAAATTCGCCATCAGATGTGCCATCAACATGGATCAATTCAATACCATTGAGCGTCTGTGCTCCTGTGCCACCGGTATTGTTCACCCGGACGTAAGTCGTCCCGCTGGTATTTCCCCGGACAACCAGTTTGTCTGTGGCGGAATCATCCCCTTCCAGAACGGTATTAAAAATAACGGTGCCACCCGCTCCGTTATAATCACCCTCAATCGTCAGTGTGTTTCCCGCCGCAATCCGTTTCCCGGGACGACTGTTCAGATTAACAATTCCCCCGTTATTTAACGTGAATGATGTCAGATTTGAATTACCTGACATATTCCAGGTGCTGTCGGTTAAATTTAACCGTATGCCTCCGCCGGTCCAGGTGTTTTCTTTATCTGCTTTAACCACATCCGTTGCACCGGAAAAAACAGAGCCATGACGCAGATCCATATCCACAATGGCATTATTGCCTTGTGAAATCACGTTACCATCAATGACTGCCTTGTCTGTAACGACAATGCCTGAGTCATCGCCATCCGCAAGGAGAGCAACCTGATTATCCGTCCGGGAAGCATCAATATAAGTATCCCCGGAAAGGCTGACTTTTGAACCACTTCCCCTCGAAAGAATGGCGGCAACACTGGTATATCCCGTACCGGCATCTTCCGACTGAACAGAGACATTTCGGGCATTAACGGTACCACCTGATAGCGCACGAATACCGACCGTGCGTGCATTCTGTGAGCGGGTTTTTATGTCGGTATTTTCAAGCGTGACAGTTGTGTTTATCCCCTTTGAGGTCACCCCTGACAAACCATTAACCTGAATTAAATTCCGGCGGGTATCACTGCCAATATAATCGATGGTTGTCAGCTGTGGGGGAGTGGTATAACCGGGGTCACTGGTTGCGAACAGCCCGTGCATATTTTCAGTTTCCACGACACTCCCCGCACCGACAGAAATCCGGCCCCCCATCAATGAATAAAGTCCCGCACTTCCGCTACCTGATGCGGTTGTAGAAACATGAATTTTTTCAGCATTAATCACCGCGCCCGCACCGGGCGCATAGGGCGCGCCTTTTGCCTCAAGACCGCCCAGGGCCGATTTAATAACTGTTGAGCCAGTCAGCGTCAGTTCGCTGTAATGCTGCGCCTCAATACCCGTACCGTTGGTTTCTATGGTCAGGTTTTCTGCATTCAGGCTTGCCAGTGTATTGCTTTGCCCCATGGCAGATATACCCCGGACACTATTATCAGGCTCAGTAGCCGTGGTGACAGTAATTTTATTATTACTCCCTGTTAATGTTACTGCACCGTTACTGGCAATATTAATCCCTGAGGCCTGGCCCTGCGCAACAACAGACAGGGTCATATCTTTTCCGTTAACCTGACCCTCAGAGTTTGTGTTTATCCCGTAAGTCAGATTCTGGCCCGAGTTATTCAGAAACATGCGGGTCCCTGAACCAAGATCCACCCGGCCTCCACTCACGGCAAAAATACCCGTCAGATAACCTTCAGAAGTGCTGACATCCACGGTAATCCCGCCACTTCCGGATACAGAATAAGCATCATTTTTACCGGCACTAATAGCCGTTACAGAGGATGCTGCACTGTTTTTTATTACATCGCCCTCATTCAGGATCAAGGTTCCTTTTCCCTTGTCAATAACCCCCATTTCCTTTGCCTGCGCCACATGACCGGTAAGGCAGACCGCTGTTATACATAATGTCAGATATTTAATATTAAACATTCTCCAGGTTCCTTGTGTGATGAACCGAATGAAATAAACCACACTCTTTGAATGGTTAATTATTATAACCGGGCGCAAATTCACTGTGCAAATAAGCCAGCACAAGAATGCTGGCTCAGGGTAAAATTACCTGCTCAACCAATAAATACCCTGTATCAGGCTACCTGTTCCTGACGGGAGCACAGACGGCACACCCAGTTACCCAGATAATGCCCGGGCGTCAGCAACACACGGCGTCGCTCATTACACAATGAGTTGCCAATCACCACTTCTCCGGCCACACCACACAGCGACAGTTGTATATACGCCATGCCGGCTGCCAGCGGGTCAATATCCGTTGCCGACACCCACATCCTGCGGTATGCCGGATACCCCGAACGATTCAGGATGTCAGCCATAGCCAGAATCATACTGCCGGCACCACAGGCCGGTTCACGAAGCGTAATAAAGGGTTTGTTCTCAAACAGCGTCGTCACATTCCCCAGCTGCATCTGCGCCATCATGCTGGCCACACTCCAGGGTGTGAAAAACTGGCCCCGGTGTTTATCTCCCAGTTCCAGTTGCATGAACACGCTGCCCAGAAAGTCACAGAATCCCTGCTCCAGTCCCTCAATGACATGGGCAAGCAAATGCGCAATGTTGATAACATCCTGCTTTTCATAACCACTGACGATTCGCAGGTACTTCTGCTCCCGTACCTCACTGAACTGAAGCCGGTTCTCCAGGGCAATCACACTGCAGCTGACAAAGTCCTCAAACACCTTATGGCGTTTGTGATAACGGGCGGTCTGATTAAACAGCGAAATGAATGCTTTCTGATGGTCGATAAAGGTGGCCATGTGAATCTCCGTAAAAAACAGGGAACACATGGCCCCGGGGAGGAACAGGTGTTCCCCTTCGGGCTGAAATGAAAGATGACAGGAAAAAACGAGTGCCACGAATGTGGCACCCTGAGGTTAATTACTGGCCTGAAGCCAGCGGAACCGGTAAAGGTGCGGCTTCTGTCTGTTCTTCAGCACGCTCCTCCACCAGATACAGCCGGGGCTGAGGAAGTGTTTCCCTGCCCGGCCATTCGGCCTGCGGGTCACTGTCCGTATGTTCACCACCGTCGTAACAGTTGTAACCCTGTATACCCCGGACAGGTTCGCTGTACCAGTGCCGTATCTCGCAGTCGAACACCTTCGAGATTTCACCAACCAGCTCACCTGAAGGCGGATACCAGGGCGTGTCAGTCAGCAGCACCAGACTGCTCATCTCATCACGCACCCAGCGGACATTGTGACCTGATGGCCACTCCACACCGTATATCCGGCTGTAAAGGCTGGTCGTGGTGGAAATGCCCTGCAGCAGTCCACCTGAACCGTTCAGCTCTGTGGCCAGACGGGAGGGTATGACCATCAGCATGTCACAGGGCTGCGCCTGCTCCGGATAATCCGACAGCCGGCTCCAGCAGGCTCCGGCATCAATGTGTTCGCTTAGTCCGACCAGGCCAAACCAGTCAGAATACTGACAACGCATTAACGCGGTGATTGTCTCCCGGGCATTATCCGGCAGATTCCCCCAGCGGACTGCGCCAATACATGTCTGGTGATAAAGGCGGTCAATGGTCTTTATCGTCTCTTCATCCAGTACGGCATCTTTTACCAGCAGCCCCAGCCACTGTTCAAATGCCTGGTTAGCCGGAGACGACATCCCAGTACCGTGACGAACCAGCGCCGGATATGGCGGATACTGCGTCGTCCGGGTGGGTTTCACCAGTCCTGCACAACCGGCCAGAAACAGCTGTATACTCTGCTGTATGGCATGGCGGTAACGCGGTGTCTCACATCCTTCAATCCACTGCGTCAGCACATCCAGGCAGACTGACTTACCGGTAATTTCAAAACGATTCTGGCACCATTCAGACATGGTTTACGCTCCTCTTTTTGTATCAGATGTAAAAAGAGGGCACTGTCCCGTGAGGAACAATGCCCTCACGGGATGAATGGCGGTCAGGTTACCCCCTCCGCCAGCGGTTCAGATTATGCGACCCGCGCCTGCGAAGCCCGCTGCATCAGTAAATACTCTGATGCTTCACGTGCCTGCCGGCAGGCGCGAAACAGCGCTTTTTTGTCAGACTTCAGGACGTTAAGCCATCCGTCAATATAACTTTCGTGCTGTACGTCACCAGTAATCCCCAGATGTGCGCACAGAAAAGCACTGCCCATCTCGGCAATCAGCTCTTCGAACGCATATTCCGGGCTTTTACGGCCGGCAAAAGAACTTATCCCGGCCCGCCGCAGACGCTTTTCATGACCGGTACTGTGTACCAGTTCATGCAGCAGGGTGGTCCAGTAATCGGCCACCGAATCAAACTGTGACGACAGAGGCATCACGATACGGTCAGTGTCAGGCCGGTAGAATGCCCTGTCCTGTGGAAGTGACGAAACACTGACGCCACTGCCATTCAGTACCGGCAGCACCCGCTCACTGATGGTATCAGCCGGCAGTGCATCCGCGCTGCCTTCCGCCTTCACCATCAGATGCTCAGGTAAACCGTCGCACTGTCCCACATTAAACAGAGGATTCGCTTTCAGTACCGGTACCGTTTCCATGAGTGGTTCCCCCTCACTGTCCGTCAGCCGGTTACCGTGCTCATCCACAGCCTGTCTTTTCCAGTCTTTGTAAATCACCGCCAGCGTGGCCACCTCCCCTTTACGGACGTGTCCACCCAGTTGTTGCGCCTGACGGTACGTCAGCCAGTGATTGCTGGCGTATCCGGCTTCATCCGCAGTCAGCCACAACAGCAGGACATTCACTCCCGTATAAGGCTTCCCGGTCAGGGCGTTTACCGGCATCATCTCCGGCTCGCCCGCGCCGTTACGCGCAGAATGCCAGGGGCGCTTCCAGGGTGGAACACCATTTTCAATGGCCGTCACAATCCTGTCGGTCACCAGCTGATACAGGTCACGTTCCGGCGTTTTGTTCGCGGTACGTGAAGTATGTTTTTTCGTTTTCATAAGAGCACGCTCCATAAAAAAGATGCACGCTCTCCGTACGGTGAGCATGCACCGTACGGTTAAATTAATAACGAAAATCAGACTGGCCGGACTTACCACAACGCCAGCATCACCAGTGAACGACGCTCAAAATCAAACGTCTTCAGCGTATCGCTGACCCACGCTTTTACGTCATCCACGTCATACCAGTAATCGCCGGCATAGTCTTCGCCCCGTAAACACGAGTTTCTGACATAAGGAAACAGCCTGTGGCAGTTTCCCGGCGTCAGCATACTGAGGTCACGCAATAATGCAGCCAGTGACCGGCGTGTTACCGGGAAAGTATGCTGCTCATCTGAAGCATCAGTATGGTTACGGAACCATGTCAGAAGCGGCATCACCTTACGGAAAGCCCCCACTTTCTGATGTTCCTGTGTTTCCACAACGGCACCATTCTGATGGTTATCACGAGCCATAAAGTAAATATCGAGTCCCATAACAATTCTCCTGAATAACGCAGGGACTCTCCCCACAGGGATATGTCCCTGCCGGGGTATATGAATGACGGAATACGCGATGGCGTTATTCCGGGTAAATGAAAAGAAACAACGGTGTTCTGTCAGTGTCCACCGGCAAGTGCACGCAGCCAGTAAAGCTGATGTCCAGCCTCTTCCAGTGCTGACCAGTCATCCGGGGATAACTGTCGCCCCTGACCGGACAGAAACTGCAGCAGTAAACGGTCAAACGCATCTCCCCTTACCGGAGTGGTTAATACAGACTCCGGTGCAGAAAAATTCTCATGCCCCAGGAACCGTTTTATCCATTTCAGCGGCAGTGACCAGCTGGCACCACCGGCTGTGGAATGAATGCGGAAACAGTCCGGACACAGATTGTGCAGCAGCACAAACACCGTACGGGCAAAGAAATCCCCCGGCTGGCGTCCGAAATTCAGTTCCTTAAGCACCAGGATGTTCTGACGATACTCCCGTTCAATGGTGACATTCACCGACCACAGCCCGTCTGCAGACCGGCTGTAAAACGCCAGAATGTCCGTTACCGGAAACAACTCAGACGCCCGGCTCAGGAAGCCGAAATACGCATTCTGCGGCCGTAACGCCTCCGGCAACTGCCAGAAGGTTTCTGTTACGGCCAGAACAAAAGCATGCCACTGCTTTTCCGGTATTGTGGCAACCTGCTCAAGGGTATATACCACCGGCTCACGGGCCGGACGTGAAAATAATTCAGACATGGAACATTCCTCATGGTCAGATTAAAAATAAACAACGGGGAATGCCTTCCTGACGGAGGGCACACCCCGTCAGGGTCAGATTATGAACTACATCATGTCGTGCCGGGCAAAACAGGCATCCGCTCCGGCCGTCAGCTTTCCGGTACTGATACTGTCAGTCCAGATTTCATGATTAATTTCACGCCCCAGCGCCATCAGACTGTCAAGCGCCTGACGAGCCTGAACTCCCGGAGCAGGAATGTTCTCCTGCTCCAGGTCATACAGCAGCCAGCCCAGCGCCTCACCGGTATCCCACAGTTGCACGTATACCAGTGAAGGCTCCGTCTCATCATCCGGCTCCGGGGTAATACCCAGTCGTTGCCAGGCACGTAACCGCATCAGCTCACCTTCCAGCTGGCTGATATGCGCCAGCAGAGCAGACTGCGTCTGCAGTGCTGAATAATGAACAAGTAAGGGTGAATACATAATGACCTCCGTCTGTTCAGGAAGTCCTGTCCCTGACAGAACAAAACTCCCGTCAGGGAAAACACCGGCGCAGACACACGGTGCAGTAAGTAAAAGAAAAACCGTTCAGTCTGCGTCGGAAAAGTCAACACAGGCCTGCTTCAGGATGCCGGTTACACGTTGATTCAGACATTCAGTCCAGCCATCGTTCCATCCACGCTCCCATGGATTGCAGACATCGTTACAGCCGTTCTTCCATGTCTTCCATACCCCCATCTCCATGACAGCCCCCAGCCTGCGGCCTTTCGCTCGTATATGCCACAAAAACGGCCGGAAAAGTCCTGATTTCAGTTGGTCACCACCGCTTTTGTAGCCCAGATGACGTGCAATACCTTTAAGATATTCAAATGCTTCATTCTGCATTCCAGCCGCTTTTGCCAGCGAGCTGTACGCATCACGAAGTATCGTCATACCTTCCAGTTGATACTCACACCACGCACGGACAGCCGACACCGGTGCGATTACCCGAAGAATGGTGCAGACACGCCATACAACAACGTAAAGGAGTATTAACAGACTATTCATGTGTTCACCTCAGAGACAAAAAATCACGCGAACACACCACCCCTGCGGGAAGCGTGTTCCCGACAGGGTAATAAATGATAAATCAGCAGGGCTGTACGACGCTTTCACCAGCCTGCAGACCAAACCGGTAACGCAGGGTAGTCAGTTGTTCCGCCATACGACAGGCGGCATGCCAGGTTCTGCGACGGGATATCCGCCCGGTAAACCGGTTCAGACAAATGACCTCACGCGGTAACGGCTGATACCAGCCTGTGTACGCGTTGCGGTGCATTCCCTGCCGGTAGTACAGGCAGGGTGTCCAGACACCACCACGACGGAACATACAGACCCGCACGCTCAGATTGCCGGCCGGATTGGTGTACCAGCGACTGTAATATGACAGGTTATTGCGGGAAAAAAACACACGCAACTGAGCCGTCATTCGCCGGAAAAAAGAAGAGATGCCCGGTTCAGGGCACAAAATAAACGTTGACATAAAGACTCCTGTAAAAAAAAACGGGAGTCTTCGCCCCGACGGACAAAAACACCCGTCAGGGGACAGAAACATCAATTCGTGATTAATGCTTCAGCTCAGTAGAACTCATTCGAAATCGCATTCGAAATATTCATTTCTGTCAATATAGACACACTGAGTCCAGCCATCGCGCCAGCCGCACTCCCATGGATTGTACCTGCACACACGTGCCTCCATCTCTATAAGAGCACCCAGCGCATGACCTTTCGCGCATATATGCCACAGAAACAGCCGGAGAAATCCTGATTCCAGCTTTTCATCGCCGCTTCTGTACCCCAGATAATGTGCGAGGCCTTCGAGATAGCTGAACAGCCGATAAAGAAGTACTTTTCCTTCACGCATTTCTGCCGCCTTTGCCAGTGAGCGGTACGTATAACGAAGGATCGACATACCTTCCAGATGATACTCACACCACGCACGTACAACCGACTCTGGTGCAACCCTCCCAAGAATGGTGCAGGCAAGCCATACGACAGAATAAAGAAGTGTTAACAGAATGTTCATGTGTTCTCCTCTGATACAAAACATCACGGGAACACATCTGCCCTGCGGGAAGCATGTTCCCGACAGGGTAATAAACGACAAAACAGCAGGGCTGCACGATGCTTTTATCGCCAGCACAGTCGAAGATAAAATGTCATGCGCCACTGCCATCAGACAGGGTGCATAACTACCATGCGGAACACACCCGCACAGATTAAGTATAAAAAGCCCTCATCGTCGCGTCATAATGCGCTTTTTATGACGACATTCTGCTCTCAAGAGCGCGCAGATTTGCCCCATTCACGTGGAATGCACCGTCCTTTCAGGCTCAGGAGGTGTTGAATGCAGCCACCCGAAGGCGTTCCTCACAGACTGCCGGAACATTGGTGGTCACCCGAAGGTAACAAAGTTAGCCTGTATATTTTTAAGGCACAAAAGATGGATGTCAAGCTATTCAACATCGATCCAAAAAGGAATATTATGTGTTCCCTTAACTGGTTCTCCTGGAGGGAAAACACAGGTACCTTTCATCAGTATTTTTCTTCCCGTCCATCTGACATCACAGTCAAAATCTCCCACCACATCAAAATAATCCGGAATCAATATATCGCGCCAGGTAGTGTGACCACAAAGGCGAATCTTTTGTAATCTCCTTTACAGAGACTATTTTCATTAAAATAGTACAACCCATGATATTTACCCGCACAAAATTGATATAAGTTATTACTCATAGCCTAATAACTGACAATAAACCTGTTCAATATATCGCCCTCTGCCATCGCCATGACCAAGGTCAATTGATGTCAGTGCAAGTGCCTCCTTATAACTGTAACCATTCATAATATGATATTTCATGGCACTTGCGGCGTAACTGTACCGAAAACTGTGTGCGGTCTCATCTCCGCCTTTCAGTTCTCCATAACGTCGTAACGTATTAAGATAATAATCCATTGCCGACTTAAGATTATCTCTGTCTATCAGACGTTCATTATGTTCACTGGCATATTTGAGTGCATAATTAACAGCATCAAGAACTTTATCCCGATCAACAACCGTTGTCATTCTTTCCCGTCCCCCTTTCGTGCCAAAAATCACTCTTATTTTTTCATCTCCCCGTTGTAACGCTTTTTTCCACGTCCGTAACGATTTGGCCGACTGGACAGCTTCTTCATTTCTCAGACCGAGATAACGTGACAGTTTAGCAACAGCTGCCACACCTTTATCTTTTGCTTCCACGCGCTGAAGAATTTCCCTGAAACGCTCATCCGTAATTAATTTCTTCGTACCTTTACGGCTTCCTCCAGAAATACCTAACGCCTTATTGCTGAGACGGGGATGTTCAGGAGCTGCCATTTTATGTTTACCGGCCTGACGTAGCATAACCCGTATTGCAGACATTTCATTTTCTCTGGTTCGCTTTGAAACATCACTCCTGCTGTTCATATATAATTCAATATGCCGCACTTTTACCTGCGCAGCAGAACTGATCTGTATATTCAGTTTAGCCAGCCTTTCCGCAAACCGGTGCATGATCCGGGAATAGTCACTCAGCTTCTTAAAACTCCCCCGGTCTTTCCGGATATGAGCAACCAAATCCTGTTTCAGTAATTTTTCACGTCTGGACACAAATACCTCCTCTTTGTCTTAAACAGCTGTACGGACAGCAGATGAATTTTGCTGTTGTGCCGTGAACACAACAGCAAAATTCATCTGCATTCTCCCTGGCGACACGGTTAAGCGTTGCGATCCTTCGGGTAATGAGTGCCTGAGCGCCAGGGTAGCGCAGACTGTTTAGGTATTGAGGGGTAACAAACCGGTGTTGCACACCGACTGCAGCATTCGCTGTACCTGTTTCCAGGTCGCCCCCGATACCACCCCTAATAAGTGGTATCGCCGGTTCGGCATCTCACTACATAAAACTCCTTAAAAAACAATAAAATTCTGCAAGAAGAACGGCCGATGAACGTTATTCACGGTATCGTCTGTACGTTTGCAGAGAAGGTTGAAAAAACACTCTCACGTCTGGTCACTTCTTCAAATGTTAAAAAACATCCCGTGACGCGACGGTTTGTGCGGGTTCGTAAAGCAGACGCGCATGCGTCACTTTGTCATCGTTACACGCCGACAAAAGTGACGCCGCGCAGCTTCAAACTCCACATACGCACGCAAGCGGCCAGATTTCAGATGGCCTTATGCCGTGCGTACAGTCGTAAGAAGCCCGGGGCGAATGCCCGAACAGATTAAAGACGTCAGTCCGTGGTTTACGGATGACTACAGACCGATCATAGCGGTACTGGATGGAAGTAAAAAAAGCCCTCATCGTCGCGTCATAATGCGCTTTTTGTGACGACATTCTACTCTCAAGAGCGCGCAGATTTACCTCATTCACGTGGAATGCACCGTCCTTTCAGGTTCAGGAGGTGTTTAGCTAGCCACCCGAAGGCGTTCCTCACAGGCTATACGGAACATTGGTGGTCGCATAGCGACAATTACAGCGGGGAAAGATTAGCAAGACGGACTTTTATATGTCAACACCCTCACAGGAGGATTTTTATTTATAAAAAAGGCCGGTTAACACCGGCCTGAGCTGTTATATCAGATATGATTATCTGATGGTGAAGGTATTTCAGCCTCTGATACATCACTTGTTTTTTCAGGAACTGCATCTGCAATTTTTTTAAGTTGCTTATAGATATTAAACATCAGAATAACCATTTCACATCCGACTCTCAAACCTATAACACCAAATACAAGACCAATAAGTCCCGCAAAGAAATTGGCGAACATTCCGATGATACCGCCAACAACAGTAATAAACAGAAAAACCCAGTAAATTACTTTTATTATCTTTGGCGTAATCATTTCATCAAAATCAAGCCACTGACGAAAAACATTATTCATAATCCAATCTCCATATATTAAAACAGTAAAATTTATCACTTATTTTAATGTAAGAGTACAGTTTTAAGGAACAATAGTTTCATTACAACCTCTTTGTCTCATTATAATCTCAACACTATCTTATAAATTATTTTTCCACACAATACGCAGGTCCAGAATCAGACAACTTCTTGCCAATTGAAGAACAGTACTCTGCTGTTTTTGATAACTCCCAGCTTCGACCGAAATCGAATGACAAAGCAGCCACCACAATAATTAACAAAGCGAAAAGAATTTTATTTCTCATAATCATACTCCCATCATCAAATCATTACTTCTGACCATAATTTATCTGACTCTTCCTTCTGCCACATCCTTCACTCGTTTAAATAACGGTGCAAGCGTTGATTCTTTCAGATGTCCTGGAGCCGGTGATGCGTACGTTATATAAAGACGACTCCCTTTACCATTTTTTTCAACTTCAATGGTAAGATGATCATCAAACTGACCGCCATCCCAGTCACTCCCCATTTTGTAATAGCTACCAGGTATCGCGTCCCATATATGTCCATTATCTTTTATTGCCGAAGCCTGCCATTTCCCATCAGTAGTTCCATTATTACGAATAGCGTCAACTTCCTCATTCGAATAAAATTTATAGTACCGCTTTAATCTTCCTGCAGCCGTATCAACATCAACGGGGATTTCCGTTACATTTTCCCGTTTTTCCCTTTTGGTCGGCGCTTTCTGTGACAGTAACGGCATACCATTATCAGCAGTTGATGAATTATTACCGCGTAATGCACCAGTCAAAGCAAAGGCACCATCACTGATTTGCTTGTTAACCGCAGCAATTTCATCAACAGAACAGGCGCTCAGTATCAGACATGACACACAAACAAGTAACAACTTTTTACCCAACATTAACACCTCCTTTTGAGACATTTATCGGTAGATTCTGTATGGTTTTTATCCTGTATTTATACAAAAACAGGGTATAATTTGAACATCAAATTCATATCACAGAACTAAAAATTAGGAGTTTTTTAATGACAACCTATTGATTAAGGTAAAATTTTACACTTGCGCATTTATCATACAGGCAGTATGATAGCATCGGGTTATTAGTATGATGGATGAATTGGGAGGGAAATTAATCTTATGAATATGTTGCTGAAAAAGATCCTTTGTGCACTCCTGCCAGATCCTGCACCAGAGTCAGATGATAACACCGAGAGCACAGATAACCCCCTCTTTCCATCATCAAGCACAAATCATCACATATACAATAATGATTTAGATGACTATTATTATCGTGCTAAAGATTACTACGGAGGTCCATATAAAACACCACACGAATAATATTAACAATGCTGACATTAATATAACATCAGCATTGTTTTTTCATCTGGTTTACTTTAACCCTTTATCAATTCCCTTAGAAAAACTGCTCACACCGCTTTGAGCAATATTACCTGCTTGACCTCCCGCTTGTTGCGAAAATTGACCAGTGGTACTTATACCTTTATCAATCGTCATTCCAATGCTCACTCCGGCCCACGACAGTGCCCCAAGCCAGACTGCCGGCAACACCATAAACATCGTCCCCATTACCAGATTCATTATCAGATCGTCCGACGTGTTCTGGAATCCCATCATATTGAACCGGGTATGCGTGTCCGAACTGTACAGTGCCGTCAGCATCCAGCTGTCAAGCCATCGTGCAAGCTCCCACCAGAACGTCAGAAAGTTCAGCGCAAATACCACAAACGTCAGCGTGATCAGGGTTGACAGCTCATATGCTGCAAACGCCAGAATCAGCGGCAACATGATATAAATTGCCATCAGCAGAATGGCCTGCACCATTGGCAGCGCCTGCCGCATTGCATCAAGCGCCGGGAATGCCCCCAGTGCAGCCACCGCACTACCAGCCGTTCCCGCAATCCTGGCCACTGCGTTCATGGTCGTCATATCCGCATTCCCACCATATCCGCGGTAAACCTCGCCGTCCTGAGAGACTGTCAGACTCTTCGGACTCACCAGCCGTCGGACAACTTCTTCCTTATAATCAACCTGGCTGCTGCCAATCATTTTCATCGCCGCTGACAAACGCAACCAGTAACTGTCACTGACCTCCGCAATCACCCGTGCCCTCAGACCTTTATCTGCTGCCAGCCACCATTCATTACATGTCGGGTATCCTCCACGTCCCGTATTCGGGCGCCCGCTGTCCCGCGCTTCATTCCAGGGAAAAGCCGCACGGGGGAGTTTTGACTGCAGCGTCATGTAATCGCCTTTCATAAACGTGGCACTCCCTATCCACGCAATATCTGAAAGGAGTTTTTTATCCTTCGTCTGCCCCTGATCCCTTTGTTTCCACATATACAGGGCCAGCGAATAGCAGTCGTTGGTAAAATCCTGCAACTCATCTGCCAGCGCACGGTTTTCAATAAACGTCCGCTGAACTTCAAAACGTAACTGACGCAAATCAGGCCGACAGGGGATCGACGCAACTGCAGCCTGTGTCACCCCTTTGGATAATTTATGCACCATCACCCACCAGAGTGGTGCTGCTGCAGTCCGATCCCCAAGACTGGAAATAACACCACTGTAACCGGTATCTCCGGGATCTTTCGGTGTCCAGGTTCCGCATGTTTTTGCCCGCGTTTTATCAAACTTAATGCTGTCAAGACTGACCTGAACCAGAGGCACGCAACAGACAATCATCACAAAGAAAGCACCGTAGAGTACATTCTCAATACGGGGCAGCGAAAGTAATCCCTTGTTACCTTCGTCTTCCCCCTCTTCCCGGACTTTCAGCCAGATCCCAATAACCTTAAATACCAGCGGCAGCGCAAACAACCCGGTACCGATTAGCACATCCCACAGGCCATTATTCACCACCCAGCCCAGCAGGGTCAGAAAATATTCCAGATAATTATTTGTGGTCATAACGCATCAACGCCCCGAACCGGCAAAAATGGAGTATTCACACAACAGAACAAACAAAACACTGACTGTGGACATACGAAGAAAAGGTGCCCTGTATTCCTGTCTGAAGCCCGGTGCATGCCAGATTTTCCACCCCCACCATCCGAGCGCGCAGTAGACACACAGACGCCAGATCAGCCAGCCATAACGCGTCTCATACATCCATTCTCGCAGGGCAGCAAAACCCTCTGCATGGCGAATACCGGTATTTGCCAGCCACAAAGAAAACACGGTGATACCTGCCAGTAGCAGCAGATACAGAATAAGCATCTTTCCCTTCCTTTTTAGCCGGCCGCGCATTCCTGCTCCCGTATTCGCCTTCATCACCTTATTCCTCATCAGGGACCTCCAGCGCATGCATCCGGCTGTCAGCATTATCTGTCTGCTGAATCATCGGATTGTTCCCAACCCGTTCATTCTCCCGTTCAATAATGGTCAGCACGCTGTTGCGGGCCAGCTCGCGCTTCAGCTCCATCTCGTTTTTCAGTGCTGCAATCTCCCGATCCAGCGCCTCAATACGGCGGCTTCCTTCTTCAATCGCGGCATCCTGCGCTGCAGCATACGGCTCAGACATCCCCGTCATAATCATCCTGCGCATCAATAGCGCCGTCTCCACCGTATCTGCCATTGCCAGTTCACCGGCCAGACGTCCGGTCAGCGCAGCATTATCCGGATCCCGTTGCAGCGCCTTAATCACTCCGGCCGTTACCGTCAGACTGCCGGACCGGAGTCTGGCCAGATTCGCTGCTGTCGGCTTTTCAGTACCATTAACCAGTTTCACCAGTTGCTCTGTATTCACTTTCACCGCTTCTTCCAGCATCGGCGTGAACCCGGTTCCTGCAACCGCCACTCCCGGCTGTTGGTCTTCATCCCCGCTGGTACATTCCGCTGCGTTCCCGCAGGTCCGCATGGAACGATCACCCAGCACTTTCACCACCGCCTTTGCCGCCTCTTCAGCATTACTGAACTTACTGCAGACACTTCCGGTGCAGCTGGCGGTTCCGACTGTTGATGTACTGGTAACCGGCAGGTTATTCATCATGTTAAAGCCCGCTGCGGCCAGATCATGTGTGGGGCGAATAGCCGGCTGCCCGGCACCACCACGGGCCTGACCGCCAATCCATTTCCGGCCTTCTTTCCCGGTAGCCTTACGACCGGCATCATCTCCCCGGATGGCATCACCATCCCCTGAATTCACGATTTTCTTGTACTCATCCAGCATCGCAGCCTGTGTCCACTTACTGCTGTCCGAAAACTCCATCATGCGCTTCGCCATGTTCTGGCAGTTCAGCTGTGCCTTGTCGAACGCCACATTTGCCTGTAACACCCCGTTAGTCAGGGCGTCATACAACCCCGGATTAGCCCGCTGGATAACCATCGCCGGCAGGCTGGCCACCGCCCCCGTCGCCCCCTGTATCACATCCCCCATCAGGTTTTTAAAACCGTCCGTCACCCCGTTCAGCTGATTGCTCACCGTAGTTTTCAGGTCAAAGTTGCCGCACATCAGGTTGCTGCTCCAGCCAATATCCACCCCGAGCTTCTTCATGTTGCTCCGGGTCGCCGGCTGCGATATCACTGACCCGCCTCCCAGGGTGTAAAACAGTTTGTCCGAAATGGCACCGTCAATGGATTTCCCGTACCCGATGGCACTGTCATTCACCTGTGGCAGGGAGAGACCGAACGTACTGCGTTCATTCTCCGCTGCACTGGCCACAGAGCTGCAGGCCAGCATGACGGCCAGTGCCACGACATTTATCAGTTGTGGTTTATGCTTCATGATTTGCTTTCCTCTAAAAATTCGTACTGCCCAGGAATTTCTGGCCCCGCTTTTTGCAGCAACTATAGGGACGCCACAGGGCAAAAGCGGCATTACCGTCCTCCGGCGCGGCATAACTGCCATCCGGGAACACGGCGCAGGATGAAGAAACGGAAGGGGTCAGGCGCTGCCACTTGTGATTACGGGTGCCGGTGTTTTCTTCCACCGCATCCGGTGGCCAGTAGCCATCCTTTTTTCGGCCTTTCAGTGACTGATAAACGTGAGGTTCTCCTGTGCGTGTGATGATATCCGCCACCCGCTGGGCAACCAGGGCTGCCGCTTTGTCATCATCGGTCTGGCTGACAAAACCGGAACGGGGGTAGATATTTCCCCACATGTCCGCATCACGCTGACTCCCCAGCTCCCGTCTGCCGGGTATCATGGCTTCGGGCCAGAGGGATTCGGGCATACCGGTGCGCCAGGCAAGACTGTCCAGTGTACTGAGAAAATAAGGCCTCAGTGGCGTAGCAGCAGACTCACACGAATACCCGGGAATGCTGCCCCCGATAAGCAACGTGGCCGGATGCCCCAGCGCATCCGCGTATTTGAAACGGATGGCTGATTTACGCTGTCCCGGCGATTTCATATCTGCCGGGTTTCCCCCGCCGGCAGACAGCCCGGCAATCCCGCTGCTGATGGCGTTCTCCACACCGCCGGATGTCTGACTGACCAGAGCCATCTCCCGCCAGGGATTACCGCCCGGTGCGGTATAGGTGGATACCACTGCTTCAGGGATAAAATGTGAAACCTTCACGGACGTTCTGACCCGACACCCCGACCAGGAGCAGTGCAGCCAGTAACAGATACCGCTGACCCGCCAGCTGATGCAGCTCTGAGAGACCGCGCCGGCCACTATCTGTGCCGTATTCAGGGAAGCGCCGGACACGGAAACGGTCGCCATACACAGCAGCAGAGCACCGGCATAACGTCGTGTTCGCAACCCTGTCATGGCTGGCCTCCCTGACTCCTGAGCCGCTCAGCCCGTGCCACATCGGTGGTGCCGTACACCACTTCCCGGTCATCGAACACCACCGCAGGGTATTTTTTAAGCCCCAGCGACCAGGCGTGGGTCACCTGGCGGTAACGTTCTGCAAGGTCAGCCTGTGCAGACTGCCATTCAGGGGACTGCATGTGCTCACGAACAGCCACCTCAGCCATTTCAGGGTCAGCCGGTAACAGGCCGAATAAAGCGTCCTGCAGTTGCTGTGGCCCGTCGAGCAACACAACCTGTACATCAGGAGGTGGATTAACCGGCAGATGTGCCGAATCGGTATAAACAGTGGTGCCGGCAACTGATATCACCGGCAGAGCAAGAAAGGAATACAACAGCTTCCGGTACATGGAATGACTCCGTCAGACAATACATACCTGACAGCGTGCGCAGAACCACCGGGAAGGTCATCAATAAATTCAAAACCGGAAACTGAAAATTTCTCAGGCTTCCCTGCGCTACTAATCAACACCAGGATTGTTGACCATAAGCTGAGCTGACATCGGTCAAAAACCTCCCTGCCCTGATACACTAACCTCGTTGTAAAAAATTATTGCTGCATTATAAAAATGACCATGAGTCAGAATTACCTCATTCGCATCGATAAACCGGAAAGACCGCTCACTGAGCCTGCTCAGGTTCCCCGTCAGAAAGAGCAGAAACTAAAACGGGTTGAAGAGACGGTGTTTTTCCTGCACGCCCTCCGGGGTATCCTTCAGGCAGATGCAGGTCACCTGCGTCTGAACGCCTGACGCACAAACAAATGCGGAGTAAACCATTGCTGACGCTACTGTATAAGTGAGGTACAAATGAAAAGATACTTAATTATTTTATTTTTTATTACAGGCACTTCTGACGCCTCAGAAGCCATATCAAATAAGTACACAATAGATTCGGACAGCCAGTTAATATTATCGAATGGAAATATTAAGGCCGTTGGCAATGTACACGCTGTAAGCGGGGATATGACTATTGATGCAGAAGAAGCCATTTATCATCGTGAAGACCCCGACAACGCCTATATAACTGCCACAGGTAACCCAATAAAATACAATGGAATAACTGAAGATGGCCGGCCATTCTCGGGAAACTCCAGGAAACTTAAATATACTCCGGAAACAGGAGAGGTAATTCTTACCGACGAGGCATTTGTTCAACAGAATGGTAATTCCCTGTCGGCAGAAATAATAACATACAATACCATCACAAAAAAAATGACAGCTTCTGCAACTCCCGGTAAAAGAGTAAGGAGTGTAATTTATCCTGACAGGATATCACAGAATAAAAAATGATTACCCTTGTTAGCAGTATGCTGAATCTGCCAGCAGCTTTTTTTACCCTGGCAACTTACTGTCAGGGTAAAAATCAGACACCATTCAGCAGAGGGCATTAACTGACTGGCATGCGCTCCCCCTGACACTTACTGTTATCTGAACATTCATGTGTGTACATTCTTTATGTTACTGATGATAAAACAACACAGATTCGCTTTCCTTCTCGCAGCCCTGATGAGTACCTTCTTTCTCAATCTGCTTCCGCTGAACGCAACCGGATACAACCTGAATGCGTTATTACAGATTGCAGCAGGTGTCAATCTGCTGCAACGCCGCTATCAGGCCTTTTCATTCATTGTTTTACTGGTCATTTTTGCCGCCACACACTGGTTACACACTGCCAGTGACATGGCCCTGTTGTACTACGGAAGCTACCTGGCCTTTTTCCTTATCCTGTCTGCCATTGTGTTCCGTCAGGTAATATTCTCTGCCCGGATAAACACGGAATCCGTCTGCGCCGCACTGAGTGGATTTTTGCTTATTGGCTATATGGGATTCTTTATGTTTTCTGCAATAGAAAATTATACGCCCGGCGCATTCCGTGGACTGTCACATGACGAACTGCAGATGATGAACGAACTGTTTTACTATTCGTTTATCAGCATTCTGACTGTAGGATATGGCGATATTGTGGCTGTCAGCTGGCCTGCCCGCAATGCCACTATACTGGTTATTCTCACGGGATATATTTATTCACTGGTTTTTATTGCCCGCATCGTCAGCGGACTCTCTGTTTCAGACAAATAACCCGCTCAAATTATAACTTTGATGTATTATGTCCCAAAGCCACCTGTATCATCAGGTGGCTGATAAGGGGGCGGCAGGATGCTGTTTACCTGCGTGCAGACCACCGGTCAGGCCAGCCGCCATTGTTTATAATGTCTGATTTGTATAATCCGTAAACATGACACTGATACCTGTGAAATTAACAACCAGAGTGCTTCTTGCCTTATCTTTATTCTTCGCTGCCAGCCTGCCCGGACAGGCTGCCGTCACTGTCACTGAAGGCAAACAGTACACAAAACTGGATAATCCGGTAAAAGATGCGCCACCGGTCGTGGAATTCTTCTCGTTCTACTGCCCGGCATGCAGCAGTTTCTACAGTCCCTACCAGGTCAGTAAAAACATTGAAGCAAAACTGCCGGAAGGAGTGAAAGTAGAAAAATATCACGCCAGTTTTATGGGGGAGATGGGAAAACAGCTCACTGAAGCCTGGTCCATCGCTAAGGCACTGGGTGTGGAAGATAAAGTGGAAGGACCACTGTTTGAAGCTGTACTGAAACACCGTTCGGTAAAAAGCGAAGATGACATCAAAGCTGTATTCGTTCAGGCGGGGGTGGATGCCGGTGAATTTGATGCCGCCAGAAACAGCTTTATGGTGAAAACGCTGACTGCCCGCCAGGAGCAGGCTGCTGAACAGTTTGGCCTTACCGGAACACCGGCTTTTTACGTCAATGGTAAGTACCAGATTAAAAACAACGGTATTAAGGATGGTTCAACAGAAGGCTATGGCAAAGAGTTTGCCGAAGTGGTATATCAGCTGATGACGACAAATCCCTGATATATTTGCAATATCTGCTCTGCCTGGCTTACTCCGGCAGAGCGTTTTGCATACCTGCCTTGCTGATATATAAAAAAACCGGGCATATCTGCCCGGCTGAAACCTCAACGTCTCAATGTAAGGAGGCTATTATTCATGTCCACGCTTCCATGGAAGTCACCTGACTCGACGGGATGTTACCACCATATAACATTCATTTTTATTGCAACGTGATATTTTCAGACTTTTTCGTTCTCAACCGCCACACACCGAAAATCCTGCACTCTTACCTTATCGCCAAAAGAGCGGCCGGGCTCTTTTGGAATGGAAAACATATGCTCACACTCTGTCCGGGTCATTTTATTTCCGGAGTAACGGGTCCAGAATACCGGCGGATTGCCGGGCTTCATTATCGTTGCCGTGATTTTATAACGAGCCGCCATACCTCATCTCTGCAATCAGTATATCTTCGACTGAGCCATCACCTGTGACGTAAGCGCGAAAAAAAGTCAGCAGTATGGCAATGGCTCATGCGAAGATATACTAAAAAAAGCCCGCCTCTCCTGCGGGCAAATCATCCAGAGCAATAATAAACAATGAAACAACACAATCCTGTAAATTCTGCCCGTTGACTTCCGCTGGTTTCAACCCCTGAATGATATTTTGAGATTTTTCCTTTCTCTGCCAGCGTCAGAAATAAAAAACCGCACCGGAGTGCGGCAAATGGAAAATGCTGGAAAGTGTATTATAAGGCTGCATACAAAATAAAAGTGTCTGCCCGACAATAGTAATAAAAACATGCCACCTTTTGTAATAGCCTGATTTATTTTTCAGACTTTTTCATCCCCCGCACCTCAGCGGATGCCCAAAAATGGTACACCTCCCCCTCACTTTAACTCTGCCAGCCACAGCAGCAGATAACACAAATCAGCAGCATCGGTCACCGGGATATACCAGCGGGGATGCGCATATTCCTCCTCCGACGGCCAGCCCTCATGGCCACTCACCGTCAGCAGGAGATTCACCTGCTGACCCGACCGCCCTTCCAGAGCCACCGCCACGCTGCTGTTCACCCCCACACGCTGAGGCTGGCAACAGATACGCGTCACCTGCCCCAGTTGCTTCTGCAGATGCCCGCGCAGACGCTCAAGATTATCCCGGGTGGCACGACTGGCACCGGGCTGCCCCTGTGGCGGCAGCACAAACACACTTCCGGCAGGATGCCCCTGTGACACCTCTTCCGGCTCCGGATATTTCAGACACAGCATCGTCTTACTCCCCGTCAGTCAGCCCACGCAGCCTGTCCAGCTTCCGGGCCACATGAAATGCGGCTTCCAGTTCGCTGCACTGATGCGCTTTCATTAACGCCCGGCGCTCCGCCTTCTCCTCCTTCTCCGTCATCCCCAGCGCGAGGTAAATACTCGGGGGCACCACCCGGAACAGTGCCTCCACCTTCTTCGCCAGTACCACCCCTTCCGTGTAACACCCCGACAGTTTGCCGGCTGACAGCAGCACCGCTTTCTGCTCCTCTGTCAGGGCCTTAAAGCGGGCAATGTTATTCACTTCCTCCGGCGGCATGGTCAGACACACCCACCACTCGGCCATATTCAGCATCTTCTCGGCGACATCCGGATAGTCCTTCAGGTTCTGCGTGGCCAGCCACAGCCAGGCGCCCAGCTTGCGCCACATTTTCACCACCTTGGTCATGTACGGGGACAGCAACGGATTCACCGTCACAATGTGTGCCTCATCCACCGCAAACAGAATGTCCCGCCCCAGATACTGGTCACGCTCCGCGATGTTGTTAATCATGTTGGTCATCGACACCATGGTCAGCGCCATCTGGGCTTCATACCCTTCACGGGCCAGATGCCCCAGGTCAATCAGCGTCACATCCGCCTCCGGCCACAGCGCCCCCTCCCGGTTAAACAGCTCCGCCTCAAAACTGCCCAGCTGGGTGAACATCCCCAGCGCTTCCGCCATCTCTGCCGCTTTCGTCCGCCGGAGTTCATTTCGCTGCCTGTCCCGGGAGATTTCCCACAGTGCCGACTGCAAATCCGCCGGCAGCATCTGGCGTCCCTCCCAGTATGTGGTGTGCGTGGCCATCAGCAGCGCTTCGCGGATCATCGCCCTGTCCGCCCGTTTGAGTGCCGCCTCTTCCTTCGGATCACCGCCGGTGATCATCATGCGGGCAGAAATCTCCATTTCTCCCAGGATATCGCGCTGCTCCTCGCTCTCGTCCTGCGTGTCATCATCGATATCCGGCAGTGTCTGTTCATCCACATCCTGCAGGGTCTGTCCCTGTGCCACCAGAAGATGCGCATCCGCAAACGGTGGCAGGCTGACACCGGTGCCCGGTTTCACGCTGATTTTGTTGACGCTCAGCCCGAGGCTCTCAAAATAATCGGCCAGCAGCCCGAACGAGTTCCCGGCTTCAGCAATAAAAAGACGGGGACGATGTACGGCCATGATCTGCGACAGCGAGGAGCACAGCGTGGCGGATTTCCCGGCGCCGGTCGGACCAAACAGCAGCAGGTGCGCATTCTGGGTGCGGTCCAGTTTATTCAGCGGATCAAAAGTCAGCACATCCCCTCCCCGGTTAAAGAAACTGAACCCGGGATGACCGGTGCCCGTCTCCCGCCCTGTCACCGGCAGGAGCCCCGCCAGATGCTGCACCCACATCAGACGCGTGTACCACTGCTTCCTGTCCGTATCCGGATCAAAACACATGGGCAGCGCACGCAGCCAGCTGTTCAGTGGCCCCACATCAAACTCCGGACGTACCGGCTGCAGACCGGCGCCCAGCAGTGCTGTGGTCAGGGCCACCCGCTTACGCTTCAGGCTGTCCATATCCTCAGCCCGTAACAGAAAACTGATCCCCGCCCGGTAAAGTTTGTGGCGGTTTCCCAGATATTCCTTCACGGTGGCCACATCCTGACGGGCACGGATGGACTCCGTGTTTTCCCCGACCGCATTTTTTGACAGCCGGGTGAAACGCTCCTCGAGTGTGTCCTGCGGCTGTACCACAATGGTCATGCACAACAGGGTGCCTTCAGGGAACGTATCCATCAGGGCATTCACCGTCTTTTCGCCCCGGGCCTTCTCACCGGTCAGCGTCCCTGCCTCCGGAGGCGTACGCAGTTTCTCCACCACCACGGCGGCATGCGGAAGTCCGTCCAGCCACCACACACCGTTTTCCGGATCCGACACCGGCGGCGTGAACCAGAGACTTTCCGCAAAGTCGGTCATCACCGGCATCATGCCCTCCGGGGTCTCCTGCGGTGCTGCACGGGTGGCCAGACGGTACAGTGTGTCCCTGTCCACCCACTCTGGCCGGGGGTTGAACAGTCTGAGCAGCCAGCCATGTACCTGCAGACCGTTCATACGGGTACAGCGCACCCCCGCCCCGCCCAGCGCCCCCACCACGCGTTCACACACCTGGTTCAGCATCGCCACCGGCGGCATCGGGTCATGGCTGTTTTTCCCGATACGGCGGTACACCACCATCCGGGTCCGTCGCTGCTGACCACGCCAGGGCTGACCGGTCACCAGCGTGTCCGTGAAAAGCCCTTCCGGGCGGGCAATTCCCCGCAGATGCCGTTCCATCTCGCCCAGCCAGGCCTCTGTAAAAGCGGTGCGCTGCGCATGGGGCTTCACATACCCCCTCAGATGGTCAAGATACGCATCCACATCATTTTCATCCTGACAGAAGAACTGCACCACCCAGGGATGGGTGTCGTATTCATCAAAGCTGTCCTGCAGGGCATCCTCCACCGTGTCACGGATTTGCTCAAGACGCTCTGCCGTGCGCCCTTCCGTGGCCGCCGGTGTCACCTCATACACAGCGCCGACAGACACCCCGTCATCCAGCAGCAGGCACTGCTCTTCATCCAGATATTCCACCCAGGGCAGAAAATCAATAATGGACGGGCCCGCATGGTAAATCTTCGCCTCTTCCCGGCGCGTCATTCGCCCGGGGCGGGTCAGGTTACAGTGAATACCGGCGTCACCGGCGCCGGTTTCATGCGCACACGCGGCTGATGCCACTGCCTGTGCAGGCGCTTCCGTCTTTACTTTCTTTTTAAACAAAGGAAAAACCATCAGACTGACATGAACGCATCCCGCCTGTCTGACACAACAGACTTTCAGCGTTCCTCCCGAAAATGCGTTGATAAACCGCCGGCATCACACCGGCACAGTCACTCAGCTCATCCGACCCGTCAGAACGCTGCCGTGCGTTCACCGGGCATCGCATACTGCGTCTGGCTGTAAAATGAAAACACCGTGCTGTAGCCCGGTACCGGTGAGTTCCCCTCTGCAAGGTGCGGAAAGACATACATCACCATGTCCGGGTTGGGCAGTCGTGGAAACTGCTGGCTGATTTCACTCTCCTGTGTCCGGCTGTAACTGCGGTCCGTCTGCGCCGCGTCCTGCTGTTCCGTTTCTGTCAGCGGACGCCGCAGTGTGTCACGGGCTGCCGCAGCAGAACGGGCACTTCCGCCGCCAGACTGCCCCTGCCAGATTTCCAGCATCGACTGGTCCCCGGCGGGCAGCAGTTCCTCTTTCGACGTGGAACAGCCGCCGGCCAGAACCGCGCCCGTCAGCACCAGTAACGGCAAAAGTAATTTCATCATTTCCTCCTTCAGTCCAGACCACCCTGTGCGTCCGCCTCTCCCGGCAGGGTGAAGTCATAACGCACCTTACGGCCCTGGTCTTCGTAATCAATTGCCAGCTGGCGGGTGATGTGAACGGCCAGCCTTTTTCCCGGTGGCACATAAATGGCATCAAACGTCTGCCCGTAACGCTGCTTCACCCACTCTGCTGTCTCATTCATTCCACCAGAAATCGCCTTACCCAGTGCCGCCTCCCCGGCACTGCCGGTCAGCGCAGAAGAAAGGCCGTTGACGTTATTCTGCGTGGTGTACTGCCCCTGGCTCAGGGCCTCACCGGCCGCCCCTGCGGCAGACAGACCGAAAATGGTGGGCAGGTATGTGGCAGCATTGGACTTACGGGTGCCACTGATACACGGAATGCCGTCCTCATCCGAAATCCAGCCAATGCCGCCGGTGTTATTTCCGTTTTTCGTATTCTGGTTGCTGTTGGTGGTGCCGTTCACATCCGGTGCCGGCAGCGTGCGAACCCGCCCGTCAGCGAACACAAAGGTGATACTGTTCAACTGGCCCCGCACACAGGAGAGCGTCCAGTCACCACTGGCGGTACCGGACACCACGGCCCCTTCCACATCCGGCAGTTCAATGCCGTTGGCGGTCAGGTTGTCCTTACCGATAAGCACCTTGAACGGATAAGGGTCTGTCACCGTACCGTTGACCGGCACCCGCCCCAGCAGGGCCGTCATTGCCCGGCTCCCGACCAGGGTGGCATTCTCCGGCAGGGTGTAGACGGCCTGTGTGGTGGCCTGTTGTTTCTCTTTACTGTATCCCTTCACCTGCTGTTCATACGCCGCCTTCTGACGGGTCAGCGGGTTATCATCCAGAAAGGAGGTGGGGAAACGGGGACCACTTTTGCCCCCTGCCACATCCCGCGGGTCAGGCTGTGACTGGTCAGCCGGCGTCACCCACATCAGGCCATCGGCCCCCTGTGACACCGTGCTTCCCGGAGAACCACTCAGTCCGTCAAGCCCCAGCCCGAGGGGAATATCGCTGTCAGTATCTGCCTTACTGGTGCCACCCTGCTGCGCCAGCTGCTCCGTCAGGGACTGCACCTTTGCCATCAGGGCGTTCTGCTCGTTCTGTAACTGGCGCTGCTTCTCCTCATAACTTTTCTGCAGTCCTGCCACGGCATCGTTCAGCTGACCGGACACATCCGTTCCGCGTTTGCGCAGTTGTTCATTCTCCTTCAGCAGTCTGCTGTTCTGTTCGTCCAGCGTCTGCTGACGTTCACGAACCTGATTGAGACGCCCGATAAGCGTGCGCAGGGTATCTTCCGGCGTGTCACTCTCAACACCCAGCGCCTTCAGTTCCTCCTGAGACAGGGTCCCCAGGACCTGCGTCTGCTGTGCTGACGGGTCTGATGACGGCGCTGAATCACCACAGCCTTTAAGCCCGATGAATACCCCGCCCACCACCACAACGGGCACCACAAATTTGACCAGCGTGTTGGATTTAATCTGCATGACTCACCTCCCCGCGGGCACTGCCCCCGGCCTTACGGGCTGTGGTGACTTTACGTCGGACTGGCTCTGCAATAAACGCCCTGTCCGGTCTGCCCTCTGTCACCAGATACAGTGTTGTGGTGTCCTCCGGTGTACCGGCAGGTCCCAGCCAGCGATGCTGGAACGTGGCGGTCACAAAGTTTCCCTGCAGTGCCCTGGGGTCCAGCACCACCTTACGGCTGACCGTGTTGATGAGCTTCAGCGCCACCACCGTGCGTCCGCCCGCGCCCCATGCCGCCAGTGGCGTGACGGTCAGGGGCTCTGACGGATACAGGGTGGTGATGCGTCCGGGCAGATGATGACTGACCGGGTGAACACCCGGCACCGCCTCCAGAGTCCTGAGCGGGGCATACAGGGACTGGGCGGCGTAACGGGTCAGTAACACCGGCAGGGGCGCGCTGTAACGAACCGGCTGACGACGGGCCTGCGTACCGTCATCCTGTCCCGGTGCCCGCGACTGACCGGCGGAGGTTTTGCCGGATGAGGACGCCGGTTTCATCAGGTCAGTCGCCTGACTGACCGTGCTGACCTCACCGTCATACACAATACGTACCGGCTCAGAAGGCCCCTGTTCACCGGCGGTGACATCGAGAAGAATAATTTCCCCGGTCTCCACATCCTGCAACTGCAGCCGTGTCTGTGGAAAGGCACTGTCCGCCTTCAGGTACACGGCACCACCGGTACTCTGTACCCGCAGCTTACCGTTCAGTGCCGGCGGGAATCCCACCCGCACATTTTTGTCCGCAAAAATCACCCGCTCCTGCCCTACCTTCAGGGGTACGGATAACGGAATACGCTCCCACTTCATCAGTTCGTCAGCATGCAGCACAAACGGGGATATCAGTAACGGAAGCGCCATCAGACTCCCCCTAATCAGACGACAAACGTTGCCCTTCATCACTGTGTTCCTCCGGCAGCCGGTGCGGCTTCCAGCCGTTGAGGTGTACCGCTGTAGCAGTCAAGTGCCAGCCCGAAGGGGTTATGCTCCGGGTCCCCCTCCCAACGCACCACTTTCAGGGGATAACGCACCAGCGCGCGTTTGACCGGCTCAGCATGAAAATACTCATCCGCCACCAGGTCCAGACGTACCAGCCAGTTATCCCGGCCCTGTACGGTCACCGGATTTTTGTTGTAGCGCCCTCCGTACCCGTGCTCAGGAATTTCATACACCACGCGCACACGGTCAAGCAGTTCCCCCGCATCCTTACGGCGGCGGGCATCGTTCTCCATCAGTTCACGGCATGACGGCGTCAGATAGGCCGACAGGGCATGAATTTTAGCCGGGTAATCCACTTCGCCGTTCTTCGGCCAGGCATTTAACTGCTGGAAGATATAAAAGGCGAAGGAGTAAACCGTCGACGGGGGAACTTCCCACCACGGTCGGGTACTGCCGGAACGCAAATCCGGCGGGTTATGAATGGTCAGACGACTGGGAGCAGTCATCCAGCCAATACAGGCCAGCAACAGAAATCCTGCCAGTACGGCACTGATAATGCGCAGGCTGCGGATATGCTGGTCCCTGTCCTGAAGGGCGTGACGAAAACGACTCATAAAACTCTCCTTACCGGCCGGGTACGGCGCAGGGACCAGCCCTGCGCCTCCATAATCAGCGATGAACGCCCCATGCCGGCCCGACACTTTTTCTCCTCCAGCCGCTGCCAGAGCCAGTTATCCGGTTTGCCGCGTTTCATCCGGGTGATCCAGCTTCCGCCGAACCAGATCAGCAGCAGCGGCGTGACCATCATCCCGGTCGGGATCATCACCCAGCCGGTCAGCGGAAGCAGCGGTAACGGCCAGAGCAGGCCGAGACCGGCGCCGCTCAGTGCGGCCAGCCCCAGCTCCGGCGTGGTGAAGCCCCGGAACACGGCCGGCTCCACATTAAGGCGATCGGGTAAAAAATGAATGGTCTGCATGGGTGGCGTTCCTTACAGAATGATGGAAGCCGATTTGGTCAGCAGCCAGATCACCGCAACCAGCAGAATCACCCCCACCACCACAATGGCCCCAAACTCCGTCCAGGTTTTTTGTCCTTTCTGGACTCCCGCAAACGTGGAAATTGCGGAATTCGCCACGACAATAAACCCAATGGCGGAGATAATCAGACCACCCAGCACCACTCCGTCCTGGGAATAGCCTTTAATCTGTCCAAACAGACCGCTGCCACCGCCGGAGGACGGAGGTTCCATGGTGGGCAGATCAGCCAGGGCCGGTTGCATACTCATCCAGAGCAACAGACACACTGAAAACACGGTCTGCCACAGGCGTAACAGCATTGTGTGCGGCAGAGAAACAAGACGTTTCAGAAAACGAAAACACCACTTCATACAGACAAAATCCTCATAATCATGATTCAGATAACAACTCACCTCAGCTGGCAAACATCCAGATACTGAGAACCAGCAGGAGAGCCAGCCGGATAAAAAAGCGCCCCAGCATTGCGCTGCGGACCTTCTCATTACTCCAGCCCGCCCAGACATCCAGCAGCGCCCAGGCCGCCCAGAGAAACAGCACGGCAAAAAGCAGCCCGAGTGACAGCAGATGCAGGGCACTGATATCCATTTCCCCGGAAGCCGCTTTAAAGGCGGAAGACTGCACGGCAGACATGCCCATCAGGGACGCTCCCGCCGGTAGTGCCCGTTCACGGCTGACGTTGTGCGGGGCTGGGCCCGGGAAGGCGTGAGATAGCGGTCAATGCCATCACGAATGGTCTCCAGATCGGCACGCGCCCGGGGATAATCAAAGAAGTAACGGGATGACTCAGACGAGCCGGACTGCACAGCAGCCACCCGGGCCCGTTCCAGCGCCGCCTGCACCTGGTCAAGCTGGCGCATGGCGGTGGCCAGTTCGTCCTGTTCAGCTGCCTGAACAGGTATGGCAAGAGTGAAAAGAAACAGCATCCCCGCAGCACCGGCCAGATGGCCGGCACGACAGGGGGATGCCGGAAACGAACGCATACGCACCTCTCTCTGAGTTAAACGGTGCGTACAGGATGCGTAAGGCGAGGAAGCGGGTCAGCGATAAACTCTATTTGCAAAACTGAAAATTTTTACGGGAAAATCAGCAAAACGTCCCATCAAACAAGGATATCCGAATGGAAAAAATTACCGTTGCTGAACTCATACAAATATTCCTGCTGTTCGCTATAGTAATCGGATGCATTATCTTCATGCTGCACGACATTGATCTGACAAATAAAAGAAATCGGTTTGAGAAAGCACAGAAAGAATCCATCCGGCAAAATAAGCTAAAAAATGAAGATGTTCATCTTCTGGCCTCACGCTGGTCCGTAAAACCTGGCCGGGTAAAATCAATACTTCTGTTTATCCTGAGTGATTTCCTGACCAGCAATGACTGTCCGGATCATCATATTGCACGAATCCGGGAACTGATTGAATGGCATGACACAAATGACCCATTTGCAGAGCTTCCGGAGAACATAAAATTACAGTTACAACATATACTACGACTGTCCGCGACCTGTCAGCCAGAGGTTACTTCTCTGACAAGATCGCTCCACGATATTTATACATCTAATCAGAAAAAAATGAGGAGAGCCAAAATCGTCAGTTTTATTATTTCTGTAGCAAGTCTGTTAACCGGAATATACAGCATTTTCTTCAATTAATTTCATATCGTCGTTAATGAGTTTACACTATTGTGAACAATGCTCAGACATTACTGTAATCACACCTGTAACCCAAATAAAGGTGGAATAATGACTGAGATTACCCTGAAGATATACGCTGGCGCACTTGCCTTCTGGCTCCTGTTTTACTGCTTCATCAAAGTTGCAGAACTCCGTTTTCCTCCCTGGGTCTGGACCATCATGCAATGCATCACCGTTTTTTTTATCATCACACTGCCTGTTTTCCTGCGGGAACTGATACGCAGCCCTGCCTTTTGACCCAAATACGCCACTGAGGAAAACAGCATATGCAACTTTTACCTGTACTCTTTGGTATTGCTCCGGGCCTGTTAAATATGTTTTTTCACGCTGGCTGCTAAGGAAAAGAAGAAAATATGTCTGAGCATCTGTTTCCGTACGTTCTCCTGGGCTGGTTATTTTTTGCGCCTTCTGGTTTGTATTTCTCAATTACCTCAGTCTGGAAGAACCCCATTACCCTCTGTGGGCATGTTACGTCATACAGACCATCAACTGGATCATTATTGTACTGAATGTTATTGTCATCCCCGTGCTGACAGTGACGGTCTTCCGCCCGTTTCTCACATCTGTGAACTGTTAACGACAAAACCGGTTCATTCAAAGTCACTGAAGTGAATGTAATTAACTGAACGCGCCACTGATTGCCTTTACATGGCTTATGTGGTGGCCCCCGGGAAAAACCTGTTCTGCACCGGGGGCAATATAAAAATCAAATACTCTCGTTGTTTATGACGTTAAATCATAATCAAACACAATAATATCATTCAGTATCGGCCTGAAGATGTTCTTGAGTGCCTCATGCTCAGGGTGAGGAAGATATCGCTGTCTTGCCGCCTCATTAACAAATGTCATCATGACACAATGTGTGTAACCGGCATTCTTTCCTTCCGGACTGTTGTTCTCCCCCCATTCAACAGAAGCCACTCCCTGAATTCGTACCGGCACTGATAAAAATGCCTCTCTGACAGAAGCAATCTGCGCCGTTGTTGCTTCTGCTGTAAAGCGAATCAACAGAATATGTCTGATCATATTATCCTCCTGACGTTCAGAAATAATTGTTCCGGTAAACAGCAGCATACTGCCGCGCACTGACGACTGTCACGTGGCTTGTCTGCTGACAGCCCGGCACAAAAACCAGTTTTGTGCCGGGCTGTCCAGCTCTTCCCGGACTCAGAGGTATTTTTTGAATGACGCCATGGTCACGGTGATAGCCACACCCAGCAGCATGGCCGCCGGCCATATCAGCAGGTTCGGGTATACTGCTGTCGGCCAGGACATATAAAGAATACAGGGAATGTATATTGCCGGTTTAATGGACTTTCTGGCATGGTGATAAACAAAACTGGATTCATACGCAGCACCGTACCTGCGCAGGTCACGTCTTCCCAGACCCTCCACCACCGCCACCAGAGCCACCATCACAAACAGGGGCACTGACAGCACCAGAATCGTCACCCGGACCAGCGTCACCACCGTCACATATACCGTGGCCATCAGGTAATCATGCAGGTAATGCGCCAGCCAGCGGCCCAGGGTATCCACTTCCTGTATCACACTGTTATCGACCGAAGCGCCCTGCTTCATCCAGGCCATAAATCCGCTGTCCACAAACAGCCACTGGTACGCCGTGGACACCCACTTCATCACCGTCACTGACGGCGTGGACAGCAGCAGACTGCGGGTAAACTCCGAGGATAACCAGCCCAGCTCGGTGTTCATGACCGCTTCACTGTGCTTCGCTCCCTGTTCAGGCCAGAAAAATGCAATACCCACGTACTCAATCAGCAGGCTCAGCAACAGGGAGGAGAGTACCATCCCGGCCAGTGCCCACGGCCACCCCCACAGCAGGTTATACAGCAGCCCGTGCCGGCGTGGAGATTGTGCGGCGTCAGGACGGTTCACATCACGACGGGAATCAGCCATGTCCGTCTCCTTCCGGCACATTCACGGCCGGGGCTTCATGCCACCCCCCCTCTCCGGTGTGGTAATTACGCCGCATGGCTTCAGCCACTTTTGCAATACTCTCCGGCATCAGCGCATCGTCCTTCTCTGACGCCGGCAGCGGCATCCGGATTTTCCACAACTGTCCGCCTTCCAGCAGGGCAAATGCCTGCCCCTTTGGCAGGGTGACGATATCCGCCGGCTCCAGTAAGGGAACCTTTACTGTACCAACGCGGTCCTGGGTGCTGGAGGTGAAATCCTGTCCGGACGTCACATCGGCGGTATCCTGATGCCCCGATACCAGTGTTTTGGTGTAAATCTCCACCTGAGGCAACTGACTGGTCAGCAGCTCTGCCGTCCGGTTCTCCCTGACGCGCAGCATAATCATGTTATTGAAGTTACCCTGTACCTGGGCAGTTTTAGCCGCATTACCGATGCGGGCTTCAATATCCGAAGACGTCTGGGTATACGCCGTCACCTGCATACCGGCACCGCCGCCCTTGTTGATGAGCGGAATAAATTCATCGCCCATCAGTTCGTTGAATTCATCACAGTGCAGGTTGACCACATTTTTACTCTCCCCGGCACCGGGCAATCCGGCATTCATACCGTGTTTGTAGATATGTCCGGCCACACTCACCAGGTCTGCAAACATGGAGTTTCCCACGGCACTGGCCACCTCACTGTCACTGAGCGCATCAAGACCGATATACACCACCGCCTTTTTACGTATCACCTGCTCCCAGTCAAACACGGGACGGGTATCACTCATATCCAGGTAGTCCGGTGCCAGCAGCTCTGCCGTCTTTCCTGTGGTCAGTTTTTCCAGCAACGGCAGCAGGGAGGCCACGATTTTATCGAAATAGGTCCGGTCATAACGTACTGCGCTTCGCAGACCATCCAGTATCGGGTCATACAGTTTCTTCCCGGCTTCACTGCTGAGCGCCACCTCAATGGCCCAGATACGCACAGCATCCGGCTGGTTCTGCATGGTCCGGGGCACATCATTCTCACCCAGCACATTCATGTTATTCAGAATGGCGCTTTCCAGTTCCGGCATCTGTTCACTGACCACCTTTCCGGCATAACGAATATAGAGGTCAGCAATATTATTCACATAGCGCATAATCAGCGTGTAATCCGGGCGTTCTCCCAGCGCCACCAGGGCGCGGGCAATGATATTGACAAAACGCCAGGCAAACTCCCGGAAAGCAGCACTGTTGCCTTCACCGGACAACTGCCCCGCCACACGGGTGGCCACTTCCGATACCCGGCCAAAACGCCCCACTGCATTATAGCGGGCAGAGATTTCCGGCCAGCCCAGATGAAAGATATAAAGCTCATCGCCCCTGCCGGCCCGGTGTGCTTCTGCCCAGACACGCAGCAACAGGTCAGCATCCCCTTTGGGGTCAAAGACAATGGTGACCTCTCCCCGGCGGATATCCTGTGTGACCAGCAACTCTGCCAGCCGGGTTTTACCGACACGGGTGGTACCATAAACAATGGTGTGTCCCACCCGCTCTCCCAGCGCCAGCGTCACATCCTGTTCATCCGGTTCAATACCATGCAGTGCCGGATTCCCGCCCACCGGCGGCAGGGGGCGTACCGGATTCAGCGGAGAGTCCTGACGCAAAAGTGCGCCCAGACGGGGGACGGTATGCTCCGTTTTCAGCTCAAGCTGACGGGCCATCCGGTACAGCCAGCCGGGCTGAAGGTACCTGGCCACCTCCGGGCGCAGCGTATCCTGAAGGCGCTGGGTGTGTTTCTGTGTCCAGCGAAATCCCCGCCCCAGAAAAAGGCGCTGACGGCTCACGGGTATCTGCCGGGTACTCATCACATAACGGGGCAGACGCCGCAGATTGCGACGGTAGCGGATGACCTTCATTCCCTGGCGGAAACGGACTGCTGCCAGAACGCCAAAACCGGCGGCAGTGGCATAACTGACCGACGGCGCGAGCGCCACCGCCCAGGGCGCTGTCACACAGACACCGGCCGCCGTTGCCGCCACCACGGCAGTGTTCAGCTCCACCGCCGGTCGCAGCAGGGCCTCAATCACATAACGGTTGCTCATGACCGGGTACCTCTCTGTAAAAGACGCCGCCACCATGAGCGCGGCAAATCGTTCTCCGGTGATGCGGACAGAACCTCCAGTCTGCGCTGTAACACCATCACCTCCCGCCATGCGTCTGCCGCATTCAGCAGTAATGCCTTATACACCAGTGGCCTGTCATATCCGCCTGCACGCACATCATCCACCGTCAGCAGGGCTTCTGTTCTGAAACGGTCCACTTTCCAGCAGGCCAGGTCTTCGCGGGAAACACACTGCCGCCGGGTCTGCAGACGAAGATACACACCATGCCGGGACAACGGTTCTGTCAGGTTGTGAATCTCCCGACAGGCAGACCGGAACTCCCTGTCCGTGTGATAAATACTCTGGGCCACATTGTGAAGCTGTGTGCGCCCCTCCCCCTGCAGGTGAAACAGAAAGCGGGCCAGACAGCTGCGGTGATTACCGTCAGCACTGACATACCAGTGAATGCCATCCGTGCTGACAAAACTCATCCCGGCATGCTGTTGCTCTGCCTGCGTGTAGTAACCCGGATTCTTTTCGAGTAACGGGATATTGATACCCATACGTTCACCACGCTCCAGCAGTTCCAGCCAGGTCATTCCGGCATACTGTGGATGGTCAGTCCCCACAATGCGGTACACATTGATACTGCCCTGCCCCGTCCAGTAGTGTTCCGTAATAAAATCCGACATTGCCGCAAACTCTGCAGCATCCCATGCGGCCAGTTGTTCATGTGCCCAGGCCGGGACATTTGCCTGCACACGGGCCAGCAGTGAAGCTGTCATACCTGACCTCCCTTCTGCGGAATTGCATCATTATCATGGTCAGGCCAGTGAGCAACCGCACCACGGCCCCTGCCACATCCACAGTGTGGTGATACCGGTACGGATGCGGTTTTCCGGCGCAACATGCCGGCCGAAATGCCTTCCAGAACCACGGATGCCAGCAGCAGTGTCAGCGCCAGTATGTGCAGTGACTGAAAATCTGCCTCCGCAGCCTGCCTGAAAGAGCGCGGTGCCCGGAGGCATTCTGCATCAGTGGCGGACAGTGCACGCCACTCCCCGGTTGTCACCGGTGCCACGAAAGGACGCGACGGGCACCGGAGCATCATCACCGTCCCTGCCGGCGCATCACGCCAGCGTGCTGACTCCGCCTCATAACGCTGCGCCAGCCCTGTCACGCCACCGCTGGCAACCTCAACGAAATACAGCATCATCAGGCATCCCGTCAGCATGGATGGCCAGACAATCGCTGTTCTGAATAAAAGCATAAACATCCGTTTTACCGTCATCATCTCCGCTCCCCCCTGGTGAGTTCATCTGTCAGTAATGTTCCGTTCAGCAGTTTCAGCAGACGCTGACCGCTGACCAGTTCGATATCCGGCCACAGCGTCAGCCTGGCCCAGCTGGCCGGCCCCGTACGACCGGTATGAATAAAAAATCCCCGGCAACCTTCCCGGCGCAGCAGTTCCCCGAAGGCATCAATATGTGCCGGGCGGATGGTCCGTCCGTAGCGTTTGGCCTGTATCAGCCAGCGCTCACCGTTAATCACCACCTGTCCGTCAAGACCGCCATCACCGCTGTAGCAGGGATTGTGAATAACCGTCATCCCCTGCTGCATCAGGGCCAGTAACAACACTTCTTCGAAGACATACGGATTGATTTTGCGCAGATACTTCAGACGCTGAGCATCCCCCGGCAGCGTCTTCAGTCTGGCCAGTGCCCGGGCGGCGGTGGCGCGGTAACGCTGATGGCGACGGGTCCGGGCGCATTTCTGTTTTCGCCCCCCTCCCCGCAGGATAAGCATCAGCAACACCGTCAGCAGGCAGAACACCAGACAAACCATCAGCACCGGGCTGACCAGCAGGGCTGCGGTTATCACAGGTGTCTGCATCATGGTGACACCTCCTGTGACAGCCCGTTGTCCGTTATCAGCACCGGGTAAGACTTCAGCTGTAACCGGCGGGCCAGCGCAGAACCGGATGCCGGTGTCATCGCCACACCGGGGGCCAGTTCACGCAACGTGCGCAGGCCGTTTTCATCAGCCACATTCACCACCATCCCGGCGGCATGGCGCGCCCGGAGCGCAGCCGCATTTTTCTGCAGCCACTCGCGGGAATACGCATCATCCCCCACAAGGAAAAGTGCACCGATGCCCGGTAGCTGAAGCGGGCGTGGCGCCACCTCGCCAGGTGACATTTCAGGTGTGCTGACCGGCAGCATCGCGGCTTCTCCCTGCAGAAGAGGCTGTGGTGAAACAACCGTTGTAGAAGCCGGTGCCTGCCGGTTGATACCCTCAAAAAAAGGCGTGGCATCCCTGCCGCCCAGGTCAGCAATCACCGTCAGTTCAGCACTGACACTCGCTGAAAACAGAAGCCATACAGGAAAATAAAAAGGGATAATCCGTCTCAGTCTGTTCATTCACGCCTCCGGGGCTCTGTCCAGATATAATCCGCCGCCGGTGCCAGCATGGCTGTCTGCTGTGACGTCATACTTTTTGCATTCAGCCGGTCCAGATGACGTCTGACCACGGCGGTGTAACGGACGGCCGGCTTTCCACCGGCAGGATGATGATAACAACCGGCAGCCTTCAGCCAGCTGTCGGGATGGCGCTGACGGCACTCCTGCAGAATGACTGCCGCCGTCTCAAGACTGGTGTACGGGTCAAAGGCCGCCCATGTTGACGGGAAACGATGACCATTCCACCCCAGATTGACCTGCGCTATCCCGACATCAATGCGTCTGGCCGGATAACGTTTCAGAAACACCTGCAGTGCCTGCCAGGCCTCCAGACGGCTGGCATAACGGTACCCCTTCCCGGCCACATTGAGTGTCCAGGGCCAGGGGCGGGAGACATCCGGAAGACGCCCGTCGCGGCGGGAATACTGCATGACGCCGGCCATATCACCGGGCGCCATGGCGGTCTCTGTCAGGGATACGGCATACAGCACTTCTGCCGGAATACCGTGTGCGCGGGCCACCTGCACATACCCGTCAGGAATGGTCTGTGCAACAGCCTGACACATACCGCTGCCTGCCAGCATCAGCAGAGCGGTCAGAATGCAGCCACGCGCCATCCGTCCGCCCCCTGCTGCAGTACCACCGGCATCTGTCCCTCACCAAAACGCAGCCAGCGCCCCGCATCATGATTCAGGGTGATATGCCGGCTGCGGACCTTCTCTGGTGGAATATTGTGCTCACGTGCCCACTGACGAAGCAGCCCGTCTTTCCCCTGACTGTCCACCAGGTAAATATCCACCGGCTTACCGGATGCCAGCACCTTACTCAGGCGGATATCACAGGACGCACAGTCCTTCGCCTTCACAAACAACGCCAGTCTGCCTCCAGTGTCCCCGGCCAGAACACCGGTATTGCCCATACTGACCGGCAGCTTTCCGGGATAAAGACGCTGCCATGCCGCATCAACCTCCCGCTGAAAAGCCAGCTCCTTCTCCGTACGGGCATACGCTTCCTTCACCCACTTTTCGGCATACGCCCGGCGCTCAGCCGGTGTACGGGCCTCAATACCCAGTGCTGTCAGCGGGTCCAGACCCGGCGACTGTATCCCGCGGGGTCCCGCCATCAGTTCCTGATAACGCCCCCAGTCCTCCTCACTCAGCCCCCACCGGCCAGCCTGCTGTTGCAGCGACTGCGTGGTGCTCTGCGTATGCTGTGACGTATTCGTAAGGGATGCGTCCGTCACGGTCGTGTTCTGGTCTGCAGCCTGCGCCAGTGCAGGTATCAGCATCACCAGTAACAGGGATTTCAGTCTCATCTTCACTCACTCCACCCTGACCTGTACCTGACGTCCGTTAACCCGGAACGTCGCCTGTTCGCGACCGGCATGAATCAGTGTCCAGCCGGCCACACTCTCTCCTTCCCCGAGCAGTGCCACCTGCGACAGACTGGTATATCCCCGGGGGGCCACCGCCGCATATGACAGCGTCCCCCGACGCTCGGTGCCGGTCAGCACAAACGGCGCCCGGCGGGAGGTGCGCGACATACCTGAACGTGCCGTTGCAGGGCGGGCAGTTTTCTGTACCACCGGAGAGGGTTCTTTCGTTCCGGATACGTCCTTTTTCCCGGTGCCGGAAGCAGAGGAGGATTCGGACTGAACAGCCCGGGGCTGTGGCTTCTCTGCCAGTGCCGCCAGCGTGTCCAGCCGCAGGGAAAGGGCTTTCTGTGCTGCCTGAATCTGCTCAAGGGACGCCGGCAGTTCATTAAGCTGCGTCTGCTGAACCTCCGTCAGAACGGGCTGCCGGGCCAGCTGCGCCAGACGCGCACTCTCCGCCAGCAGCTTCGTCTCCAGTTCACTCAGTCGTGACTGCAGCGGAGCCAGCGACGCCGGTGTCAGACGCTCCCCCTGCTGTTGCTCCAGTGTTGCCAGACGGGTATCCATCGCCAGCATGCCACGTCCCGTCAGATACAGCGCCACGCCCGTCACCACAACCAGCAGAATCAGGGAACTCACTGCCACCCCCCGCAGAAGTGAATACCGGCGTGTTGTGGGTTTATCTGCCGGAACGGGTGCCATCATCTCCTGTTGTTTGCTCATTTTTTCAGGAAACCTCCCTTAGCCGGTTGCGCCACCGGGGCCGTTATTGCCGGAGAAATCGGCACGGGTGCCAGCTGGCCTGCCGGTAACTGATACCCCGCCCGCAGGCTGTGGCAGACCACACGCTGAACGTCATCCACCTCCAGTTGCCAGGCCGGGCCCGCCATCACCTGCAGGGCTGTACGCAGTCGCACCGGTCCCTGCTGATACTGCACGGCGGGCAGGGGCTGGCGGTACAGCACACCATTGGCCGGCCCGGTGGCACACAGTGTGTAACCGGACTGTTTCAGGGCATAGCGCATGGCATCGGCCACGGTGGGCTTTAACGATGCCGGAATACGGATATCAATCACCTGGGAAAGCGGGTCTCGCTGCGCTGCCTGCGGTGCCGTGCTGACCAGCAGGTAACGGTCGTAACGCACCACTTCCGGTGCCGGCTGCGCATAAATATCCTGTGACACCGGCTGCACATTGCGGGAAACGCTGACGGAAGGTACCGGCATGGCCGGCGCACGTTGCTGAAGTTTTTGTGGGCTGTTACACCCGGCCAGCAGGGCCAGGGTAACCAGGGGAAATAAGATCCCGGGTTGCATCTTCATCCGGATAACTCCTCTGCAGTGATAAAACAGCGGTCACTGTGCAAAGAAGCGCCGGCAGGCTCAACGAACAACTCATTATCAGTAAACAAAAAAAACGCCTGCACGAAGGCAGGCGTGATGATCAGCAGGAAGTTTTTTCACCTTCTGCAGCCCGGCAATACCGGGCGGTGTATATTAATGCAGGATTTTCTTCAGGACATCATCAGGCAACTGTGTGGCCTCTTTGATGACACCAAAAGACATCCCCATTTTTTGTAAGCGACGGGCTGTCTCCTGTCGTTCGAGATCGATACCTTTTTCGATACCTTTTTCGATACCTTTTTCGATACCCGCCAGTTCAAGCCGTTCAGCGATAGTCATAATCTCATCCTCATACCGGGGCAGATGTTCTGCCATCGCCCGTATAAATTCCGGTGAAGCCGAATCGCACGCCTTCACCATATAGTTTAACAGAACCACCACCTGATCGTGTGTTCCCTGTATCTGAAGCAACTGTGACAGAAAGTCAAGCTGCGTCATCAGATCGCCCTTCCGCTGACGGACCTTCATCAGAAGCATCAGGGCAGCCATCTGCTGATAGCAGCGGATACCCTCATCATCAAGAAGACCCACATCAATAACGCGGGGAGGCTTTCCTTCGCCGTAAAGCTCCCGACCAAGCGCCGGATCGTCCAGACAGTCCAGCCAGTTCAGGCTGTACGGATACGGACTGGGTTCACCGTGATAAAAAAGCACCGGGATCACAATGGGGGCCTGATTATGCGTTTTCAGGTGACGATACATTATCGCCAGCACATAATGCATCATGCGCAGGGCCATAAAACGATCCGCAGAGCTCTGATGTTCCGTCAGCGCGTAGATGTAACCATCACGGCCATCGGTGGTTTTCATGCTCCACAGAACATCACTGGCATACTGACGCAGATCCGGATCCACAAACGTGGCCGGCTCCAGCTTCAGGGTGTTCATGTCGCACCGCTGTAACTGTGCCGGCGGCAACGCGGCTTCCAGAAAATCCCTTGCAACCGAAGGGGTTTCCATCATCGCCCTGAACGCCGCATCGTGTGGCGTGGGCGTGGTATGATTTTTTTCACTCACGATACCTCCTTGATAAAAATGGGGGCGGTGATGCCCCCGGGGTTAACATTACATGGCATGGATAATCCGCCGTTCAGCGCCATATCCCGGTCCACTGAAGGGAATGTCGTCGTCAAAATCCATCGGCATTCCCCCGCCGTTCCCGGAAGCCGGTGACGGTGAGTTACCCGCCGGCGCACCGGCAGTTCCCTGACCGCTGTGTGCGGACGCGGCGCCACTGCCCTGCTGGCGCGGAGAGCCCAGCATCTGCAGGGTGCCGTTGACACTCACCACCACCTCCGTTACGTAGCGATCAACACCATTCTGCTGATCGAACCACTTCCGGGTCCTTAACTGACCTTCGATGTACACCTGTGAACCCTTGCGCAGGTATTCACCGGCAATCTCCGCCAGTTTTCCGAAAATCACCACGCGGTGCCACTCGGTCTGCTCCTTCATTTCACCGCTCTGTTTATCACGCCAGGATTCACTGGTGGCCAGGGTCAGGTTCGCCACAGCTCCGCCGCCATTAGGGAAGTAACGGAGTTCCGGGTCCTGTCCAAGATGTCCTATCAGTATCACCTTATTAATACCGCGTGACGCCATATGCCCTCCTCATCCTCACGCACACGTCCGCTGCGTCCAGGTGCCGTTTTCCAGCGCCTGTACCGCCTGCTCATGGTCTCTGTAATACTCCACGGATTCGCGGGACACCGGTCCCTCATCACACTGAGTACCAATATAATAACCACGTACGCTGCGGAGAACCTGAAGGGGTAACGTATAACCGGCCTGTGCGGCCAGAATGCCATTTGGCTGTTGCATGGGAAGTTTCCTTAAAGATAAAGACAATAAGAAAACAGACCGCCCTGATGAGGCAGTCTGTTTTCATCAGGACGGTTGAGAAAAGTACGATCAGAAAGAGTTTTCTGCGTATTGCTGTTGCATGGTGCCGTTTTGCGGCGGCAGGGAGTCTGATTTTTCAGCCTTGTAAACCATCTCCTGGCCTATCTTGATCCAGTCCACCTTGATCAGGCGGGCCTTCAGGCTGACGCGTTGTTCACCGGCATGCTCCCCCTTGTTCAGGGTGAAGATGTCAGTGGACAGGTTGCTCAGCGTGAAGCCAAGCAGCACCTTGCGATCTTCATCCACCGCTTTCTGGCAGCGGGCAATCAGGGAGGTTGCCTCCTTACCGGCAACCGTGACATCAAAACGGACGTAGGACGGGCTGTCCGTGGGTCCGCTCAGCGCATTCACCACACAGCTGAGAAACGAGCCGTTCTGGTGATTCACCTGACGTACATTACTGAGATACCCCAGACCTTTGAGGGTCAGATTAAAGTATTCAGTTTTGGCAGTATTTACAGACATGATGATTTCTCCATGGAGTTAAAAAATGTGATGACGGAGAACATCACCGCCCCTGACGGGAGTGAATGTTCCCGTCGGGGATGCCGGATCAGCTGAATTCCGGCTGTCTGAACAGATAAAAAAGCCCTCATCGTCGCGTCATAATGCGCTTTTTGTGACGACATTCTGCTCTCAAGAGCGCGCAGATTTACCCCATTCACGTGGAATGCACCACCCTTTCAGGCTCAGGGGGTGTTGAATGCAGCCACCCGAAGGCGTTCCTCACAGGCTGCCGGAACATTGGTGGTCGTAAAAACGACAGTCAAGCCCGGTCATCTTTAAATCACCACAGACAAATGTCAACGCTAAAACAAATAAAAAAGGCACCGGGATTTCCGGTGCCTGAGGGGGATACCAGCCCCCGGGGTTAACTCTCATCATCTCCGGGGATAAATCCCGGCGCGGTTTTCACGGAGGGGATGCGCCTTGTAACCCCGCGAGTGTGCATTACGGGTTACCGGACCCTGGAGCTGCCCGCTCCACTGTGGTCAGCAGGGTATTGCATCAAAGCTTAACCACACTACCCGATCCTGAACAGGGAGAAATTAAGATTACTCCGTTTTAGTTTTTCCCGTTTTTTTTCGCCGCCCGGCCTTTTTCTGCGTGTTCACCACCCCCTTACACTCAGGATACCGCTGACAGCTCCGGAACAGCCCATGCTTTCCCTTTCGCTGCCGGGTTGGCCCCTGACAAAGCGGGCACGGCGGCGTCACCGGAACCGTCATACTGAAGGGCTGTTCCCGTCCGGATGAGACCAGATGACGCACCCACTGCTGCTGCCTGTCCATAAAGGTATCCAGCGACATTCTGCCCTGTGCAATATCATCCAGAGCCTGCTCCCACAACGCCGTCATTCCCGGGCTGGTCAGGGCTTCCGGCAGGGCTGCCGTCAGCTCCCTGCCCCGTTGCGTTGACCGGATATGCTTCCCGCTCTTCTCCAGATACTGCCGGGCAAATAACACCTCCAGCACACCGGCCCGCGTGGCCTCCGTCCCCAGACCTGCATTCTCCCTCAGCACTTTTTTCAGCTTCGGGTCGCTGACCTGACTGGCAGCATTTTTCATGGCGGCAATCAGGGTTCCTTCCGTAAAAGGAGCCGGAGGTGACGTCATCCGATCCTTGAGTTCTGAACCACTAATCCGACAGTGTTCACCCCGTTCAAGCGCCGGCAACGCCATTTCCGTCGTCTGTTCATCTTCGCCTTCAGCAGCTTCTGCGGCCTCCCCGGAAAACAGGCCTCGCCAGCCCGTCACCACATTCACTTTCCCACGGACTCTGAACAGTTGCCCGCCGAGCGTCAGTGTTGCATCGGTAATATCAGATTCCTGCAGGGGCAGGAACTGGGCCAGATAATGCTGACGGATGAGCTGATACACCTTCAGTTCATCCTCACTCAGTGCCCTGATATCAAAGACCTGCCGGGTCGGAATAATGGCATGGTGTGCCGTAATCTTTTTGTCATTCCAGATACGTGAAACAAAACCGGGATCGAGCTGCGCCAGAACCGGCGTCAGGGCGGGATCTGAGCGCGCCATTGCCGCCAGTACCTCCCGGCTTTCCTGTTGCATGGATTCAGGCAGATAGCCACAGTCCGTCCGGGGATACGTCGTGGCTTTGTGCGTCTCATACAGGGACTGCGCGATATTCAGCACAGTCTGCGCCCCCATACCAAATTTCCGGGAGCAGGCCTCCTGCAGTGTACCCAGCGAAAAACAGAGCGGAGCCGGTGTTTTTTCACGCTTCCGGGTCACCTCATGCACCACCGCTGACGGTGTCTGCTGACACAACTGAAGAACGGCCCGGGCCGCCTGAACGTTCACACACCGTTTCTCTTCATCGCAGTACTGATCTGCCGCCACCCAGACGGCCCGGAACCGGATCCCGTCTTTCTCCAGCCCAACAAACACCTGCCACCAGGGGCGTGGTACAAAACCGGCAATCTCCTGATCCCGTCTGACCACCATGGCAAGTGTCGGCGTCTGTACCCTTCCGACGGATAACACATCCGGGATCCCCGACGCCCGGGCTTTAAGGGTATACAGGCGCGTCAGGTTCATCCCGATCAGCCAGTCAGCCTGACCACGGGCCAGGCCGGCATCATACAGACGGGCCGTCTGCTCACCGGGCAGAATATTTGCCAGCGCCTCCCGGACGCTGGCCTCATCCAGGGCTGACAGCCACAGCCGGCGGACTGGCCCCCGGTACCGGCAGTACGCCAGCAGTTCCCGGGCGATGACTTCTCCTTCCCTGTCCGCATCCGTGGCGATCACCACTTCAGACGCACGCTTCAGCAGGCGGCTGATCACCGTAAACTGGGATTTCGTCTGCGGTTTAACCGTCATCTGCCAGTTTTCCGGCAGAACGGGAAGTGACTCCATACGCCAGGGAACCCCGAACTGCTCCCCGTACGCTTCCGGAGCCGCCAGCTCCAGCAGATGCCCCACAGCCCAGGTGACCGTGACAGTATCACCTTCAATACAGCCCTCTCCCCGCCCGCTGAGCCCCAGCACCCGGGCAATATCCCGCGCCTGTGACGGTTTTTCACACAAATAGAGTTGCATGGTACCTCCGCTGTATTATTTCAGGGGCGGAGAAAAAACAGAGCGTTTTTTACCGCTCATGATATCCGGATCCGGTTGACCAAAACGGCTGACAGCCACCCTGCCCTTCTCCGTGCCGGATAAAATATCCTGCCGGGTGGCATGAACCGTTTTGTAGGACTGCGCCACACCATACACCTTACGGACAGCGTGCCCCCCGGTATCCAGTATGTTGTCCCGCTGCGCCCGCGAAATCAGCCCGTAGTGAAAGGCATGAAACGCTTTCATGACCAGTTCGTCATACCCCACAAGCAGCCAGACGCAGCGATACCCCAGCGGAGAGCTGCTGAAAACATCAATGTTCACGGGCGAAGATGATGCAATATCAGAGATCACGATATTACCGGGAATACTGTTCAACACCGCCTCCAGCCCGGCGACCTGCTGACGGATCTGTTCCGATGCCTGCGATAATGCCTCTTCCAGCCTGACCAGCAGCATATCCGCCCAGGGATTATCACGCTCCGCATCCCGGGTTGCCTGCCCGGCCCGGGCAATGACCTGAGGCATGCTGATGATACCCGGACGGGGTTTACCATCACCGGAAACCTTCTCCGCTTTGCGCCCTTCCCACAGGCGAATGGCATAATGGGTGTGTAACAGAATGGACAGCGAAGACTGCAATGCACCGGCCCGGACTTCTTTCTGGTCCTGTTTATTTTCGCTCATATCAGTTCCTTATAACGATCAGGGATTAAAGTGTGATCGTCAGGACGAAGCGCAGAAGGAACAACAGAAAACCAGATTCAGGCCACAGAAAAATGGGGAAGAAAGGGAAGCTCAGTACACCGGTGCCCGTGATCCAGCACCGGTGAGCATCAGATCATACCGATATCAGAAACGATAAGTGAGCCCGGTGAAAAAAAGCCCATCCCATGACTTAGCGACAAGTATTTGGTTTTCCCCTGTCCTCCGGTCCCTTTATGCAATACTGGCTTTTCCCTGAAACAAACAGGGTCTGGCAGGGCCGGGGAAACACAGCATCCTGTCAGGGCATTTCCGGCTGACGCCGGGCTTCGGCGGTTTACCGTCAGATGTTCCAGGATATTCGGTGCCGCCGCCTTCCATGCTGCTGACGCAGCATAATTTTTACACTCTGTTGGCACTGCCAACACTGGTTAATTTTTGCTCTATGCTGCCCCGAGCAACACTGCCTAATTTTTGCTCTCTGTTGCCCCGGACAACACTGTTTAATTTTTGCTCTATGTTGCCCCGGACAACACTGTCTAATTTTTGCTCTCTGTTGCCCCGGACAACACTGTTTAATTTTTGCTCTATGTTGCCCCGGGCAACACTGTTTAATTTTTGCTCTCTTTTGCCCCGGGCAACACTGATTGATTTTTGTTCTCTGAAAACGTGGAGCACAACGCCATCACCGGGCTCTTATCGCAGAACGGTTACGCAGGGAGGCCCGTAACCCTGCCACAATGCCACTCAGACGTTCTGCTGAAATGGGTTCTGTACGTTTCCGGGTGACAACAGGTTGCGAAGTGGAGCGATCTCCTGCTCCCGCCTGCATGGGAGCCGATACAGCGACGCGCTGTTTCTGTTTCGGCGGATAAAAATTTCCCTCCCGGGCACGCTTCAGCACCGCAAGCAGCCAGCCCACCGGGTTCTGCAGTGACTGACTGCCCAGCACCCCAGACAGGCTTTCCAGTACACCCTGTGCCAGCGCTTCCGGCAACGCCTGCAACTGGCTGGTCAGCATAATGGCATCTTCCTCCCTGATTTGCCCCGTCAGCGACGCCGGCAGTACGTACGTGTTTTTAATCACACTGTGTGTGATATTACGTACGTAATGGTTCGGTTCCCGGACTCTGTGATAACCTGCTGATTTTCCTGATGGTTCGGAATCCGAACTCTGTCTTTTTTGCCCCATTTTTTTACCCGGTTCGGTTTCCGAACTCAGCTTTTCCGGTGCCGAACTCAGTGTTCTCACCACCGGTTCGGTTTCCGAACCCGGCCGCATTCTTTCCTCCGTCACCCGCTGACGGGCAGCCATCTGCCCTGGTGTCTGGGCACTTCCTATCCGGGCTTCCAGCTGACTGATATGGCTGTGATAGTGGCGCATTCCCGGATCATTTTTTATTTCACCCAGAATATCCCGTGCCGTCTGACTGATGGTCCGGTTCCGGCTCATACAGGCTTCTGCCACTATATCCAGATAACGCGGATCCATCGCCTCTGCATCGCAGAACGTCAGGGGCTCGTCATGCTGGGCGTAAATGTTTCCCCGAACCCGGCCTTTATCATCACGTACCCGTTTACACAGGCTCAGCCAGCCCGTGATCCGCAACATCAGCAATACCCGGCTGACGGTTTCTCTGGAAGCTTTTCCCTTTCCCGGGGATGCCAGCTGCAGTTGCAGTTCGTCATAAGTGGGAAAAATGGCCCCCTCATTATTCTGTGCATACAGCCGGATCATCATCCATGCCATCTTGTCCAGCGGTGAAAGACGCGTATCCAGCAACAGACGACGCGGAATGGCATCGTGCACATTGCCGGTGAACAACAGTCCGCTGCGTATTCGCCCCTCCTCCTTCCGGGCTCCGGTGGCCATACGGTGCTTCATTTTTTCCAGGGTATACGCAATCAGGCTTTCCGCTGGTAACGCCATAATCACCTCATTCAGTAGCGGCAATATCGCCGCTTTTTATCCGGTACAAAAATGCTTATTACAGCCCCCTGCTGGATGCAGGGGGCTGGCTAAACATTTTCGATTAATCCTTAATCCCTGTGTCATTTTGCTGCTTCACACCAATGCCGGCGTCGGTTCTGGCGTAAACAATAACGCCGTCATCAGGACGTTTACGCAGCAGGCATATTCCCGGTCCGGGCCAAAGTGCAATAAATCGTGACTCTCTATTCTCAAGCCGCCAAAATGCTCTCCTGCTCATAACACCAACCGGACGCAACGTTTCTTTCTCTTCCTCCAGTTCTGCAATACGCTTTTTTGCGGCTTCCAGTTCATCCAGCAGATCGGCTATAATATCCACTTCCCTGGGACGAATTTGACGCTTAAACGCAGCCAAAGCTTCATCACAATCAACCTCTGCGTTTGGGCTATCCGGGATAGCCTCATTCCACGCCAGCATCGACTGATAGTTTTGCGCTGCCTCACGCAGTGCCTGATAATGAATACTGTTCATTGATTGCCTCCTGTTTTTCACCCCTTAACACCCTGCGAGAACCATCATCCAGTTCCCACGCAATTTCACGTTTTACCCGTTCACCGGAAATACATGATGCACAGGGTGAGTAATGCCCACATCCATGATAAGAGGGTGTATACTGCGATTTTCCGTTCTGCATCTTCCAGTTCCGTCACCAGTTCCACAATCACGTCAATTTCCTGATCACCAATGGCCTTCCTGATGTTTCCGGCTGCAGCTGCTAATTCCCGCTCAGCGCCCGGACTGTGTCTGTCTGAACGACTCCACGACAGCACATCCTGATATCTTTTTACCGCCTTACTTAACGCCTTCCAGCTAAGCTCATTCATGGGAATCAATTTCCTGTGCAATACCTTGTCGTCAACAGGGCCGGCCCCGATACTCCGGTCCGGCCTGCACGTTTCATTTACGTCTGGCAGTGTTATAACGCTCATGGCTGAGCAGTTCCCAGGTCTCTCCCCGGTTACGGCTCAGCAGACGCCAGGCGCGTCCGACGTTTATCTTGTAATAACGGGTCCCCCGGTCATTCAGTTGCCGGTAATTACGCACACCCTGCCGGAACAGACTGACCATCTGAACTGCCTTACGACAGCAGGCTGGCGGCACACACGGGCTGGCCAGAATGCCCGGTGCCAGTTCTGTCATTTTCATGACGCATTCCTTACCGGCTCCGTCTGCCGGTCAGTACACCATCCCCTTACTGCGTGCCAGATAGCCGTCAGCGGGATATTCATCTGCTCCGCAGCCAGCATCATGACATCCAGTCCGTCCGCACTCTCCACATCCGTGATGCCCGCCTTCTGCCATAACCGCCACAGCTCTGCACTTTCCTCATCGCTCAGCGTGACGCCACGTCCCGGACGAACATCAATACCGGCAATGCGCCGGCGCGCCGCAACATCCACACTGGAAAGTCCAAAGTAAAACGCCATCAGCTCAATGGAGCCACCCAGCGCCAGTGCACGGTCAATGCGCTGCAGACGTTTCTGCTCCGTCCGGGCCTGCTGCAGCATACGCAGCAGATTTTCATGATTAATGTCCAGCCGGATAACCGACACTTCCGAGTTCGACAGGTAATGGATTTCCTCAATGGTCAGTCCCTGCAGCATCTGCATTTCCTCCCGGGCCAGTCCCAGAGATTCACAACGACGCAGGTAGCCACTCTTGAGGTCCATCACCAGTTGCATCAGCAGGCCGTTGGTTGCCTGAGATAAGCTGTTATTCATGACGCCTCCCGTATCATCAGCCCCGGCACCATCTGGCGGGCAGTTCCCCCCACACCATGATGCAGTGAGGCATTTTTCCCGGCCTCATACCCCTGCCAGCGGGCCAGGTCACCGCCGCGACAGGCTTTCACCTCCCGGGGGTCCACCGTCTCCATCTCCTGCAGCTCCAGCCAGAGGCGCATCAGCCGGCTTTCCTCTTCTGTCACACTGAATGGCCTCACCACCTGACGAACGCCCTGAACCCAGCCATCACGGAACTGAGCAGCCCGGGCGCGGCGGGTGCTCAGTTTCAGCCGCCGGCTCTGTGTACGGAGATACGCATCCGTTGCGTCCCTCAGCTGACGGCACAGAACATCAAACGCATAAGCCGCCACCTGAGGACGTTCACTGAAACCGTAAAACGTCACACACCGACGATACCGGCCTCCGGGCATCAACCGCCAGTCGTAATACGCCCTGCAGCCAAATGTCTGTGACACCACCATGACCAGACGAAACATCCACGCCGGAACTTTTTCAGCCTCAGAAGGTGCCCCCTGTGATGAAGACGTCTGTACCGAAGAAAGTCCGGCATCCTGCTCCGTGATACCGTGTTTCGCCATCAGCTGTTGCGCCCTTGCAAGCGCCAGCCCGGCCTCATGGGCATTGCTGTTATTACGGCTCAGCTCCAGCAGTTTCCTGACCCGTCTGACCAGACGCTCCTGATGCGACATATCACTCATCACTTTCATCCTCCTCATCATCTTCGGGTAACACACTGCGCTGCAGGGCGCGCAGACGGCGCAGCACACTCAGAAGACGCAGCAGCTTCACGGCATGTTCATCATCCAGCAGTGGCCATGCCTCCGGCGCACTGCCACCTGTCAGCAGGTCTGTCAGACTGACGGGAGACACTGTCAGCGGTGCATCACCGGTCAGCCCCACCAGAAATGCCGTCACCGGCGAACATTTCTCCTCTGCAGTCCCGAAACCAGCCGACAGGTCACTTTCCCTGTCCATGGCAATTTCTTCAGCACAGCCGGCAGACTCAGCCAGTTCCCATGCCAGCCGGAAGGCCTCATTCTGCAGATGCTCGATATCATCCCGTCCTTCAGCAAAATGCGTCACCGATGCGGGAAGGACATCAGGTGTTCCGGACGGCGCTGTATCGCCGGTCATAACGGATGGCACAGCGGACCCGGCAATACCCGTTTCCACCGCATCACCACTGAAAACCGGCTCGCCACCGTACATATCCGGCTGTATCTCTGAACGCCGAACTTTCTCAGCAGAAGAAGACACCTTGTCTGCACGCTCCTCGGGGGAAGGAAGCCCACATTTTTCAGTGTGGTCTGTGTCAGAAACAGCGTTCTCCGTTCGGGCAACACCATGCTGTCCGGGCTCAGTATCAGGGGCAGAGATTTCCGGTACCGGCTCTGCGTTCGTATCCGGCAGACGCTCCGGTGCCTCAGACCGGGTACGGAATACCGGTGCACCTGACGGCACTGTGCCACTGTCACGGACTGAAGGCGGTACCACCACCGGTTCCGGCTCACCAAAATGGTGACGACGGTTCCGCTCTTTTGGATCCAGCTCCAGCAGCCACCGGTCATAGTCCAGGGAGGGATGTGGCAGCGCCTGCAATAAATCTCCAATCAGCTCATCGCGGAACATCTCCAGTGACCACAGCTCCGGCGAATTAAACTTCCGGCAGCTTTCCCCGAACACACGGTCAAATTCCGCATCCGTGCCGGACGCCAGCGCAAACTGCCCCCAGACACGCTCTGCGTCCTGACGAAGTGCCAGCAGTGCCGTAACCTGATGTCGCCCCAGTCCTGACTCCATCAGTTCGGGGATCCAGGGGTACAGATATTTCAGGGCGTTCTCCATCCTGCTGATACTGGAGGCGTCAACCGGCAGTCCCTGCTCCGTCAGTAATGACGACAGCTCCCGCATGGACACGCTTTTGTTTAACTGCTCTTCATAAATCAGGCGCGCCTTGTGGATGCCCTGCGCCTTCTCAATAAAGGTCAGTTCACCGCGAACTTCATTTTCCGCCAGATGACCAATCACACACTGAAGCCGTCCCGGCCAGGGTTTGAACAGCACATGAATACGGTAAAAACGCGGGTCCCCCGTTTCTTTCCAGAGTTCCGTCAGTATCTGGTAACGGGTGTTTCCCCCGTCACTGAAGATATACACATCCGGCTCACTGTCCGGCATACGGGTGACTTTGGGCACCGTATCCAGCCCGCGGGCGTGAATGGAGTTTTTGATGTCGTCATAACGCGGATTGCGCGTGGTGCGCGGGTTATCCGGATTCGGACGTAACTGGTCCAGCGTCAGAATCATGGGGGTTTCCCCCAGCGCCACCACATTACCGGCGGCACTGGCCTGACGACCGGGCTGCATAATGGCAGCCCCGAGATTCAGTGGCTTGTGTGCCATCACGCATATCCTCCCTGCCCGTCATTTTCAGAGGGCGTAAACAGTGTGTAACGACCGTCGAACCTGACCCGTACCGTGCCTGTGGGTCCCTGACGCTGCTTGCTGACAATGATTTCAGCCTCCCCCTTTGCCAGTGAATCGGGGTTATAAACCTCGTCGCGGTAAATAAACATAATCAGGTCAGCATCCTGCTCCAGTGCCCCGGAATCACGCAGGTCACCGTTATTGGGGCGTTTATCTGCACGCTGTTCCACCTGACGGTTAAGCTGGGAGAGGGCCAGCACCGGACACCCCAGCTCCTTCCCCAGCGCTTTCAGGGAACGGGAAATTTCAGCAATTTCCTGTGTGCGGTTCTCCAGCTCCGGCGCCCGAATCAGCTGCAGGTAATCCACCATAATCAGAGCGGGTTTACCGTACAGGCGGGTATAACGGCGGGCACTGGCACGCAGCGATGATGGTGTCTGCTGGCTGCAGTCATCAATTATCAGGCGCTCACCCAGCGTATCCATACCTCCGTCACCCAGCGCCATGCCAACCGCAGATGACACCCTCGCCCAGTCCTCATCATCCATGTTGCCACTGCGCAGATGATTCAGTTCCACACGTCCCAGCATGGAAAGCATGCGCAGAATCAGTTGCTCCTTCGGCATCTCGATGCTGAATACCAGAACGCTCTCTTCTGTCCGTCGCCGGGCGGCACTGATACACATGGACAGCGCCAGAGACGTTTTCCCCATTGACGGACGGGCAGCCAGCAGGACCAGGTCACCGGGCTGCAGGCCACAGGTCATCTCATCCAGACAGTCAAATCCCGTGGGGGTACCGGTCACACCGCCGGAACCGAGCACACTTTCCAGTTGCTGCAGAACCGTATCGAGCGCGGATGAAAGAGAGGCTTCCGTGCGCTCCCGGAGCGTCCTGTTCTGCGCAAGTGCAAACAGACGCCGCTCTGCAGCATCCAGCACCTCCCGTGATGTGGCGTTCGGTGCCGCCACATCAGCAATCAGGGTGTTTCCGGTGGCCTGTAACTGACGCAGAACGCTTTTCTCCACCACAATGCCCGCATAGGCCATGATGTTGGCCGCAGAAGGTGTGTTCTTGCTGAGCTCGGCCAGATAGGCAAAACCACCCAATAGGTCCAGCCTGCCCTGATGTTCCAGATGCTCTGACAGTGTAATCAGGTCCAGAGGCTGTCCATTCACCGCCAGTTCAGACATGGCACGGAAGATGGCCCGGTGCGGAGCCACATAAAAATCGTCAGGACTCAGCATCAGCACCACTTCATCCCAGCGTTCATTCTCCAGCATCAGGCCCCCCAGAACGGCCTGCTCTGCTTCGTATGCACAAAGAACTGACACTTCAGCCATGGCGTACCCTCCCCCTCTGACTGCCGGAAACCTGGCTATGTGAAAAAAGGAAAAAGGGTGCCGGACGTACAGTTGTCGGGAATAAAATCCCGGTAACTGTCTGTACGTTTTCAGACCGGTAAGTTTGCCGACCCCGGTCAGAAGGTACGGACAGCATCCGTTCATTCATAACAAGTTGATTTAAAGGAAAAATCTTATGAATACAGAAAAACAACTGCCGTCCGGCATTGAATCTGAAGTGAAATACACCCTGCAGTTCTGGCTGCTGAGTAACGGAAAAGTCATGACGGAAAAAGACGGGCTCTGTAACCCCTTTCCCCCGAACTGTATTGAATCGGCTCATCCTTTCACTCCATTTCAACACGTTGAGAAAAAAGCGCTGCCTGACTGGCTGAGAGCATTCCACACTGACGTTTCGCACTTGTAAAAACACGTTCAGCCCGACGGGTCATATTTTCCAGCCACCCGTCGGGGAAAATGTCAGCACCATCACGGGGAAACAAAATCGCTTTCCATTCAGGGTATGAGCGCGGAATACCTCCGGAAGCATTCCGGCTCAGACAGCGACTCACAGTGCAGGCAGCACGGAATGCATATGTTGCGATGCTCTCATCATATGTTGCGGTGTTCTCATTATTGCCTTTCTGCAGTTCCACCCGCTCTTCAGCATCAAATGCCAGTGCAGCAAGGCTTGCCCAGCACATGCAGTTCACTGAATCTCCCGGAACGCGCTGCAGCTCCCGGCGCACCATATTGACCTCCGCACTGAAAAAAGCGCTCTCATCGCCTTCAAGGGCAGCCAGATGCAGCGGAAGCCAGACCTGACTGAACCATTCGCACATCCGTTCCCGGTTACTGACGGTCATCACTGTCTCCGGGCGGGAACCGTCCTGAAAAACATGTCCGGTGCGTGGGGAACTGTATGAAACATAATCACCGTGCACCGCAATGACCGGACGACATGACGCCGGAATCCCCACACGACACCCACTGGCAATCCGGGTCATCAGCAGGTTCAGTTCAGCCAGTAATTCAGGGCGGGTTAAGACCGCCGGAACCGGAGAATATTTCACTGAGGAAGACATTCTTTCACCTCCATATCTCTCAGCCCGCCAGGTGCGTCACTTCCCCGCAGATAACCGGAAACCTGGCTGTGTAAAAAAAGGAAAAAGGGTGCCGGACGTACAGCTGTCGGGAATAAAATCCCGGTAACTGTCTGTACATTTTCAGACCGGTAAGTCTGGCGACCCCGGACAGAAGGTACGGACAGCATCTTTATATTCATAACCAATTGACTTAAAAAGGAAAAAAGATGAATGCAAATCATCAACAACTGCCGTCCGGCATTGATGACTTCGCTGCGAACAAAGGTGCGTGTTACAGAAACACTCATACCACCTCCTTCGTTTTTCGCTTTTTGCCGGTAAAACCACATGAAAAAAGCTGGTCATGCCGCTGACGACGCTGGCGTTCCTGCAAAAGAAAGGTGTCACAGCCGGAGCACAGCCCCAGCCCGCTCTCATGATTCACCTTCACCCACTGCCGGGTGTCCTGACCTGCAGCATCACCAAACCGCACACCGGAATAACCACATCCGACGCACACTATCCGTCCACGCCTTGTCAGGGATTTAAACGACGGCTTTACCATTGGCGTATGCCTCCGTGTTCCAGTAATTCATCAAAAAACTCACTCCACTCCGGCAACAGCTCACAGGCCAGGCTGTGCATGGTGACCAGCGCAGAATCACTGCGACGGGCAGACGCTTTTTCAAGACGGTGCACCGGCTGGCCGGCTGCGTGTCCCTGTTTGTAAATATTCAGGTCATAAATCTGTGTTGAAAGCAGGGTGACCGCGCCTTCTGGTAGCACTTTGCTGTAGCGACCTGAGTTAATAATGTCGGTCAGCTCCGCCAGTGTTTGTCTGGCCAGCGCCGTATAATCCATGCAGTTAACCAGGGTGCGAACTTTCGGCAGGGGGATACCCAGTTCACGGTAGGGCAACAGGTTTTCCATGACATTGACTGTGCCACGAATGAACTCACGCACATCCGGCAGAACCGGATTCACCATCCCCACCACAGACTCCGTGGCAGACAGCACAATCATTTCCAGCATGACGGAACGCGCGCCCTGTGAATCCACCACAATGACGTCATAGCTCTGGAAAAGCGGATGCTGGAGCACATTACGCAGACGGAGGCGACCATCCGGTGCATGAAGCATGGCCGTTTTCAGTTGTTCATGGGGGTCATTGGAGACTATCAGGTCAAGGCCGTCGATAGCCGTGCGGGAGATGATGTTGTCGGGATGACTGAGGTCAGCCGTGCGCATCAGTAATTCAAAAAGACCGGCCGGCGCTTCATACGTCAGCGGAAAGATATTGCTTGCCGTGGGCTGGGCATGGTCTCCGTCTATCAGCAGGGTACGGAGGCCGGCATCCGCCAGAAAACCGGCAAGATTAGCAGACTGGGTTGATTTTCCTTCGCCACCTTTGGTGGACACAACGGGCAGAATGTTCACTGGCACACTCTCTCTTTAAAATGTGCAACCAATGAACTACACTGAAGACTCCTGTCTGACAGTCCGGATTACCCGTGAAAGCCAGAACAATGGGATTGAAAATCCCCGTGTCCTTGGTTCGATTCCGAGTCCGGGCACCACTATTCTAAAGAACCCGCCCACAAGGCGGGTTTTTGCTTTTGGATCTGACAATAACCTTCACGAAAAAACTTAGCTTATAAGGGCTGGGGGAATTACTCTCGCCACGTTAACGAGAGTAATTTTATTGATATTAATCTCCTGATACTTTATCCCCGTCCAAACTCCAGCCGCTGCACATTCACCATCCCAGTCTTCTCACCAGCGCTGACATCAATTTGTGTCACCCGCAGCGCATACTTTTCATCCAGCGCGTTTAACCAATTCAGCAGGTCATTAAACACCACAGGTTCTATCCAGACTTGAATATTCTCCCCACGCTCGGCTATCCGTTTGATGACCACCGAGTGCGCGGAAGCACTATCACTGATGACCCGCGATACCTGCGCAGGCGTTGTTGTGGCGGAGTTTCGCGCTGCAATAATATCCGGCGCGGCGCGCTTCAGTCGGGTGTTCATTGCCTCCAGTTGCTGCAACATCGTCTCCTGTTGCTCAATCCGTTCGCTCAGCGGTTGCCAGATGAGGACGTAATATCCGGCACTAAACAGGAACACTACCGCAGCCAGTAACATGCCCTTTTCGCGCGGAGAACGCCCCGCTAGGTGTTGTGCCAGCCAGTGTTCGCCACGGCTTAACTGGCGTTCACGCCATTGCTGAAAATAGTGAATAAATTTATCGCGTAACATGTTATTTCCTCCGCAACGTTACGCCGCCGGAAACCGCATCACCCTCTTTCTGTAACGCGTCCTGTTGCACAACATAATCTGCCGCCAGTGCGCTACGCAGTTTGTCGAAACTGGCAAAGTTCGCGGCCCGCAACTGAAGGTGGAGCGTCTGGCGTTTTTGATCAAAGGTGAAACCACGCATTTCGATGTCGGAAAGTGATGCTGATTTCAGGGTGCTGGCTATCGCTGACAACTCGGCGAGCAGCCGGGTATCATCGGCCTGCGGGCGATATTTTTTCAGCGCCATCGTCACCTGGGAACGCAAATTCACAATCCGCTTCTGCTCCGGGAACAGTGTTAAGAACTTTTTTTCCGCCTGGGTGCGGCTTTGCGCCACCTGTTCGCTGATGCTCCATAACGTCACGCCCCGTTCCACTGCCAGCGCAACCAGAATCAGCAATATCGGCAGAATCATCACCCGCCAGCGCGCCCACTGTTTTCGGTAGCTGACCCGAGGCTGCCACGGCCCTGTTAGCAGATTCCCTTCCGGTTCGCCATAAATGGTAATGGCGGGCAGAGCCGTAACGGTCAGGCGTTCGGCGTCCGCACCAGCCCATGCAGACAGTTCTTCCGGAGCAATGCCGACCACGGTTAGCGAAAGCGGTAAATCCTGCTCATTGCACTGTGCGCGGAACATGACCGGAGTCAGCGCCCGCCCGGCGCTCCATCCCCGGCACTCATTGATGCGGCAGATAACCCGTTGCGCATCGCCAGCCATATAGCCACAAGGAATGGACATCCAGTCCGGTGCAACGGTGGCGCGGGTAATGCCGTTTGTCTGCAACCACTGCGCAATGTTGCGCATATGCTGCTGGTGAATCACTGCCACGGTTGCCTGTTGCTGGTCGATTTTCAACGCGGCAAAATGCAGTTCGTCGATATCCTGGTTCAGCTCTTCTTCCAGTAAGGCGGGCAGAATAGTTGGTATCTGCTTGCGGGGGACATCAGGCAGTTCAACCTGCCAGACGCTGATCCATTCGCCGGGAATGTAGAGTCGAATCGCATCAGTTTGCAGCCATTGCTGGAGACGTTCGTCAGCAACGTCAGGCCAGATGCCGCACTCCACGTCGGCGGCACGACGCTGCCAACGGATGGAATCAGCGGCGCAAAGCGGGAAAAAAATCTCAAGCATGGAACTCACTCACTTTCTCCTGTCTGATGCCTGAGAACAGAAAAGTGTTGTGGGCCCATGCGGACAATTAACGAATTCATCGTCAGTTCAATCTCATTCACGGTGATATCTGAACGCAGCCAGAAGTAATTGCTGTCCACGCTCAGGACGGTTTTTAGCTGTTTTTTAGTACGTTCATCGACGTCAGCAAGTAGCGGCTGTGCAAGAAACTGATCGACATCTTCCCAGCCCTTCGCCGGACGTTGTTGTAATAACGCCCGCGCCTGAACAGGGCTTAACCACGGGTCAAACAGCGCCTCAAGAATCACACTTTGCGTGACGTCCAGGGTGTTGATGTTGATTTGCTGGTGGGTCATCGGCAGCGCACAGACCAGCGGTTTGAGTTTTTGATAAAGGCCGGCGTCCATTCCCTGTACCACGCGCATTTCGCTGATATCGGTCAGCGGTTGATTGGCGGCGTAGAACGGTACCGAACGGGCGAGATACTCGCTGTCTTCACGGCCCAGACGCGTCTGCACGCTGCGGTCTTCGTCAATAAATTCCCACAGGCTTTCGGCTATCAGTTCGGCCCGATAAGCAGGCACATCCAGGCGCGAGATCAGGGCAATCAGTTGTTGTACCGCGAGCGGACGCGACGCCGTTGTTGGTTGAGCAAGGGCATTCAGGTTAAAGCAGGCCTGAGCGTCACGCAGAGTGACGGCAATTTGCCCCTGCGGCAGTGGCAACAAACGAGGGCCGGAAGCCCACGGCTGCGCCAGATGCACGCGCTTTTCATTTTTCAGGCTCAGACTGAGTGCGCTCAGCGCGAGGCTTTCTGCACTGGCGCTATACCACAGCGCCTGCTGGTACTCCTGCTGGCTGCGCGTTCGCCCAAGTTGTTGCTGCATCCGCCCGGAAAGCGTGATGGTTACCAGCATCATGACCGCCAGCAATACCAGCACTACGACCAGTGCCATTCCGCGTTTTGGTGGTGAGGTGATCATGATAATTGCGGCCCGCGTAACAACCAGATGCGTTCAATCTCGCCCCATTGCGGCGAATGCAGAGTCATGCGCACTGCCACAGGGATCGCCTGCACTGATGACCAGGTTTCCTGCCAGCGAGTGCCGTCGTAAAACTGCAAACGAAGTGAATCCGCCGGAATCAACTTTTGCGTTGTTGGCTTCACGCTGCCTGCGGCATCGGTCAGCGGCCAGGCTAACCGTTCGAGATAACCGTCATGAATGCGGTAACCGACGGTGAGCAGATTACTGCGCGGCAGACGCATCAATGGATTAACCACACCGCCACGCACAAAGCGCATCCCTTCACTCTCAGACGCCAGCACGCCAGCGCCCGCCAGTAACGCTGGTTCACGCTGGCCCTGATCGCCTCTTACCGGACGCGGCATCATTTGTGTCAGATCGTGGGTCAGAAAACTCATCGTTTGCTGCATGAGGTTCAGTTTTTGATCGTATCCGGCGACGGAGCTATTCACGCGTGTGACGCCGTTTGTCACCTGCTGTGCCATCAGTGCCAGTGAGGCAAAAATGGCAATTGCCACCAGCATTTCCAGTAATGTGAAACCTGCGCTAATCTTTTTCATTGCTGGCCTCCCACGGCGCTAAACCAGGCGCGTCGTGACTGAATCACCGACGAAAAATCTTCGTGACGGCTGACTTCAATATCCACCGCCTGGAGCAGCGCGTTGCCTGTACTCAGCGGTGTGGTTCGCCAGAACCAGCGGCTTCCTGCCATATCGCTCTCGCCCTGGTGCCTGAGCGCCCGTTGTTCGCGGGTCATCAGGTAGAGCAGTGCGGTCTGGTTTTCAGCTACCCAGCCCGCTACCGTTTTTTCCTCAAGGATTTGCTGATTACTCAGCGCACCGCTGGCAATCTGTAACACCGCCGTGGCAGCCAGCGCAAAAATCGCCAGCGCGAGCATCACTTCCAGCAAGGTAAATCCGCGCTTCATGGCATCCTCTCATCACATTGATTGAGGGATAACGCGCCATCGTGCGCCAGCTTTACCGCCCAACACGCGTTTTGCGCCGCCGAGTAGAAGCGCAGCGTAAACGGCGCGGCGGGTTCAAAAGGCGAAAAACGGATCTGCGGCGTCTTCTTTTTCGCCTCTTTTTGCAGCTCCAGTTCAATATCGTGCAGCGTCAGGCGACGGCGTTGCAGCTCCAGCGCATATTCCTTCTGCCAGATATCACTGCCGGGTTGTAGCAGCATTTGCACCTGTTTCGCCACCGTAACCTGTGCCGATAAGCGGGTCGCGGAAACGGGCAACCACTGCCCGTGACGACGCTGCATAAACTGATAACCAGGCGGGTCGATTAGCACACCGAGTGTTTGCCCTTCGATCACTGCCCTGTCCTTAAACTGCGCAAAGCGAGTCAGAAAATCCTGCGCCGCTTTTTTCGCGGGCGATTCAGAACGGCTCGCAAAAGTCTGTACCACGCCCGCACTGGCAAGGCCGATAAGGAAAATCACCAGCATGATTTCCAGAAGTGTGAATCCGCGTTTGGGCACTGATTACTGAAACTCCTGCAAATTCCAGTTACCGATATCTGCGCCAGCACCTTCCCCGTTTTCCTGACCATCCGCCCCTAAGGTGTAAACATCAAACAGTCCTTTTTCACCCGGGCTGAGATACTGATAATCATTGCCCCACGGATCCTTTGGCAGCCGTTTGATGTATCCACCAGGACGGTAGTTGCGGGAGTCCGCCATATTGGCCGGTTGCTGGATCAGCGCCTCAAGCCCCTGTTCGGTGGTCGGATAACGCCCGTTATCCAGTCGATACATATCCAGCGCGTTCTCCAGCGCCACGATATCGCTGATGGCTTTTTGCCGATCGGCTTTCTCTTTGTTGCCCAAAAGATTAGGCACCACCAGACTTGCCAGGACGCCAAGAATAACAATCACCACCATCACTTCCAGCAGGGTAAAACCTGCCCGTGGTCTTTGTGTGCGGGATAACGAATTCATGTGATAACTCCGTAAATTACATTCCAACCATATTGTTCAGTTGCAGCATCGGCTCGAGGATGGCGATGACGATAAACAGCACCACACCCGCCATCATCACCACCAGAGCAGGCTCAAACAGCCCCAACGCCAGCCCCACCTGGGTATCAAATTCCCGTTCCTGGTTGACTGCGGCCTGTTCAAGCATGGTTTCCAGTTCGCCGCTCTGTTCGCCGGAGGCGATCATGTACAGCATCATCGGTGGGAACAGGCGCAATTCCGCCAACGCAGCGCGCAGGCTGCTCCCTTCGCGGACGCGATCTGCCGCCAGCAGCAGTTGTTGTTCGACATAGCGATTTGCCGACACGGCGGCAGCGGTCTGAATGCCTTCCAGTAGCGGAACACTGCTGGCGGTGAGGATGCTTAACGTGCGGGAAAAACGCGCCGTATTCAGCCCGCGCGCAACACGCCCCGTCACGGGCAGGCGCAGCAAGGTTTTATCCCAGCGCAGGCGCATAGCAGGATTTTTGAGTAGCCGTTGTACCAGCACCAGAAATCCCAGAAGACCCGCCAGCCAGTAAACGCCGCTGGTCTGCAACGCGTCGCTCATGGCGATAAGAGCGCGGGTGGAGGCAGGCAGCGCGTGTCCGAGATGATCAAACTGTTCGATAATTTTCGGCACCACCGCAGTCAGCAAAATAGTGACCACGCCCGTTGCCACCACCAGCAGTACCAGCGGATAGAGCATGGCCTGCAGCAGGCGTGATTTCAGGCGCTGTCGCTGTTCGGTGTAATCCGCCAGGCGATTGAGTACCACGTCGAGATGCCCGGATTTTTCTCCGGCAGCCACCATCGAACAAAACAGGGAGTCAAAGACGCGGGGATGTTCGCGCAGGCTGTCCGACAGGGTGTAACCTTCCTGAATCCGGCTGCGTAGCGCCATTCCGAGGCTTTTTACATGCAGTTTTTCACTTTGCTCACTGACCGCCTGTAAGCAGGTTTCCAGCGGCATTGCTGCCTGCACCAGCGTTGCCAGTTGGCGAGTGAACAGCGCCAGATCTGCCGCCGCCACGCGACGATGTGCGTGCCGCCGACGCTGCAACATTCCCCCTGCCGATGCATTCATCCGGGCTTCAATGTGCACGGGAATGAGGTCTTTACCGCGTAACAATTGACGGGCATGACGCGCGGAATCCGCCTCAATCATGCCTTTGGTTTTGCGACCATTACGCTGTAACGCCTGATAGTAAAACAGTGCCATTACGCCTCCATCGTTACCCGCAGCACTTCATCGAGAGAGGTTTCTCCGGCAAGCACTTTCTCAATGCCGTTGCTGCGGATACCCGCAGAGTGTTGCCGGACATAACGTTCCAGCTCCAGTTCCCCGGCCTGACGGTGGATCAAATCACGCAATGTGGCGTCTACCACGATCAGCTCATGGATGGCAGTACGCCCGCGAAAACCTTTGTGATTACAGGCGGAGCAGCCCTGCGGATGGTACAGCGTGACGGTACGCACGTCGGTAATCCCCAGCAGGCGTTTTTCTTCATCAGTGACAGGCGCGGGCTGGCGGCAGTCGGTGCACAGTGTGCGAACAAGTCGCTGCGCCATCACGCCCGTCAGGCTGGAAGAGAGCAGGAAAGGCTCAACGCCCATATCCTGCAAACGCGTGATCGCCCCCACCGCCGTGTTGGTATGCAGCGTGGAAAGTACCAGGTGTCCGGTCAATGACGCCTGGACGGCGATTTCTGCGGTTTCGGTATCGCGGATTTCACCGACCATCACCACATCCGGGTCCTGACGCAAAATCGCGCGCAGGCCACGGGCGAAGGTCATGCCGACGCGGGTGTTAACCTGTGTCTGACCGATCCCTTCAATCATGTATTCGATGGGGTCTTCAACCGTGAGAATGTTGCGCGAGTGGTTGTTCAGCTCCTGCAATCCGGCGTACAGCGTGGTGCTTTTGCCGGAACCTGTCGGCCCCGTCACCAGAAAGATGCCGTGCGGTTTGTGCAGTAGCTGGCGCAACTGCGCGGTCAGTTCATGGCTCAACCCCAGACGCTCCAGCGTCAGGCGGGCCTGGTTTTTGTCCAGCAGTCGCAGCACCACGCGCTCGCCCCAGGCGGAAGGCATAGTGGAGACACGCACGTCAATCGCCCGACCACCCAGCAGCAGCGCAATACGGCCATCCTGCGGTACGCGCTTTTCGGCGATATCCAGCCGCGCCATCACCTTAATACGTGATACCAGCAGCGAGGCCAGTTTGCGCCCCGGGCGCAGCATTTCATGTAATGTGCCGTCAACACGAAAACGGATCACCAGACTCTTTTCAAATGTCTCGATGTGGATATCCGAAGCGCCTTCTTTAATCGCCTCTGCCAACATGGCGTTGATCAGTTTGATGATTGGCGCATCGTCGTCACTTTCCAGCAGATCTTCCGTTTCCGGCAGTTCTTCAGCGAGGGTAAAAAAGTCCTCGGCGGAACCGAGATCTTCCATCAGCTGGCGAGCTTCGGAAGAGTCCCGCTGCCAGACCGCATTCAGCCGCTGTTCAAATTCGGTCTCGTCGATTTGCCTCAGCGTAAAAGACGCGTTCAGCCCCCGCTGCAGCTCCTGCAAAACAGAGAGCGACAACGGATGAACGTGGAGGATCTCCAGCGACGCTTCGCACCATGCCACCAGGCTAAACCGACGGCTGAAACTGTAGGGCAGACGCACGGTGTTAGCGGTGGTTTCCTGTGCTACAGGCACCATTAACGCGTTCTCCCGGCATTAAGGAACGCGCGAACTTCCGGCGGTAAGGCCTGATTTTGCGCTGGCAGTACCGGCTGCGCGGTGTGCGGCATCAGGCTTAAGCCTTGCTCATCGCGATAGATCTGCTCAGCGCGCATGTAGTTATATTTGCGCTGCGACACGCCGTCTGCCGCCATACCGTCACGCAGAATGGTCGGACGGATAAACACCATCAGGTTACGTTTTTCTTTTTTATCCGCCGTCGATTTAAACAGGTTACCAATCAATGGGATATCGCCAAGCAGCGGCACTTTCGCCACGCTTTCTCCCGCCTGGTCGTCCATCAGACCGCCAAGCACAATTAGCTCACCATCGTTAGCCAGCACGGTGGTTTTCAGTTTGCGCTCACCAAACACCACGTCGAGGCTGGTCTGTCCTTCCACCTTCGACACTTCCTGCTCAATCACCATCTGTACCGCGTTACCTTCGTTAATCTGCGGCGTGACTTTCAGCATGATGCCGACTTTTTTCCTCTCTACCGTGTTGAAAGGATTGCTGTTATTGGAGCCAACGGTAGATCCAGTTAATACCGGAACGTCCTGGCCCACCATGAAGAAGGCTTCCTGGTTGTCCAGCGTGGTGATGCTCGGCGTGGAGAGCACGTTCGAGCTGGAGTCGTTTTTAACCGCCTGTACCAGCGCCATCCAGTCGCCTTTCACCACGCCAACCGCCGTACCGCTAAAGCCAGAAAGAAGCTGGGCGAGCGTGGAGAGATCGCCGTTAGTATCCGGGTTAATGGTGGTGGCACCGTTTTCGCTGATCACCGTGGAGCCTTTCTGCGGTTTCGCCTGAGAAATGGCTGCGCCCAGCGTACCGATAGGGATCTGCGTACCGTTAGCAAACTGCATTAATCCGGCATCTTTCGACGCCCACTGCACGCCGAAATTGATATTGCTACCTTCGGCAACTTCCACGATCAACGCCTCGACGTGCACCTGAGCACGGCGAATATCCAGTTGTTCAATCACGCTTTGCAGCGACTGCATGATGTCCTGCGGCGCGGTGACAATCAGGGCATTACTGTGTTTGCTGGCGGCGATGGAGACAACCTCACGCCCGCTACCAACCGTGCCTTCCGCCTCTTCTTTAGCCGCTGTGAGCGTGCCGCTGACCTGTTTCAACACATCGACCAGATCTTCGGCTTTGCTGTATTTGAGATAGAACACCTGGCTGTTGCCGCTGCGCTCCATTTCTGAGTCCAGACGACGGATCAGGCGGCGCATTTTGTCCCGCGTGGCCGGGTCACCACTGACAATCACACTGTTGGTGCGTTCGTCGGCGACAATCTGTGATTTCAGCGTTGCAGGCTGGTTCTCGCCGCTGTTTTTAGTCAGGCTTTCCAGCACGCGGGCAATTTCCGAGGCCGAGGCGTTATCCAGCGGGATCACCTCTTCGGTGCGGTTTCCCGCATGATCCACGCGCTGGATCACTTCCGTCAGGCGCTCCACGACGGAGGCGCGTCCGGTAAGCATAATTACGTTGGAGGGATCGTAATTAACAACGTTGCCTGAGCCTGCGCTATCGATCATCTGGCGCAGGATCGGCGCCAGCTCGCGTACCGAAACATTACGTACCGGCACTACTTTGGTGACCATTTCATCGCCCGCGTAGTTGTCGCTGCCTTCACCGACCAGCGGCAGCGGCTCGACTTTCGCGGCGCTGGATTTCACCACCTTCAGAACGTCGTTTTCCATCGGTACGACCGCATACCCCTGTGCTTCCAGCAGGTTAAGGAATAACTGGTAATACTGGCGTTCATTGAGCGGAGTCATAGTGCGAATACTCACTTTCCCCTGAACGCCCGGCCCCATAATGATGGTTTTATTAAGGTTAGCGCCGACGGTTTCGATGAACGATTTCAGGTCGGTATCTTTAAAATTAGCGGTGAAAGTGGCTTCTTCCGCCCAGACCGGTGAACTGCATAATGCCGCTGCCAACACCAGCGGCAGTAAACGCTTTTTTGTTTTGAGGCCAGTTGTCTTCTTACGCCAGACCGACAACGTAATATCACGCCAAAACACGATGAATGATTCTCCTGGATTAAATGCGGTTAGCGCAGCGCGATGGAAATGTCGTGGCGCGCACCCTTGCGTAAAACCGTAAGTTGAATGGAATCCATTGAAGGTAACTGCCGCATCAGAGCAATCATTGCTCGTTGATCAGTGAAATCCTGCTGATTGAGCGCAATGGCGATATCGCCTTCCTTAAAACCGCTGGCATCGAACAGAGAACGATCTGCCCCCGGCTTCACTGCATAACCGACAATCCCCTCCTTACGCACAGGCGTAAGCTGGATATAGTTAAAAATTTTCTGCGGATCTTTCGCCAGTGCCTGACGCACGGCAGTCGGAATCTCAACTGGCGCACTGACAGCAGGTTCAGCAACAGCTTGCTTTGCTTCGTCACTGGCGGCTTTTTTGTTGGTCACGGCTACGGTGGAACGTGCCTCTTCAGCCAGACTGAGCCGCTCCATTTTTCCCTGATAGCGCAGCATCACATGGTCGCGATTGATTTCCTCAATCACCGCGTTGTGAGAGCCAAGCCGTTCACCCTGCAAATAGACCTGCTGTTTGCCACCTTCTTCAATAACCGCGCCGGGTCTGGCACCAAAGGCGATCCCGCGCAGCACCACATTAAGACGCGTTTCTGCTACAGGTTCAGGTTGCTTTACCGGTGTGGCGACGCGCTGATATTTACCAAACCAGTTTTGCTGGCTGATTAATTGCACATCTTTTTTATCGAACGTTTTTACATCCGCACGGGGCGGTTTATTCACCGATTGAGAAACCGCCGTATATTCCGTAGAAAAGGAGAAATAGCGCCAGAGTGAATATGCCATTTTTGCAGAAATAATAAGCAGCATCAGCCAGAACATCGCGCATACAATTTTGCGAAGATGCTCTTTGTTTGTATTAAGAGATTGTCTCTGGTTAAGAGTGTGACGAATTTTAGTCAGCCATTGAATGAGATAAATTCGTGCGTCACGAAAAACAACCCGCGCCAATTTATATACCCGACGTTATGCTTTGACTATTCCACAAGTAGTGCGATCCAGTTTCCGCTGATACTGGTTACCTGTACGTGTATCATTAATCGTTATGCTGTAATTAATTCCCTCGGTGATCATTAATTTCACCGTTGGGTCTGCACACATTTGTCGTTGGTAGCTGGTTAAAAAGGCGTCAGGCGTCTGCGTGGTCTGAGCACCCGCTTCGCTGATGATGGTCATTTTTACCGTCGTGCCGCTGCTTTGCGCCAGCACTAAGGTATAACCCGCAGATTTAATCGGCAGGTTTTGGCTGATATTTTGCGCCTGTTTTTTCGCCAGTAAACTGGCATTTTCATTATGGCTGGCACAGCCACTTAATAATCCTGTAACGCTCAACAATAGCGATATTAATACCCTCCCTGGCATCTGTTTTATCGACATGGTAAATAATCTCTAAGGTTATTAATAAGAGTTAAAATGTCACTTTGATAATGACGGGGTTATCATTAAAACAATGCCTGTAGATAAAGTGTTGCTATACCGCCCAGACTTAAACACGGTCCAAAAGGCAGTGTGGTTGATCCTCTTTTTGTAATAACGGCATATATCAGGCCGCAGCATGAGGCGATTAAAGCCACATTGGGCAGCGACAACGCGCCCACCCAGCCACCTAACGCGGCAAAGAGTAATACATCGCCCATGCCTAATGCTTCTTTACGCAGAACTATTCCGGCTATCCAGCGCAGGGAGTAAAAAGTGATAAATCCCACCAGGACGCCGGTAACTGAGTCTTGTAGCGTTAACGGACTCTGTTGCGTCCATGCCGCAATCAGTCCTGTCCACAATACGCCCTGAGTAAAAACATCGGGCAGCCATTGGTTATCAAGGTCGATGATGCTCGCGGCAATAAGCCAGGCGGATAATATCATCACCGCCAGCCCCCATCCACTTTCCGGCCAGACCAGACTCGCCAGCAAAAAAGCGAGTGCTGTCAATAACTCGACCAGCGGATAACGCTTGCTGATTTTCGCCTGACAATCACGGCAGCGCCCTTTGAGCATCAACCAGGAGAGCAGCGGAATATTGTCACGAACGCGGATGGTCTGCTGACAATGCGGACAGTGCGAACGCGGCAGCGCCAGGCTTATTTTTGACTGCGCACTCGGCATTTCACCGTGAAACTCCGCCATTTGTTGGCGAATCATGATGGGATAACGCCAAATCACCACATTCAAAAAACTGCCGATGATCAATCCTCCGACGGTTGCCAGTATGGGCATCGCCGCAGGGTATTGCTGAAAAACATCAAAAAGCATGGTTAAAGGTTATTTGTTGTAACTTGCCGGATGCGGGCCTGCAGGTGTATGCCATACGGCTTTCCTCCAGGCCCGATAAGCTTGCGCATCGGGCAAATGTGTTAACCCAATGCGCCTTATTTCATGCCGGATGCGGCGCGAGCGCCTTATCCGGCCTACGGGTGTCTGCCAGCGAAAATAATCACGGCTTTCCCTGTCTGTAGGCCCGATAAGCTGGCGCATCGGGCAAATGTGTTGACCCGGTGCGCCTTATTTCATGCCGGATGCGGCGCAAGCGCCTTATCCGGCCTACGGGCTTACTCGGCTGACATCTTATGCTCGGTAACCTGATTAATGGTTTCCGGCCCTTGCTGCGGTTTCGGCAGACCAAGCGCCGCGAGCGTCTCGTAAGCCGACGGGCTCACACCGCCCTCGAAGTTCATCTCGCTCGCCCCCGGCAGCTGGTAAGCATTCGCGCCCGGATTCCATTTCTTAAAGAATGCGGAAAGATCCGTCTGGGCGACCCAGGAGGCACACAGCATCAGCGTGTCCGCTGCGTTACCGTTGGATTCAGCACAGTAATTCTTGCCGCCAAAGGTTTTGTCGCCAACCTCATCACCGCGCGCTTTACGATGCATCAACTGGAACAGGTTCCAGCCCTTCATCCCTTCACGATCGCTGTAGAACTTAGGCAGGTTACCTTCTGGATACCACTTAGTGATATCAAAGTTTTTCTCAGCCCATTCCTTCAGCTGCGCGTACATCAGCAGACGATCACCCGCACCGCCGCGCGCCCATGCCTGACCGTTGCTCTCCTCCAGATATTCCGGCGCAACGGTAATATCGTCAGCAACACGGTTCATCTTGCCGAGATAGCGATCCTGCATGTACAGCGCCAGCACGTTGTTCGCCACTTCGGTCGCGCCTGGAACAGTCAGCGGCGTTTCTGCGGCGTTATGCCCTACTTCATGCCAGATCAGCCAGTCGTTCAGCGGCGTCGTCGGCAGCGTGGTGCTGTTCGGCGAGAAGCTGCTGTTCATCACCGGATAACCAGAGTGCGCGTCACCAATGGAGATCTGCACATCGTTGGTGAAACGATGCTTGTGGCCCGTCAAGTTTTTATAGGTAAACATCCGGTGCTTACCGTCTTCATCATTACGACCGTAGAAGTCATTCATCGAGCTGGCAAAGGTATCCAGATCTTTAGCGAATTCTGCTACGCCACCAGTGAAATTGCTGGCCTCAAGGTTCTTCTTCGGCGTGGTGTAGACGAAAGCGTCTGACTCCAGCTCGCCCAACGGCGCAGGGGAGTTCAGAGCGTTTTTCCATGCACCATCTTTATAGAACGGCGCTTTCACCACACCAGTAAAGGTGAATTCGGCTGACTCATTCTGTGGGCTGTTGCCCTTGATATAAATCAGGCCACCGTAAGGCACCTTGAACTTCACCGTACCGCTAGCGTCCAGAGAGTACGTTTTAGTCACTCTTGGCGGACGGTTCAGCGCAACTTCATGCTTCTCACGTCCGGTCAGGTCGTCAGCCAGCGCCACGGTGACGGTCACAGGAACGTTCGCATTGGACTTAATGGTGACCTCTTTCTGAGCCGGTGCCCACAGGCCAGTTGACTGCATGTTACCTGCAAACCATTTGGTCGGATTCGAGTACAGGCTGATGGTTTCAGTAACCTCTTCTCCCCCTACAGATACCGCTCCCGGATACTTCTCCACATCAACCTTAATGTTCAGATCCCACCAGGAACGGCCCAGCATCAGGCGCGTCAGCGGTTTTTCCATATAGTTGAGTGGATAGCTCGGGTTCATCATGCCCGCTTTATTAACGCTCTTCTCGCCGTAGATCATGTTGTTATCGACCAGCGATTTTTTCAGCTCATCAGAACACTGCGTGCCGCCAGTATAGGCATCGTTGGCGTAGCAGTTCAGGAACTCGGTGAACGTTTTAAAGCCCAGCTCGTCATCCTTGTCGTTTTCATAGCGATATTCAATTTTATTCCACAGCCAGACCGACATGTTCTGGTACAGACGTTCCAGATCGACGCTGCTCAGACGCTCACCTTTGCGACCATTGGTCCGGAAGTAGAGCTCATGCTGATACAGACGCTGAATGTTGGTGCCTAAATCCGCAGCCTGCACCATCGCTTTTGCCGTGTCGGCGTTAAGGCTTAGTTGCGTATACTGTGGAACATACATGCCACCAGTAACCGGAACCCCCGTGCCAGGACGATATTCCAGACAGTTGACCTCGTAGTGGTAAGTTGGGTCCTTACACTCCTTTAATCCAGGAAACTTCTCAAAGATTTTTGCCTTCGCAGCCTTCAGAGAATCCTCTGTTTTATGATCGGCCTCATCAATAAAGGCATAACGCGTTTCCTGTTTGCCATCTACATCTTCCAGCCAGCTGGCAACTTCCAGCTTCGGTTTGTCATCAGGTTTGTTTTCTACCTGATATTTCCACTTAACGTCCCCTGTCTTACTATCGATGGTGTACGGCAGCGCACCATCTACGGCAGGATAACGTTCATAGACCCAAATGCCCGTTGCGCGCTGCTGACGAACGCGGTTCGGATACCCTTGCGGATCGTTATTTACTACCGACTTGTTCAGTGCCATCGACAGACCTGCGGCATCAAGCAGACGTACAAAGCCAGATGCGCTCTCTTCCTTAAGATTGCTCATCACGTTTTCCATGATCAGCACCGATCCACCTTTGTTCAGATAGGCGATCAGATCGGTCACATCCTGCTGAGTCAGCTTCGGTTTGCTGGTATCTGCTCGCAGCGGGATTGCATAAGGATCGTTACCAACCTGAGTCACATACTCAAAGCCGTTGAGGATCAGCAGCGGCATTTCCTGCGGGTCGAGATCGCCATAGCTACTTAAATGCTCAACAGAGATACCCGCAAAATCCGGATGAAAGCCGAACTCAGCGCTGTTTCCTGTAACCTGACCATGACGTTTGAAATAGACAGTATCCAGGTTGGTACCTACGGTCATGCTGGCTTTCGCGTCCGGCGTCCATTTATCGTCGGACAGATAGCGCAACACGTTCTGCATAAAGTGCTTCATATCATTAGAATCACTGTTACGCGTACACTGACCGTTTTTATCAACACCGCCTTCCCAGCTGTAACCGTTCGGACAACGCAAAATGCTGTTGTAGTGCGGGTTACCGATAACCATCAGTTTGCCCTCACCGACTTGCCCCAGCGAAATAAACGGCAGGTTAAAGGTGGCGGTATCGCGCGTAACGTTTTCCGGCTCAACGAGAGAAGGCGCTTCCGTAATGTACGCCAGCTCGTTTTTATCCCAGGCGCGTTTTTCGCCGAAGGCCAGCCAGTAGTTTTTATCATTACGCGCCATCAGAATCGGGAAGGCCGCGTTGGAGATATTCACCACTGCCTGACCGCGCGCATTACCGGTACTGCCATAGAAGTTGGTAGAGTCATGGAAGACGTGGAATTTCGTCACTGATTTGTAATCTTTATCCACACCCCACAGCTTGTTGATAACGCCCTGAATCTGACCTTCGTTAACATTGCGTGCTGTCAACGAGAACCAACGCTGAGAGTTGCAGCCCCCAAGGGAGTCACAAATCGCCGTATCAATCTCTTTAGCCTGCCCGGATTCAAACTGCTCAAGAAATTCGTTTGTCCGCTCAAAGGTTTGATCGCCTTCGCTCAACGCCTCGCCATTGGATAACGAGAGATTGATAATCTCGTTGATTACGTTGGGATACTCGGCAAAGACCTTGCGCACTACGTCCGGCACTTCACGCTCATCATTTTTTCCGGCCTGGGAGTAACGATGGATAAGCTGATCAACATTCGCGCCGTGAACTTCATCACCCAATTCAGTCAGCGCAATAGTCGACTTATTGCCGCGTACTGAGCCCAGTTCAAAGGTATCGATACCAAAGGAGATGGTTTCGCCCCAGCTGAAGTTGAATTTGCCGTTTTCGCCAGTTACGCCACGGCCTGAGCTGGTGTAGTAATTTACGCCAACCACACCATTGCCCATGCTATCCACCAGTCGGCCTTCGGAAAGAATGATTTCAGTGGGTTGATACTGATAAAACTGTTCCGCGTTAGCCGACACGAAGGACGCGTTCAGATCCGGTTTTGTTCCCTCTGTCGTGACTGGCACTACCGTTGAGGTATGGGTGGACGGCGCTTTATCAGTCGCAGCATTGTTTTCCACCTCTTCATTGACCAGCTTGCTGAAATCGTTTGTTGCCAGATCAATTTGCTTATACAGTTTTTCAAAACGCGCGCGATCAACCACTGACGAGAAAGTAAGACAAAGCTGTTCTGCATCTGCGGGGCAACTGTCGCTGGACGTCACCAGAGAGATGGCGTTGGTTTTCTTATTTGCAGAATCCGCCAGCTCCTGCGCGTCCTCAAGGCTAAACGACACTTTGTCAACCGCACGCAGGCTACGCGCAGTCTCTGACTGGGTGTTGAATGTTGCAATGGTCGTACTGCCCACCACACAACTCACGGTATTGCCTGGCGTAAAGGTAAAGCCGTCGCTGGATTCACCATTACAGGTAGCACCAGTTACCCGCTGGCTTCCGCCCAGGGTCAGATACCCCGTTTTCGTAGGAACAGGTTCTGGCTCCGGTTCTGGTGTCGGCTCTGGATCGGGTGTCGGTTCCGGCGTAGGTTCTGGGTCCGGCGTCGGCTCAGGTGTCGGTTCCGGGGTTGGTATTGGATCGGGTTTCACTTCCGGCAAAGTCCCTGCTCCAGAATCTACAGACGGCGTATCGGAGGACGATCCTGAACCACCGCCATCACAACCGGTTAATAAGGTTGCGCTTAAAATAGCCGCTAAAAGCGATTTTTTATATTTAAATTTCTTATTCATTAATAACGCAAGTGACAAAATAAAATTAAAGAATTTGTAACTGGGAAAATAGTTTTATGCTTTATTTTCTCTAATAACTTCCTCCATTCTTAAGAAAACGGCATCATTTATAGAAAAACAGGTGAAATCTATAAGAATATCCCCTATACGATATCTGTCAGGTTATTTTTACGAAATTTCAACAAACAAAAAATCAACAACTTTTCACAGCGTAACCATATAAATTCGTTGATAGTTTTAACGATTTAGATTGCAAAAGCAACAGATAGAACGGTGTTTGCTCATCAAGCGAACATAATTAATACAGACTTGTTTTGCGTGATAAAAAAACAGATGTTCTCACACCCTTAATTATTTAGTATGTTATCTGAATGCAATACATTATTACTGTATAGATAATAAAGCAGGAAATGATTTTAAATTAATAAGACAGAATAATGTAAATGAAGCCGGATGATATTAACGATCATCCGGCTTTATTGATTTACAAAACTAACATCCCGGTAAACACATACGCCTGCAGCAGGGTGATAATGCCGATAACGCTGGCAAAAATCAGACTGTGCTTCACGGTGTAGCGGAACAGTTCAGATTCTCGGCCCACCATACCTGTCGCGGCACAGGCCACGGCGATAGATTGCGGGGAGATCATCTTGCCGGTCACGCCACCGCTGGTGTTTGCTGCCACCAGCAGGGTGTCAGAGACGTTGATTTGCTGCGCCGTCGTTGATTGCAGTGAACCAAACAGGGCGTTAGAAGACGTATCCGAACCCGTGAGAAATACACCCAACCAGCCAAGGAACGGTGAGAAGAACGGGAACATCACGCCTGTGCCCGCCAGCACCAGCGCCAGCGTGGTGGACATGCCGGAATAGTTGGTGACAAAAGCAAATGCCAGCACCATGCCAATCGACAGTATCGGCCACTTCAGACTAATTAGCGTTTCGGCAAAGACACCAATACCTTTCTTGATCCCCACGCCGAGGATGAAGATCGAGATAATCGCCGCAATAAAAATAGCGGTGCCGCCAGCAGAGAGAGGGTCGAATTTAAACACCGCATCCATTGGCGTTGGCTGAGCGACAATGGGTGCCGCTTTCAAGACTTGTTGATGCAAATGAGGGATCTGGAAATTAATCACCAGCGAATAAAACGCACCGCCCGGAGCAAATAACGCTTTAAATGGTTTCATCGTCCAGATGGTAACCAGTACCGTTAAGATTAAAAACGGTGACCATGCACGAATGATTTGCCCCAGACTATATTCTGAAGGCACGGGACCGCCAGAAGATGGCTTATTTACCACCATCGCACCTGCGGATTGCCCCATGCTGATTGCCGTTTCGGTATTCTTCGGCCGCCAGACTTTAAGGAATAAAGCGAGTGAGACAATACTCACCAGCGCCGAAGTAATATCCGGCAGTTCCGGACCAATGTAGTTAGAGGTAAAGAACTGCGTGACAGCGAAGCTTCCCCCTGCAACCAGCGCCGCTGGCCAGGTCTCTTTCACCCCTTTCCAACCGTCCATCATTGCCACCAGCCAGAATGGCACAAGAACCGACAGGAACGGTAACTGACGTCCCGCCATTGCGCCAATATCAAACGGATCGATTCCCGTTACCTGACCAGCGACCAGAATCGGCACGCCCAACGCACCAAACGCCACCGGCGCAGTGTTGGCAATCAGACACAACCCCGCCGCATATAACGGTTTGAAGCCCAGCCCCACCAGCAGAGCGCCTGTAATCGCCACCGGCGCGCCAAAGCCAGCCGCTCCTTCCAGCAGTGCGCCAAAGGAGAAACCAATCAGTAACACCTGCAAACGCTGATCGTCGGTGATGGAGATAACCGAACTGCGGATAATATCAAACTGGCCGCTGGCAACGGTTAATTTATACAGGAATACCGCCGCGACAATAATCCACGCAATAGGCCATAATCCATAAATAAAGCCATAGCCCGCAGCAGCAAATGCCATATCAATCGGCATTTTAAAGGCGAATATTGCAATCAGGATAGATAATATAAGAGTTATTGCTCCAGCGACATGTCCTTTCAGACGTAATACCGCGAGTGCAACGAAGAAGAATATTATCGGGATCAGGGCGACCAGAGCGGATAGCCCCAGTCCTCCCATCGGCATATACATTTGGGTCCAGGTAACCATATTGTTCAGTCTCTTATTATCTTTATATACTTGATATATTTAAGGTTTGTAATAAGCAAAAGAGGACTGAACTGTAAAATATAGGCGTTATACTTTACAGCAACAGCACGCCGCTAACGCAATTGCTACCTCTGGCATAACAAGTATATCGGGTAAGGGTTTCTGTTCCGCACACACAGGCGCAGAGTATCGTAAAGATGTCCATAATGTTGTTTTAGTCCCGCTAGTGATGCGCTACGGGTATTTAATATTGTTAAACCCTGATAATCGCTCCGGTTATTTCCGGGATAAATATACTACCGCAGTTACTATCATAGCCCCGACAATAAAACTTGCCGGGGCTTTTTTGATGCTATTAATGACTTTCTTTTTCACGTAAACGCCAGGCGTGTAATAACGGTTCGGTATAACCGTTTGGCTGTTTCACGCCGAGGAAGATCAAATCGCTGGCAGCTTTAAAGGCACACGAGTTAGCGAAATTCCCGACCATCGGACGATATGCCGGATCGCCAGCATTTTGCTGATCCACCACTTTCGCCATGTTCTCCAGCGACGCATGCACCTGATCTTTGGTCAGAATACCGTGACGTAACCAGTTGGCGATATGCTGGCTGGAGATACGCAGCGTTGCGCGGTCTTCCATCAGCGCCACGTTGTGAATATCCGGCACTTTTGAACAACCAATCCCCTGCTCCACCCAACGCACCACGTAGCCCAGAATTCCCTGCACGTTGTTATCCAGCTCTTGTTGGATCTCTTGCGCCGACCAGTTAGCATTTTCAGCAACCGGAATGGTCAGCAGATCGTCCAGCAGCGGTTCAAATTCAGCATTGAACTCGGACTGGGCAATATTGGCTTGCACACTCTGTACGTTGGTTTGATGGTAGTGCAGCGCATGGAGTGTAGCGGCAGTTGGCGACGGAACCCAGGCCGTGTTCGCCCCGGCACGTAACTGATCGCCCTTCTGGCTGTACATGTCTGCCATCAGGTCCGGCATTGCCCACATCCCTTTACCGATTTGCGCTTTACCGCGCAGCCCGCAGAACAGGCCGGAAAGCACGTTGTTGCGCTCGTAGGCTTTGATCCACGGCGTCGATTTCATCTGGTTTTTACGCAACATTGGACCCGCTTCCATCACCGAATGCATCTCATCGCCAGTACGGTCAAGGAAACCGGTATTGATAAACGCCACGCGGTTGCTCGCCTGAGCGATACAACTACGCAAGTTCAGCGAGGTCCGGCGTTCTTCATCCATAATGCCCATTTTCAGGGTATTCGGTTTCATACCAAGCATTGTCTCAATGCGGGTAAACAGTTTGTTGGCAAAAGCCACTTCCTGTGGACCGTGCATTTTCGGTTTCACAATATAAACGCTGCCGGTACGCGAGTTTTTCTGCACTTTTAAGTCGTAGAGGGCAATCGCACCAGTCATGACGCCATCAAGAATACCTTCCGGAATTTCATTACCTTCGCTGTCCCAAATCACAGGAATGGTCATCAAATGACCTACGTTGCGGATAAACAGCAGCGAACGTCCGTGCAGAGAAATTTCAGAGCCATCGGCGGCGGTGTACTGACGATCGTCATTCAGTTTACGCACGATTTGCCGACCGTTTTTCTCCATTTTCTCTTGCAGAGTCCCCTGCATCAGGCCCAGCAGGTTGCGGTACAGTAGGATTTTATCTTCCGCATCAACCGCCGCGACCGAATCTTCACAGTCGAGAATGGTACTGATGGCCGCTTCGACGATAACATCGTTGATGTGCGCCGGATCGTCTTTGCCAATCCGCCCGTTGGCATCGATTTGTAGCTCAATATGCAGGCCGTTATTTTTCAGCAAAATGCAGGTCGGCGCAGCAGTATCGCCACGGTAACCGACAAACTGTGCTGGAGTACGTAACGTGCTTTCTTGACCATTTTTCAACTGGATGCGTAATTGTTTATCGACCACCTTAAACGCCACCACATCCTGATAGCTGCCATTTTCCAGCGGTAGTGATTCATCGAGGAAACGCCGAACCCAGGCGATAACCTGCTCACCACGCTGCGGATCGTAGCCGCTGACCATCGCCCCTTCCTGCGGGATGATGTCGCTGCCGTATAACGCATCGTACAGTGAGCCCCAGCGAGCGTTCGCCGCGTTCAGCGCGTAGCGAGCATTCATTGCCGGAACCACCAGCTGTGGCCCCGCCTGACTGGTGATTTCGCTGTCGATGCCCGTGGTTTCCACCGTAACGTGGTCAGGCTGTGGCACCAGGTAGCCCAGTTCACGCAGGAAAGATTTATAAGCCGCTTTGTCTTTTACCGGCCCCGGATTGCTGCGATGCCACTCATCAAGCGCCGCCTGAATGCGATCGCGGTCTGCCAGCAACTGACGATTTTCTGGTGCCAGATCGTGAACAATCTCATCAACATTGCGCCAGAACGCGGCAGCATCCAGTTCCACGCCAGGCAAAACTTCTTCATCCACAAAACGTTTAAAGTCGGCGTCAATGCGTAAACGGCCCTGGGTTATGGTTTGACTCATTGTTTCTCTCCTCGTTTTCGCTTATTTCGCCAACACCGCTGCTGCCGCTTTCGCGACCTGCGCATCCTGTGCTCCGGTTAAACCAGAAACGCCCACGGCACCAATAATTTGCCCATCCACAACAACCGGTACGCCACCTTCCAGCGACGTCAGTAACGGCGCAGTCACGAACGCGGTACGTCCGTTGTTCACCATCTCTTCATAGCCCTTAGTTTCACGACGCCCCAGCGCGGCGGTACGCGCTTTCTCCTGGGAGATGTAAGCCGCAATCGGCGCGCAATCGTCCATGCGACTTAACGCCAGCAGATGACCGCCGTCATCGGCAACAGCAATGGAAACAGACCAGTTATTTTTCTGCGCCTCTTCCTGACCTGCGGCAATAATTGCACTCGCCATTTGCTGGCTAAGAATGACTTTAGTTTTCATTTTGTTATTCCTTTTCAAGGGCTTGTTCTACAATTTCAATCCAGTGACGCACAGAGGTACGACCGGCACTCGCCAGATGCGTCTGGCAACCAATGTTGGCGGTGACGATCATTTCCGGTTTGCCGCTTTCCAGCGCATTCATTTTGTTATCCCGCAGCTGGCGCGCCAGATCGGGATGCGTTAACGCATACGTTCCCGCCGACCCGCAGCACAGATGGCTGTCGGGAACGTCGGTTAAGGTAAACCCAAGACGAAGTAACACTTTTTCCACTTCGCCGTTCAGCTTTTGCGCATGTTGTAGGGTACACGGGCAGTGGAAGGCCAGTTTTTTATCGCCGCGAATTGCCAGTTTTTCCAGCGGTTCCTTGCGCAGAAGTTCGACTAAATCGACCGCCAGTTCACTGACCCGACGCGCTTTATCGGCGTACAACGCATCACTTTTCAGCATCTGCCCATACTCTTTCACGAACGCGCCGCAACCGCTGGCGGTTTGTAAAATTGCCTCGGCACCTGCTTCAATCGCGGGCCACCAGGCATCAATATTATTGCGCGCCCGCGCCAGCCCTTTCTCTTGCGCATTAAGATGATAGTCCACCGCGCCACAACAGCCTGCTTCATTAGCTGGCGTCACGCTGATCCCCAGACGATCCAGCACTCGCGCAGTTGCCGCGTTGGTATTGGGCGAAAGCGTAGGCTGGGCGCAGCCTTCCAGCATTAAAACCCGACGCTTATGTCGCAGCGGTGGACGCGGTTTAGCTTTCACCGTTTCGGCGGGCAGTTTTGCTTTTATCTGTTCCGGCAGCAGTGGGCGCAGCACCAGCCCTACCTGCGTCAATGCGCGAAAAACCGCCGGACGCGGCACCACCTGACGCAGCCCTTCGCGCAGTATTCGCTCCGGCAGTGGGCGTTTCACTTTCTGCTCGACGATATCACGCCCGATGTCCAGCAAATTGTGATAGCGCACACCAGAAGGACAGGTGGTTTCACAATTGCGACAAGTGAGACAGCGATCGAGATGCTCCTGCGTTTTAAGCGTGACTTCGTTGCCCTCCAGCACCTGTTTAATCAGATAGATGCGCCCGCGCGGCCCGTCCAGTTCATCGCCTAAAAGCTGATAAGTTGGGCAGGTTGCGGTACAAAATCCACAGTGAACACAGGCGCGCAGGATGCTGTCGGCTTCCAGCGCACGCGCGTTCTGAAGCATCTCTTCAGTTAACCGGGTTTGCATAGCCTGCTCCTTAAAGTTCCGCGTACATGCGACCGGGGTTAAACACGCCGCAAGGGTCGAGCTGCTGTTTAAGCTGCTGGTGATAGCGGAATAAAGGAGCCGGTAGCGGGGCAAAGCCACCATCTCCGGCACTAAAGCGGGTCGCATGACCGCCTGCGTTGCGGGCAATGCGATGGATTTGATTGTCATCGGCTGTCGATTTCAGCCAACGTAACGCGCCGCCCCAGTCGATCAGTTGCTCGCCGGGTAAATCCATCATCGGCGCATCGGTGGGTAAGGAAATACGCCATAAAGTGCCCGGTAATGAGAAGAACGGCAGTTGTTGTTCACGCAATTGCTGCCAGAACTGACCCGCAACCTCTTCGCCACCCAGCAGTTCACGTGCTGCTTTTACCGATCCTTCACCGCCTTCAAGGCGGATCCACAACGCATTGTCGAAGTAACATAAGCCACTAATGGGTAATGGCTGGAGTTGCCACTGGGCGATTTCACTCATGGCTTCTTGCAGGCTTATTTCCCGACGCAAGCTCAGTGTGGCGCGCGGTCGCGGCAACACTTTCATCGAGATTTCAGTGAGCACGCCAAGACAGCCGTAGCTTCCGGCCATTAACCGCGAGAGATCGTATCCGGCAACGTTTTTCATCACTTCGCCACCAAAGCGCAGATGTTTTCCAGTGCCGGTAATAATGCGCGTACCGAGGACAAAATCGCGGACCGAACCGCTCCACGGGCGACGCGGCCCCGCCAGCCCGCAGGCGACCATCCCGCCCCAGGTGGCTTCTTCACCATAATGCGGCGGCTCGCAGGGGAGCATTTGCCCCGCGCTCTCCAGCGCCGCTTCAATCGCCACCAGCGGTGTTCCGGCACGCGCGGTAATCACCAGCTCGGTCGGGTCGTAATTAACAATGCCGCGATGGCAACGCACATCCAGCGTTTGCCCGATGACAGGACGACCTAAAAAGGCTTTGCTATTGCTGCCCTGAATCACTAGCGGCGTTTTATCGCTAATCGCCTGATTCACCTGCTCCAGCAGTACCTGGCTGTAATCACACTCGCGTAGCATCAGAAACGCTCCAGTTCAGGGAAAGGTAAATGACCGTGATGCACGTGCATGGCACCAAATTCAGCGCAGCGGTGCAGTGTGGGGATGTTTTTCCCAGGGTTCAGCAAACCATCAGGATCAAACGCCGCCTTGACTGCATGAAAGGTAGTAATTTCATCACTGTTGAACTGGGCGCACATCTGATTGATTTTTTCGCGCCCGATGCCATGTTCCCCACTGATACTGCCGCCTACTTCAACACAGAGTTCAAGGATCTTCCCACCCAATTCTTCCGCACGGGCGAATTCACCGGGTTCGTTGGCATCGAAAAGGATTAACGGGTGCATATTGCCGTCTCCGGCATGAAAGACGTTGGCAACGCGTAAATCATATTGCTGCGATAAACGGGCAATGCCTTCCAGTACGCCAGGCAACGCGCGGCGCGGGATGGTGCCGTCCATGCAGTAGTAATCCGGGGAGATACGTCCTACCGCCGGAAAAGCATTTTTGCGACCGGCCCAGAAACGCACGCGCTCCGCTTCATCCTGCGCCAGACGGACGTCAGTCGCGCCCGCTTTCAACAAGATGTCGTTAACCCGCTCGCAGTCTTCCTGTACGTCAGACTCCACGCCGTCCAGCTCGCATAACAAAATCGCTTCGGCGTCGACGGGATAACCGGCATGAATAAAATCTTCCGCCGCGCGGATCGACAGGTTATCCATCATCTCCAGCCCGCCGGGGATAATGCCATTAGCGATGATGTCGCCAACCGCAAGTCCGGCTTTTTCTACCGAGTCAAAGCTGGCTAACAGAACTCGTGCCACAGGGGGCTTCGGCAGCAGTTTTACCGTCACTTCGGTGGTCACGCCGAGCATGCCTTCCGATCCGGTGAACAGCGCCAGCAGGTCAAAACCGGGCGAATCCAGCGCGTCCGATCCCAGCGTTAGTGTCTCGCCATCCAGCGTTTGCACTTCAATTTTCAGCAGGTTATGTACGGTCAGACCATATTTCAGACAGTGGACGCCCCCGGCGTTTTCCGCCACGTTGCCGCCAATGGAACAGGCGATTTGTGAGGAAGGATCCGGCGCGTAATAGAGATTATGCGACGCAACAGCCTGGGAGATCGCCAGGTTACGCACGCCCGGCTGCACACGCGCACGGCGACCAACGGGGTTAATGTCGAGGATTTCTTTAAAGCGCGCCATCACCAACAACACACCTTTTTCCAGCGGCAGCGCACCGCCAGAAAGTCCGGTGCCTGCGCCACGGGTCACTACCGGTACATGCAAACGGTGGCAGACAGCGAGAATCGCCGTCACCTGTTCCATCTGCTTAGGCAGAACAACCAGTAATGGACGCGTACGATACGCGCTCAACCCGTCACACTCGTAAGGAATGATCTCCTCATCGGTATGCAGGATCTCCAGTCCAGGGACATGCTCACGCAGTGCCATCAGTACCGATGTACGGTCGACATCGGGTAAAGCGCCATCAAGACGCTCTTCGTACAAGATGCTCATGAGTAGGGTTCGCTTTGTTGTGTTGTGTGGCAGCTGATTTTTGCGCGCTGCTTCTGTGAACAGTTATTAAGCGGGCTTTTCGTTTTCGTCTATCTCTTTAGCTACCGGTCAGACCATTTTTTTTCCAGCTCTGTGACCTTGCCTTGGTTAACTTAATGTTAAATTGATGTAACATAATCACTTACGTGATGTGCGTGTTTTGCGAATCAAGAACAGAAAAATTGGTCCTACCTGTGCACGAGGTCCGGGAATGAAAGATGAACGTCGCCCTATTTGCGAAGTGGTTGCAGAGAGTATCGAACGGTTAATTATCGACGGCGTGCTGAAGGTCGGTCAGCCGCTTCCCTCGGAACGTCGACTGTGTGAAAAGCTCGGCTTCTCGCGTTCCGCACTGCGTGAAGGGCTGACCGTGCTGCGCGGACGCGGGATTATTGAAACAGCACAGGGGCGCGATTCTCGTGTAGCACGCCTTAATCGCGTGCAGGACACCAGCCCGCTGATCCATCTGTTCAGTACACAGCCGCGAACGCTATACGATCTACTCGACGTTCGCGCATTGCTGGAAGGCGAATCGGCAAGGTTGGCAGCTACGCTGGGAACCCAGGCGGATTTTGTTTTGATAACCCGCTGTTATGAAAAAATGCTCGCCGCCAGTGAAAACAACAAAGAAATTTCGCTGATCGAACACGCGCAGCTGGATCATGCTTTCCATCTTGCCATTTGTCAGGCTTCCCACAATCAGGTGCTAGTTTTTACGCTGCAATCATTGACCGATCTGATGTTTAATTCAGTGTTTGCCAGCGTAAATAATCTCTACCATCGACCACAGCAAAAAAAGCAGATCGATCGCCAACATGCGCGGATCTACAACGCGGTGTTGCAGCGACTGCCGCACGTCGCCCAGCGCGCCGCACGTGATCATGTGCGGACCGTGAAAAAGAATCTCCACGATATCGAACTGGAAGGCCACCATTTGATTCGCTCGGCGGTGCCGCTGGAGATGAAGCAGGGGTGACTGCCATCAAATCTGCTTTTCATACAATCGGTAACGCTTGTACGGCTCCGCTCCAATGCGTTCCAGCATGTTATTCATGCCTGTATTGGTTTCGAGGATCCATGACATCTCCAGCGCATCGATCTTCCGGCGAGCAAACGGATCGCGTAAGGCTTCAATCAATAACAGCGCAATCACCGGGCCGATGCGGCTGAACTGATACTCGTCACGCACGCCCATCAGCGGCACTCGCGCAGTTCGCACACCGCTGACTTTTAAGCGCCACAGCAATTTTGCCCAGCCGAAGGGAAAGAGCGATCCGTTCAGATCGGCAATCGCCTCGTTGATGTTCGGCAAGCCGACTATAAACGCGCAGGGTGCAGAACCAATCTCAGCGATGTAGATCATATCGTCCGGCACCAGATATTTAAGTTGATCGCCCATGGTCGCAAATTCATGTTCGGTAAACGGCACAAATCCCCAGTTGTGCTGCCAGCCAGAGTTGAAAATCTCACGCAGGATCAGCATCTCTTCGGCAAACCGCTGGCGCTTGATGCAGCGAATGGTCACCTTTTTGCGCACCTGATCCATCAGTTTTTTTAGCGCCGGAGAGAACGTGAGATCGGTTCGTTGCATCCACCACGCCAGTAAATCAATACCTTTGTGATAACCCAATTGTTCAATATGCGCGGCATACCACGGTTTACCGTGCGGCATCATCGCACAGGGCGGAGTGTCGAAACCTTCAATCAGTAATCCGCTTTCCTGATTGATATTCAGGCTGAAAGGCCCGCTGATCTTACTTGCGCCTTGTAACTTCAACCATGCTTCCGCTGCGCCAAACAACGCGGCAAAAACCTGCGGATCATCAATGGCGTCAATCATGCCAAAATGACCGGTATCGTCACCGTAACGCTCGCGGTGCAAGGTATCGATTTGCGCGGTAATCCGCCCGACTATCTGCCCCGCTTTTTTTGCTACCCACGCCTGCCAGATAATATGGTCCGTCCCCGGATTCTTCGCCGACAAATGCTCGCTGCGTTCAATGAACAAAGGGGGTATCCAGTTTGGATCATCGGGATAAAGTGATGACGGAAAAGCGATAAATGCCTTAAGGTCATTTTTATTAATTACTTTTTCAATTTTAATCATCAGCAGATCGCATTCCATATCTCTGTGGATAACAAATAATTAACGGTGACAAACAGATTGCAACAGCAACGAACGGCATCTTAATAATCAACCCAATGAATACAAACAAAGAATAAATAGTATTTATTAATAATTAAGATAAGGTCAGAGACTACACAGAAGCGCCTCAATGCCTTTTGTCGATTTAAGGCAACCAAACAAGGCTTCTTCTTAATATATTCATAAATTAAATATCATTCACAATAAAAACAACAAAGCCAAACCTATTATTTAAATCAATGTTCAATATCGCACCGATGAAAATACTATCTCATTTATCTTTTATGCCTATATAATCCACCGCATTATTGTCATTTTATTTCTGATATCCAATTTTTTTCGTGGTGTATATGTCTAATAACATCTTTACGCATTCCCTACCTATGCGCTATGCCGATTTTCCAACGCTGGTTGATGCTTTGGACTACGCCGCTCTGAGTAGCGCCGGAATGAATTTTTATGACAGACGTTGCCAACTTGAAGATCAACTGGAATATCAGACGTTAAAAGCGCGTGCCGAAGCTGGTGCGAAGCGGTTGTTATCACTGAATCTGAAAAAAGGCGATCGCGTGGCGCTGATTGCCGAAACGAGTAGCGGGTTTGTAGAGGCTTTTTTTGCCTGCCAGTATGCCGGCTTAGTCGCCGTCCCGTTGGCAATTCCAATGGGCGTCGGTCAGCGGGATTCCTGGAGCGCCAAACTGCAGGGTTTACTGGCAAGTTGCCAGCCCGCAGCCATTATCACTGGTGATGAGTGGTTGCCACTGGTCAATGCTGCTACGCATAACAACCCCGAATTACATGTTTTAAGCCACGCCTGGTTTAAGGCATTACCGGAAGCCGATGTTGTACTCCAGCGTCCAGTTCCGAACGATATCGCCTACCTCCAGTACACCTCCGGCAGCACCCGTTTTCCCCGTGGCGTCATTATCACCCATCGCGAAGTGATGGCTAATCTACGTGCTATAAGCCACGATGGCATTAAATTACGCCCTGGCGACCGCTGCGTCTCCTGGCTGCCTTTCTACCATGATATGGGACTGGTCGGCTTTCTCCTGACCCCCGTCGCCACGCAGCTCTCAGTAGATTATTTGCGCACTCAGGATTTTGCCATGCGTCCTCTGCAATGGCTTAAATTGATCAGTAAAAATCGCGGCACCGTTTCTGTTGCGCCGCCGTTTGGCTATGAATTGTGCCAGCGCCGCGTGAATGAAAAAGATCTCGCTGAACTGGATCTTTCCTGCTGGCGCGTTGCTGGTATTGGTGCTGAGCCGATCTCCGCAGAACAACTCCATCAATTCGCTGAATGTTTCCGTCAGGTTAACTTTGACGATAAAACTTTCATGCCGTGCTACGGACTGGCAGAAAATGCGCTGGCTGTCAGCTTCTCTGATGAAGCCTCCGGGGTTGTGGTTAACGAAGTGGATCGCGACATCCTTGAATATCAGGGCAAAGCCGTCGCGCCGGGTGCTGAAACACGCGCCGTATCGACTTTCGTCAACTGCGGTAAAGCGTTGCCGGAACATGGCATTGAAATCCGCAATGAAGCAGGTATGCCGGTCGCGGAACGTGTGGTAGGCCATATTTGCATCTCCGGCCCCAGCCTGATGAGCGGTTACTTTGGCGACCAGGTTTCGCAAGACGAGATTGCCGCGACGGGCTGGTTAGATACCGGCGACCTCGGTTATCTGCTGGACGGTTATCTGTATGTCACCGGGCGCATTAAAGATCTGATTATTATTCGTGGCCGTAATATCTGGCCGCAGGATATTGAATATATTGCGGAACAGGAACCGGAAATTCATTCTGGCGATGCGATTGCTTTTGTTACCGCCCAGGAAAAAATCATTTTGCAGATCCAGTGTAGGATCAGCGACGAAGAACGTCGTGGGCAGCTTATCCACGCACTGGCAGCACGGATCCAAAGCGAATTTGGCGTAACAGCGGCTATCGATCTGTTGCCGCCCCACAGTATTCCCCGAACGTCCTCCGGCAAGCCTGCCCGTGCGGAAGCGAAAAAACGTTATGCTGCAAGCCTTCATGTGCAGGAATCCATGGCATGAATCAAACTGTCGCGGTGACGGGCGCTACCGGGTTTATCGGTAAATATATTATCGATAACCTGCTCGCCCGCGGCTTTCACGTTCGCGCATTGACGCGTACTGCCCGCGCTCACGTCAATGATAATCTCATCTGGGTGCGCGGTTCGCTGGAAGATACACATTCACTTAGGGAACTGGTTGCCGGAGCCAGCGCGGTGGTCCATTGCGCCGGGCAAGTGCGCGGACACAAAGAAGAGATTTTTACCCGATGTAACGTTGACGGCAGCCTGCGCCTGATGCAAGCGGCAAAAGAGAGCGGCTTTTGCCAACGTTTTCTGTTTATCTCTTCGCTGGCGGCGCGCCATCCCGAACTCTCCTGGTACGCAAATTCCAAACACGTCGCCGAACAACGACTGACCGCAATGGCTGACGAAATTACGCTGGGCATTTTTCGCCCGACAGCCGTGTATGGTCCCGGCGATAAAGAGTTAAAACCGCTGTTTGACTGGATGCTGCGCGGCCTGCTGCCACGACTTGGTGCGCCAGATACACAGCTCTCTTTCCTGCACGTCACCGATTTCGCGCAAGCCGTGGGGCAGTGGTTAAGCGCCGAAACTGTACAGACGCAAACCTATGAATTATGCGATGGCGTCGCCGGCGGCTATGACTGGCAACGCGTACAGCAACTTGCCGCCGACGCCCGTTGCGGTTCCGTTCGAATGGTTGGTATTCCTCTGTCGGTACTCACCTGCCTTGCGGATATCAGTACCGCGTTGAGTCGCCTGGCAGGTAAAGAACCTATGCTGACCCGCTCGAAAATCCGTGAATTAACCCACGCCGACTGGTCGGCAAGTAATAACCGTATTTCTGAAGATATTAATTGGTTTCCCGGGATTAGCCTGGAACACGCATTACGCAACGGGCTATTTTGATTGTCTTGTTTAAAGGTGTGTTAACGTTTCTATGGTAAATCGTGAAATAGTAATGGATTACATCCTTTCCTGTTTACAGGATTTGGTCGAAAACGGTGTGGAAATTAAGCCCGACAGCGATCTCGTCAACGATCTTGGCCTGGAGTCGATCAAAGTGATGGATCTCTTAATGATGCTGGAAGACAGATTCGATATTTCCATTCCTATTAATATTCTGCTGGATGTCAAAACCCCTGCGCAATTAATGGAAACTCTACTTCCATGGCTGGAGAATAAATAATGGGGCTATACGATAAATATGCTCGCCTTGCTGGCGAGCGACTGCAATTTAGTGACAACGGGTTAACGCCGTTTGGTACCTGTATTGATGAAGTGTATTCCGCCACCGAAGGCCGGATCGGCGATAAAAACGTGATCCTGGCCGGGACCAATAATTATCTCGGTTTAACCTTCAATCATGATGCCATCGCCGAAGGTCAGGCAGCGTTAGCGGCCCAAGGCACCGGCACCACCGGTTCTCGTATGGCAAACGGCAGTTATGCGCCGCATCTGGCGTTAGAGAAAGAGATTGCCGAGTTTTTCAAGCGCCCTTCCGCTATCGTTTTTTCAACCGGTTATACCGCGAATTTAGGCGTCATCAGCGCGCTTGCCGACCATAACGCCGTAGTGTTACTGGATGCCGACAGCCACGCCAGTATTTATGACGCCTGTTCTCTCGGTGGAGCGGAAATTATTCGTTTCCGCCATAACGATGCTAAAGATCTGGAACGGCGCATGGTTCGCCTCGGTGAACGGGCAAAAGAGGCGATTATCATCGTTGAAGGCATCTACAGTATGCTCGGTGACGTTGCGCCGCTGGCAGAAATTGTTGATATCAAACGTCGTCTTGGTGGTTATTTGATTGTCGATGAAGCACATTCGTTTGGCGTGTTAGGCGCAACGGGGCGCGGACTGGTTGAAGCCGTTGGCGTTGAAGATGATGTGGATATTATCGTTGGTACTTTCAGTAAAAGTCTGGCCTCGATTGGCGGTTTTGCTGTCGGTTCGGAAGCGATGGAAGTGCTGCGCTACGGCAGCCGCCCGTATATTTTTACCGCCTCTCCTTCTCCGTCCTGCATTGCGACCGTGCGCTCGTCGTTAAGAACCATTGCCTCACAACCAGAGTTGCGGCAAAAGCTGATGGATAACGCCAACCATCTGTATGACGGTCTGCAAAAACTGGGTTACGAGTTAAGTTCACATATTAGCCCGGTAGTGCCAGTAATAATCGGTTCGAAAGAGGAAGGTTTACGCATCTGGCGCGAGCTTATTTCGCTGGGCGTTTATGTGAATCTTATCCTGCCACCTGCCGCGCCTGCAGGCATCACGCTGCTGCGCTGTAGCGTAAACGCTGCCCACACTCGTGAGCAAATCGATGCCATCATTCAGGCATTTGCTACTCTGAAGCAGTAATGTGAGCCCGCTGTGGTGCTGCGCCACGGCGGGTTTAATGTTGACTGTCATACCAATACACCAGGCTCAACGCCACCAGCATAAACGCTATCGGTAAACCGAGCGCGGTAACAGGTGCGCTCAACGCAAATAGCAATCCCAGATTGACCATGATTTGATAGCTGATCCAGGTGAGTAAGCCCACGATGACGCCTACAGCGAGACGGCTACCCATCCCAGGCGAACGCGGGGCACTAAAGGTAAACGGCACAGCCAGCAAAATCATCGCCAGGGTCAAGATGGGTTGTCCCAGTTTTTCCCACAGTGCAAGGCGGTATTCGCTGCTGGGTTGCCCGGTTTCCTGCAAATAATGGATGTAATGATTAAGTTGACGGACAGAAAAAGTATTTCCCGGCATCGATAACTCTTCAAGATTCATACTGGTGAAGGCCGATTGCCAGGCAAGATTATCAGATGTTTCCAGCGTTTCTTTGCCATTCAGCCATTTTTTATGATTCACACCATGCAGGATCCACGTTTTGTCGTCTTCAATGGTGGCACTGCGTGCATAAATGTAGGATTCGAGCGAGAGATCGTCGCGGTAATGAAATATCTCCACGCCCACCGGCTGGCCCTGCTCGTTCAGCGATTTCACCGTCACAAATTCATTACCACGCCTGGCCCACAGCATATTGCCGGTAATGTCATCGTCCTCCCCCAACGCAGTGGCAGTCGATTTGATTTGCAGCGCCTGTTGCTGCAATGGCGACGCCACCCACTCATCTATCGTGCCTAATGAAACAGTCCACAATATCCCGGCAACCAGCGCCACCAGTGCAATACGGAAGATAGAAAACCCCGTGCTGCGAATGGCGGTAAGCTCACTGTTTTTCGATAACTGCCCCAGGCCGACAATCCCTCCCAATAAGGCGATAAACGGCGAAAGTTCGACCAGTGTGCGCGGTAAGGTCATCAGCACCACCAGCACCGCCTGAGTCCAGCGATAACCACCCGGGCTGACATCATCCAGTTCGTTAATCAGGTTGAAGGTGGTAAAGAGCGGCAGCAATAGCCCTGCGGCGGCGGCAAAACCGAGAAAGAGATGACGGATTAAATAGCGACTGAAAACATTCATCGGGAAAATTTCTGCAGCAAAGAGAAGTCGCGTGCTACCAGCATCAGCAGGCCCATTAGCATGAGTCCGGGTACTAACCACAAACCAGGAATGAGGGGAATCGCGCCGTTAGCCACCAGCGTACGGCAGACGTCGCCGCCATAAAAAATGGCAACAAACAGCAACGTCAGTGGCAATAACGTTGAAAATCGCCCTTGCCGCGGTTTTACCCGACTTAATGAAATGGCCAGCAGCGCCATCAACAATGCTGTCAGGCCACGGCTTTGTCGCCATTGCAGTTCGGCATGATCGGCAGGAAAGGCGGAGCGCGCCAGCTCCGTGACCGATTTTGCTTTGCGTTTGACGTTAGGGCTTTGATCCAGCGGATTCAGATGCAATTGCAGATTACGGTAGATCTGTTCGTTGTCGTCACGCCCCTGATGATCGAGAAGATAGGCGGTCCCGTTATGCAACATAACGGTCGGTTTCTCGGGTGATGGGTCAACTACATCAACCGAACGGGCGCGGAAAATACGGGTTCGATTGGCAGTAGAAGTATAAATCAGCACGTCAGTCAGGCGATTATTATCCTGATCAACCGTCTGCGAAAGGATCATTCGTCCGTTATCGTTAGTGTTAAATTTCTTTGCCCGCAACTGGCGAACATCCAGCTCCGACTGCGACTGTTGCTCCAGTTGATAAATCTGCGCATAAGCCCACGGACGACCATACATCGACAGAAGGGTGACAAAAATACTTAGCGGTATCGCCAGATAAAGAACGGCTTTGTACAAGCGTCCCGGACTCCCCCCCGCCGCAGAAATAGCGGTAATTTCCGAGTCGGTATACATCTGCCCTAGCGTCACGCCAACTGACACATACAGTCCAACAGGTAACAACATCTCCAGTGCAATCAGCACCTTGTAGAAAACAATATCCAGCACAACATCAAGAGCTAATGTCCCATTTGCCGCTTCGGTCAGATAACGCTGTGCGGAGTAGCTGGCGAAAATAAAGATCAGAAAACCGACGATAATCAGCACCAGACGGCGCGTACCACGCATGATGTAGTGTTCAACCAGCTTCATCTCACTAACGCCCTCAATCCTTTGAATTTTTATTCATTGATCAGCTTCTGCGCCAGCGCAATGACATGATCTACCTCTTCCGGCGTCAGGCTGCCGTCCTTTGCCCACTGAATTTGCCCGGCTTTATTCAGCACCAGAATGGTTGAACTCTGCTCCGGCAACCGCCAGACAACGCGTCCCTGTCCATTGCCGTCAATAACGAATTGCGCCCACGGATAGCGGCGTTTATTTTTTTCGATTTTGCCAACGACAAAATAGCCAGTACCAAAGATGGCATCATCGGTGTTCACAATGGTGGTGGGCTGAAAACGATCCTGCGGAAAGTTTGCCGCTTCAACCGCTTTAATTAACAGTGAGTTCTTTTTCTTCGCCGACTTACGCCCGGCGATATACTGAATAATGCGGACTTTTCCCGCCAGCTGTGTGCTGTTCCACTTTTGGTAGTGAATTTCGTCGTCGCTATTCAGAAGCAGCTCGCCGCCTTCCTGGATATAAACAGGGGTAACCGTTTTACCAGTGACGAAATTGTGCGCCTGCACACCCGGGGCTAAGAGCATGATAATCAGCGCAATAATCAAACGAGATGACATCATTGCTCCGGTTATAGCGGAAAACGCGAAATCAGCAGTTCTAAACGCTGACGAATATCGCTATCCAGCGCCATCGGTGCATCATACGACTGGCGGTTTTCCATATCATCCGCCACCATGTCGTCGTGTTTATCCCCCATCAGGCCATTAATGGCGGCGAGGAAGCGGGAAATCTGTAACGCTTCTTTATTTTCAGGATCAAGCGATCTTAGGGTGTCGTAATAAGAAACCTGCTGGCTGATTATTTTTCGTACATCATGAAATTCCCTGCCAGTTAGCCGTGGTTTGGCAATAATCTCTTTCAGGAGGTGCATTTGCTTTTGCCGATAGGCAATAAAACCGCTTACGCTTTCTAACTGGCTATGGCGTAATGAATAGTTCACCAACAACCAGACCGGAGAGCTTAAATAAATCCGTAAAAGGTTGCCGTAAAACGACACAATATTTTTCTTACCGTTACGAAAGCCGTCCTGAAAACGTCCAAGAAAAACGGTCGTTTTGCCAAATAAAAATCCGGCCTGATGCTTTTTTAAATACAACCGTTGGGCAAAACGTAGATGCTTATAACGCGCCCGCATATATTTAAACTGTTTACGCTCGTCAGCCGTAAGCCCCTCGCCTTTGGCTTGTTTGTGGATTAAACGCAGTAATTCCTGACGATCAACGCCATTCAGCCAGAATTGCAGGCATAACGCGTAATTATCATGAATGATTTCGGTGGTACAACCTGTTGCGATAGTCGGCGGTAAACTGACCTGCGCATCAACGACATCATCTTCTTCAACTGCAATAAATAGACGCTCGCTCGCCTCAAGCGGGAAATATTTTCTCATCATCAGGATTTCTCTCCGGCTGCGTTATAAAGCAAGGAATGGCGCTGAAAAAATGCCTTTAAGGTTGGAATTAACGAGAGCACCACATCCAGACATTGCCCACCGAAGTAAGCAAATGCAGCCCCCAGCACGCCAAACAGATGACAGAACATGAACAGCAATACGATGTAGCCGATTGAGGCGATGGTTTGCGCCACGAGAAAAGCGCGCTGTTTTCCCGCCATCAATAGCAATGACTCCTGTGGGAAGCCCAGCATCGAAATCACAATTGCGCCAAGCATCACCTGAATCAGGTCATACGCTTCGAGATACTTAACGCCAAACACCAGCGAAATGAGCGGCTTGCCGACGATCAACACCGCGAGCGCCACCAGAATACCGATTCCGCCCGCCAGTAAACCGGACTTCACGCCTAACAACCACGGTCTGGTGGTGCGCGGATCTAAACGCATCACCTCTGGGTAAAAACTTTTGCCCAGTAAACCCGCTGGCGTTCCGGCGGCATCGAAGAATGTCATGGCGATTTTAAATAACCCGGCGGCAGCGGGTCCTAACACGATCCCCACCAACACTGTGCTGCACGAGTTACGTGCCGACCAGATGGAGTGGGCAATGTTGGTTGACCAGACAAAACTCCACGCGCCTTTAATGTGTCGGGCAGACTCAAACAAATTCAATTTGAAGGCGTTATGGATATTTCTGCGGCGTAATTCGCGCGCGGCAAACCACCAGTACATGGTGCCGCCAACCAGATTCGATGCGTACCAGGCAATAACAAAACCCGCAAAACCAAAATCAAAATACCAGGCTACGACGCTCCCCGCTGCGCGCAGAAAAGGTTTCGTCGCCTGCTGTACAGCAATCAAATCGAAGCGATCTACCGCACGCAGAATGCCGGTCGGTGTGGAGGAAGCCATTGAAGGAATGAGCGTGCAATACAGCGCTGCCAGCCAAAAGCTTTGGTCATCCAGACCTAATGAATGGGAAAGAAAAGGGAGTAAGGCAATGCCGCCGACAATCGCCACCGCGCCGCTGACGATATCCAACGAGAAGGAAAATGAGACGACATTGCGAAATTGCTGCGGATTATTATTGGTCAAGGCTGGCGTTCCGTACTGAACCACCAGCTGCCATGTCTGAAACTTAATAAAATCGCTGATCGACTTGGCGTACGATTGCACAATCACCAGTACGCCAAACATGGCGGGCGTCATCCCTTTACCGGCACACGAGAGCGCCAACAGACCCAGCAAAGCGCTCACGACATTACTGGAGCCTAACCAGGCGCTATTGCGAATAATGGTGCGAAACGCGCCATCTGCAAACCAATGTTTGATGTTAAACCCCGCCAATTCAGCCTGACCTTATCGTTGATAGTAAAAAGTATCCCGCCAACCTTAAGTTAAACTTCGGCGGTCAGAAACGATTGCAACCAGAGAAACCGCCTTCTGTGCCTGTTCCAGCACTTCGCTGTAGGGCGCTCTGGAATCAATCTCAAGAATTTTTGTGCCGTTATAGCCAATCGTCGACATGACACCGATTTTGTCCTGCAGCTCGGCATAGTCATGGTCAGGCTTGCGGGAGATGGCAGTATCAATATCAATCCCCAAACGAATAATTAATTCAGGACGGTATTGCGCCATTTTTTGGTATAAACGCCGTTCGCGCTGTGCCAGAAACATGCTGATTTTCCCGGTCGCACGCTCGACGCCAATCCCCGGTCCGTCATAATAAAAGCCCGAAATTTCAGCCTGCGGGAAGCGATCGCTGACCACCAGAACGCCACTTTGCGCCAGTCGCTGAACCTTGCGTAGATTCGCCATTCTTCGCAGCGAGAAGCAGTACATAATCACCGCCGCCCATAGCGCCGGAGATTTGGTTTTCATGCTTTGGGTTTTCGAGGATTTGGCCGCCAGTCGCCGTTCCAGCCAGACGCCAACGAGCGGCAACCGTTTGATTTTGTCGCCGTCTTCGCCGGAGAGCAGCCCCAGATAGCGGCGCTCGGTTTGCCAGTGTTGTTGCAGCGATTTCACCAGGTCAGTGGTCAGTGTGGATTTACCGGTGCCATCACACCCGACCACCGCAATCAGCCCCGGAATGTAGTTGGGCTGCGGCGCGGTTGTACTATTAACAGTTTGTGTTTGTAGTGCATCCATTCGTTAAATCATCCCCTATCCATTTGGTGATCAGGAAAGCGCGGCGTGAATTGCGCGTAGTGACGCTTGCAGAATTTCATCGGCTGGTTGCCGACCATCCAGTTCAAGGATCTTTGCGCCATTGAATGTCAGTTGCGGCGTAACAGCGATTTTTTCCTGTAACGCCGCCAGTTGGTGGTCAGGTTTACGCGCAAACGCGGTTTGTTCATCAATGCCAAGACGAATCAACAATACGGGCAAATAAGACGCCATCCATTGGTAAAGTTTGAGCTCGCGCTGTCTTAACATTTTTATCCAGCCGTTACCGCCCGTGTTTTTTGCCAGTTGCGGGCCATCAAAGCGAAAACCCGGCACTTCAACCTGTGGGTAGCGGTCGGTGATGAGCAGATAGCCTTGCTGGCTTTTACACAACATTTTGCGAAACTTATACGCCCGCCAGCAGGAAAGCAGATAAATAACCAGCGCAGTAATATTGCCAGGCGGTGTGGAGGGCTTTTCGTGCACATGTGCCGCTTTACTTCGCAGATAACGCCCAAAAGGTGCGCCAATAACAGGGAGCTGTGAAATCCATTCGCCAATTCGCCCGGACGATTGCCCGAGATAAATGTGTTCTGTTGGCATTGTTGCTGCCAGTTCATTTACCAGGCTTGCCGTGAGGGTCGATTTACCTGAACCATCACATCCTACAATGGCAATAACACGCACTGGCGTGGAATTAATTATTGACATATTACGTTGATTCACGAAAAACCCGGCAGCAAATAATGTATTGAATATTACGTGGTCCGTGCTCAGAATATCCGTTCAACCTTATTGTGACAATGGTTAATTGTGACATTGACCTGAATTACGCTTTCATAAAAACATATTAACCAAATAAATATTTTGGATGGATATTTAAATTTAAGGATATATTCATGCAGTCAATAACACCTCCATTAATTGCCGTTATTGGTAGCGATGGTTCAGGCAAGTCAACGGTGTGTGAACATCTTATTACCGTTGTCGAAAAATATGGTGCTGCCGAAAGAGTTCATTTAGGAAAACAGGCCGGAAATGTCGGTCGTGCAGTGACAAAATTACCGTTGATGGGAAAGTCTCTGCACAAGACTATTGAAAAAAATGAAGTGAAAACGGCAAAAAAATTGCCGGGTCCGGTTCCGGCCCTGGTGATCACCGCTTTCGTCGCCCGCCGACTGTTACGCTTTCGTCATATGCTCGCCTGCCGTCGTCGCGGGCTGATTGTCTTAACCGATCGTTATCCTCAGGACCAAATTCCTGGCGCTTACGATGGTACGGTGTTCCCACCTAACGTTGAAGGCGGCCGGTTTGTCTCATGGCTGGCAAGCCAGGAACGTAAAGCATTTCACTGGATGGCGAGCCATAAGCCTGATCTGGTTATCAAACTCAATGTTGACCTTGAAGTTGCCTGCGCGCGTAAACCCGACCATAAACGGGAATCGCTGGCGAGAAAGATTGCCATAACGCCACAGTTAACCTTTGGTGGTGCACAACTGGTTGATATCGACGCCAATCAGCCACTGGAAAAGGTGCTGGTTGATGCAGAAAAAGCGATTACGGATTTTATGACCGCGTGTGGTTATCACTAGTCAAAAATGGAAATGCCCGATCGTCAGGACCGGGCATTTTCAGGAAGGTTAAATCAACTGCAATGCTATCCAGTACAACCCACCGGACAGAAAAATCGCCGCCGGTAAAGTAAACACCCACGCCATCAGGATGCTGGTTACCGTTTTACGCTGTAACCCACCGCCGTCCACCACCATCGTCCCTGCTACCGCAGATGAGAGTACGTGCGTTGTGGAGACGGGCATCCCAATATAACTGGCAAGGCCGATAGACACTGCCGCCGTCATTTGTGCCGCCATGCCTTGCGCATACGTCATGCCGCGCTTACCAATCTTCTCACCGATGGTCATCGCTACACGACGCCAGCCAATCATGGTGCCAATGCCGAGCGCCAGTGCTACCGCCATGATGATCCACACCGGAGCGTACTCAATGGTGCTTAACATATCACTGCGCAGTTTTTTCAACAGGTTCTGATCTTCTTTACTGACGCCTGGCAGTTTCGCCAGCTTCGCAGAGGTATCAGAGATGCACAGCATAATGCGGCGCAGCTGGCTGCGCTGACTCACGCTTAACGGTTCGTAGCTTTCCATATTACCTGGCAACATCGTTTTAACGCGCGCAATCGCATCAAAGGTATTTGCCGGATGACAATGAAACTCCGTTACTTGCGTGCCATCAGTCGATGCCGCAGGCAATGGAGGTTCCATCGCAATCAACTTCTGCGGCAGTTCAGGATGCTGTTGCAGATAGTGTTCAAAGTTGGTGACGGCATCGCGGGTACGGGTAATTTCATAGCCGGACGCATTCATATTGACGACGAAACCAGCAGGAGCAATCCCCACCAGTACCAGCATCACCAAGCCGATCCCTTTCTGTCCGTCGTTCGCGCCGTGCGAAAACGCCACGCCCGCAGCGGAAACAATCAGCGCAATACGCGTCCAGAATGGTGGCTTACGTTTGCCTTTTTTCTTTTTGCGATCTTCCGGAATGCGGTGAATACGGTCACGCTTTTTCGTCCCGCTCCAGTAGCGGCGCAGCAGGAATATCAGGCCTCCCGCAATGACCAGGCCGACGATAGGGGAAACAATCAGCGAGGAGAAAATTTTGGTCACTTCACGCAGGTTTAACGCATCCATCACCGATGAGCCGGTTAAAAGCGCGTTGGTTAAACCGATGCCGATAATCGCACCAATCAAGGTATGCGAACTGGAGGCCGGTAAACCAAAGAACCACGTTCCCAGGTTCCAGATAATCGCCGCCAGCAGCATGGAAAAGACCATCGCCAGGCCGTGAGTTGACCCCATATTCAGCAACAAATCGGTTGGCAACATATGGACAATGGCATAGGCAACGCTAAGTCCGCCTAGCAATACGCCAAAAAAGTTAAAAAATGCCGCCATCACCACGGCAAGCTGTGGCTGCATGGCACGAGTATAAATAACGGTTGCCACCGCATTCGCCGTGTCATGAAAACCATTGATTGCTTCGTAGAACAACACAAATGCCAGAGCAAGTAATAACAAAAGCCCTGTGTATATATCAAGGCCAACAAATAAATTTAGCATATATTAGATTACGCCATTTTGAATTTACGAACGAACGCATTATCAGTGACTTTCACGGCGCGGGCAAAGTGAAATATCATCTTTTAACGATAAAAAGAGAGTTATTTCTTGGGTATCAAACAATAAGCATTCATTCAAAATATTTAAAAATAATTAGAACACAGGTATTCTGCTGGTTAATATATTCACATATAAAATGAATAGACATTGAAATATATAAATATTGAATATTTTGATTAATCCCCGCACTGATTATTCTTCATAATCAGTACGGGGTTGCTACAACATCTATTACTCTTTCACGACAATTAACGGTTCAATATCACTCTCTTTTTTGATGACCAGTGATTCATCACCGCGCAAACACGTCCCACCGTAGTTGCCGCCAACGGTGAAAGTACATACCTGGATGTATTTACCGTCCACTTTCGGCAAGCACCACAGTTGCTGGTAAATGTTTTTCTGCTCGGCAAATTTACCGCTGGTTTTGTCCAGCACCTCTTCATGATGGCTGACGAGGTCGATGTTACTGCCACAGCGACCGGCGATCGGTTTCACTGCGTAACCTGTTTTTACCAGTTCATCATTAACAGTGAAATCGGTATCCAGTAGGTAACGATGGTGCGGGAACAGCGACCAGAGGATCGGCAGAATCGCTTTGTTGCCGGGGATCACCGTCCACAGCGGCTCAAAGACCAGCACTTCCGGGCGCAGCAATACGTCAATTAAACGCACTTCATTTTGCGGATGACCGGTACGGATCGGCACCGCAGCAAACTCACGGTCGCTAACTTCACGAATCTGATCAAACGCGGTTTCCCACGCCCAGGTTTTCCACACGCAGTTAACCAGTCGCCCTTCCCCATCAATCAGTTGCCCGGCAGCATCCCAGCCCAGTTCATCCAACCCACGCAAGATACGCGTTTCAAAGCCCGCCTGGTGCAGCGCCTGCTCCATAAACTGCGCGTGATAGTTTTCCTCGATATCTTTGTCCTGCATGATATGGACAAACGGACGTGCACGACTGTGTTTCCAGGCACCAGCCAGTTCGTTAATCAGCCCTTCCGCAGGATTGAAGCCGTTGCCTTTATAGCCCTGCTCCGCCCAACGTTCGAGGATCAAGCCCGCTTCGGTATGACAGGAGGCGGAATCGGCGTTGTATTCGTAGACCTTCAGGCCACGTTCGTCCATGCAGAAATCCATACGACCGGTGATCATATGGTGACGGCGACGCTGCCAGGAGAGGCGCAAACGCGGCCAGAGGATTTTCGGAATGTCGAACAGCGCCAGCAGATTGTCATCTTTTAGCACCTTGTCGGTAGCGTGAAGATACATCAAGTGCAGCTCGTTGGTGGCTTTAATCAGCTCCTGTTCGGCACTCTCGGTAATGGTGTAAAAATGATACGGATCCTGATTGATCACTTGACCGTTCGCCTGCACGTAGGCGTTTTGCAGCGGATCTTTTTCATCCAGCCATTTACCATCAAATTGGCCTTTGTTTTCCAGACGCGCTCCGCTGATTTTCAGCAGCTCGCCTGCAATTTCCGGCTGCGGTAAGCTGTAGTCGGTATCTTCCGTCTGGATCATCCAGCCCAGAATGGTGGTGTCATCAAACGTGTCTTTAAGGGTATAGCAGCCGTTTTCGACCACCATCTCCAGCTCGCGTGTCCACTGTTGCCCTTGCGGTAACGGGGAATGAATCACGTTCTGTTCCGCAATACGGACTTTGTTGCCATGCAATTGGGTAATGATGGCGACATGGCCAGTGTCTTTAAATTCACCGCCTTTATCCCAGATAAGAAGCGCACCCGCGACCGGCGCACGCGGCGAGCCGTTAGGAAATGCCTGCAATGGCAGGATGTTGTCATTAACCACTTCACGCAGGAAGCGCAGCGAGAAAATCTCCCACGCCATACCCACGTCAGTGAAGACCACACCGTAATTCAGAAAGAGAAAACGGCGAGCAAATTCAACGCATTGCCATTTGTGGCCCATATATTCGTCGTCGATATAGCTACGGAATACGGCGTCATCTTCGTATTCCTGCGGATCGAGAGAACTGTAATCTGAAGAGTAGATTGCTACCCCACCTGGGGCGTAGCCCAATAATGTCCCGAACGGGGCATCCTGGCTGGTCGTTCCTTTGCTCATCACTTTACCTTTAACAATACAACCTAAGCAGTTGGCGTAATTGTTGTGCTCTGATTACCTGCTCAGCGACATTAACCGGACAGAGGTCAGACTAATCATACACCTCATCGCAGCGGCTGGCGCAAAGGGTTAAAAAATTCACATTCTGTACAGCAAGTGACCTGCTACACTGCTTCAACACTACCACTCAGAAGGCAACTCACTATGACAGACAATACTTATCAGCCCGCGAAAGTCTGGACGTGGGATAAATCCGCTGGCGGCGCGTTCGCCAATATCAATCGCCCGGTTTCTGGTCCGACGCATGAAAAAACGCTGCCGGTGGGCAAACATCCGCTGCAACTCTATTCGCTGGGAACGCCAAACGGACAGAAAGTAACGATTATGCTTGAGGAGCTGCTGGCGCTGGGCGTTACTGGTGCAGAGTACGACGCCTGGCTGATTCGTATTGGCGATGGCGATCAATTCTCCAGCGGCTTTGTCGAAGTGAACCCAAACTCGAAGATCCCGGCGCTGCGCGATCATACCCATACTCCGCCGATCCGCGTGTTTGAGTCTGGATCGATTCTGCTTTATCTGGCGGAGAAATTTGGCTACTTCCTGCCGCAGGATCTGGCGAAACGTACTGAAGCAATGAACTGGCTGTTCTGGTTACAGGGTGCCGCGCCGTTCCTCGGCGGTGGTTTTGGTCACTTTTACCATTACGCGCCGGTGAAAATTGAATACGCCATCAACCGCTTTACCATGGAAGCCAAGCGCCTGCTCGACGTGCTGGATAAGCAACTGGCGCAGCATAAGTTTGTTGCGGGCGATGAGTACACCATTGCAGATATGGCGATTTGGCCGTGGTTTGGCAACGTGGTGTTAGGTGGTGTGTATGATGCCGCAGAGTTTCTTGATGCGGGCAGTTATAAGCATGTACAACGCTGGGCGAAAGAAGTAGGCGAACGTCCGGCGGTGAAGCGTGGGCGTATTGTTAACCGCACCAACGGACCGCTGAATGAGCAGTTGCATGAGCGCCATGACGCCAGTGATTTCGAGACGAATACGGAAGATAAGCGTCAGGGGTAAGGGTTGGTGTTCGTCGCAGCAAGCCATCCAGGCCGATCCAGGCCGGATAAGGCGTTTACGCCGCATCCGGCAATCGAGCACAATGCCTGATGCGACGCTGCCGCGTCTTATCAGGCCTACAAAAGCTAATCATCACGCGCTGGTAATGTCGTAATCCATCTGGCGCAGCGCGTCTAATGTGGCTTTGGCTTCATCTTCGTCGATGATGCTCATGGCAAATCCGACGTGCACCAGCACCCACTGGCCCAGCAGATCGGCAGGGTTACCTTCGCAAATCAGGGCGATATTCACGTCGCGCTTGATACCACATACTTCAACCTGCGCAAGCTGGTGAATATCTTCACCGACAGCCAGCACCTGGCCTGGAACGCCAATACACATTGTTAACTCCGGTTATTCAACTTCAATACTTTTGACGATCAGCGAATCGCCGGTATCGACACGCAACCGCTCGCCATGACAGAGCGGGCATTGCGCATCGTGCTGATGAATCTCCACCACCTGGCTGCAATCCCAGCACCAGGCCTGGGCGGGTTTATAGACGATATGTAAATCGCACCCTTGCGCCACCGTTCCGTGGCAGACAATTTCAAAACTAAAACGGACGGCGCTCTCCTCAACGCAGGAGAGCGCGCCAATTTCCAGCCACACGGCGGTGACGCGCTTAACATCATGCTGCTCCGCCTGCCGTTGGATAATTTCAACGGCGCTCTGGCAAAGCGACAACTCATGCATTTTCGCCACTCCTGCGGCCAAACAGCAGGGCGCGACGCCCTGCGTGTGGTACATCCGGATTGGTGACCGGCAGCGAAAGGATCATCCGCGCGCAGTCATCCGTCAGCCGTTGGCCCTCTTCAATCGACATGCTATGCGAAAGCGGCGACATCAGCGAGCAGGAGAGGTATTGCGAAACACCGTCCAGTTCACCAACAGTAAAGGTCATAGTGCCATACGGCAGTTGCAGACCAATTTTTTCACTCACTTTGCGCAGCGGCCAGAGTTGATCCGGGCCGGGGAAGATAACTGCACTCAGCATCCATGGGGTGATTACACACCCCGTCCACTGACCTTCGAACAACGTAAAGTCGGAAACGTACACCGGCATTGAAGGATGCAGAAAAGAGAGATCGTGCATCGAACGCCGGGCAATTTCTTCAAACGCTGCCTGTACTTGCGCCTTCGGGGAGGTCTGAAAACCTGCTATCTCTTCATTCATGAGTCGCCTCCCGTGGGATGGCTTCCACGCCTGATTCGCGCAGCGCAACCAGAACCTGCTCAAGCGCAGGTTCAATCATCGCTTCAACCGTTGGTGTCAAGCCGATGTGCGGCTCCAGCGATTCCGGGATCACGCCGACCAGGGTCAGCTTTTTCGGAAACTCGCCGGTGAAGCGCAGGGCCGACAATACGTCGGCCAGGCCAAGCTGATGCGGAGAGATTTTGTTGGTAAACAACGCCGGAACTTCTTCATCCCGCAGGATCATCATCGTTCCCGGCGCGTTCTTTTTCGACACAATGGCATCGGCGATAATCAGATGATCGCGATTTGCCATGTCGCCAAGCAGCTCCATTCCCGCCGTGCCGCCATCGAGGATCTCAACATAATCCGGCAGAATGTATCGTTGCTCTAATGCTTCGACAATCCGCACACCGATGGCTTCATCGGTCAGCAAAATATTGCCAACCCCTAAGACTAAAATACGCATTACAGAACCTTCACTGAAACCACTTCGTTGCCGTCGGCATCCACTACGTGTACCGCACAGGCCATGCACGGGTCGAAGGAGTGAATGGTACGCACCACTTCCAGCGGTTTATTCGGATCGGCAACCGGTGTACCCACCAGCGACTGCTCGTAAGGACCAACGTCATCATTGAAGTTACGCGGGCCAGAGTTCCAGGTTGATGGAACAACTGCCTGATAGTTGCTGATGATACCGTCTTTAATCACCATCCAGTGAGAGAGCATACCGCGCGGTGCTTCAAGGAAGCCAACACCTTTGAACTCACCCGTTGCCGGAATGTTCGGTTTCACAAAGGTGGTGTGATCGCCTTTGCCGATATTGGTGATCAGCGCACTGTATTGGTTTTGCAGGATATCCTGCAATTCGCAGCAGTGAACGGTACGACCAATGATACGGCCCAGCGTGGAGTGCAGCTGCGCCACTTCCAGCGTGTTGCCAGTCAGTTTCTGATAAATCGCAACGATTTCATTCAGTTTGTTCTGGGTAGACTCGCGTCCTGACGCCAGTTTCACCAGCATGTTAGCCAGCGGACCCACTTCTACCGTTTTGCCGTAGAAAGTCGGTGATTTCACCCAGGAATATTTGCCGTCGTCAGACCAACCGTCGTAAGCCGGAATGGTGGTACCTTCCCACGGTGCCTGCGGCGCTTCGTCTTTATACCAGGAGTGCTTCGCACTTTCCTGAATCCCTTTGATCAGATATTCATCGGAATGGGAAGTGATCGGACGATACGAGGACAGATCCGCATTCTCAATGTAGCCGCCCGGGAACAGGAAGCTACCGTTTTTGCTGTCGGTCGGGAATTCCGGCACGCTCAGGTAGTTCACCGCACCTTTGCCGCGCGTCAGCCATTCCGGATAGAACGCGGCGATAACCGCGGTATCAACCTTGTAAACCTGCTCAACAAAGTCGCTCAGTTTGTCGATGAAAGACTTGATGTACATCAGGCGCTCAAGGTTCAGCACACCCAGACCGTCGAGGTTGATTGGGTTCGCGACACCGCCTACCGCCAGGTTCTGAATGTGCGGCGTTTTACCGCCCAGCAGCGCCACGACGCGGTTAGCGTCACGCTGGCACTCCAGCGCTTGCAGGTAGTGCGCTACCGCAATCAGGTTCACTTCCGGCGGCAGTTTCATTGCCGGGTGACCCCAGTAGCCATTGGCGAAAATACCCAACTGACCGCTGGCAACCAGATCTTTGATCTTGTTCTGAACTTTGGTGAACTCTTCCGGGCTGTTCAGATGCCAGGTCGAAACGCCTTTCAGCATTTCGGAGGCTTTGGTTGGATCAGCTTGCAGTGCAGAAGTGATGTCCACCCAGTCCAGCGCCGAAAGCTGATAGAAATGAACGATATGGTCATGCGTGGTGTGCGCAGCCAGAATGATGTTACGGATGTATTGCGCGTTAACCGGAACGTCGATATTCAGCGCACTCTCTGCCGCACGGACAGAAGAGAGCGCGTGAGTGGTAGTACATACGCCACAGATACGTTGCACAATCATCCATGCATCGCGCGGATCGCGGTTTTTCACGATCTCTTCCATGCCGCGCCACATGGTACCGGAAGCCCATGCTTTCGAAACGACGCCATTTTCGATTTCGCAATCGATGCGTAAATGCCCTTCAATTCGGGTTACCGGATCAATAGTAATTCTCTGGCTCATGCTTTGCTCGCCTCATGACGATTATGATCGTTTTGTTTTAAAGGAGGAAGTATCGGCAGTAGACGAATGAGTACGATGTAAGCGCAAATCTCAATAGCCACAAAACCAATAGAAATCAACAGTTCTTCCCAGGTCGGGAAGTAGGCGTAACCGCCGCCCGGGTTGAATGCCACCAGCGAATAGGTCAGACGCCAGGTTGCACAACCTAACAGTGCGCTCAGTGCTGACAGGAACAGCATGCGGGAATCATTACGCAGCTTCGCCACACGCAGAACAACCAGCGGGAAGAGCATCAGCAGGACTTCAATCCAGAACATCACGGAGTAGAAGTCACCGGCAAACGCTAACGACAGCTTGTCGCGATAGATCAGCTCGCCAAAGCGCAACACGATGAAAATCGCCAGCAGCACGCTGATAGTGTTGGTCAGCTTGACGAACAGGCTCTTCTCATCCGGACCGTTGCCACGCAAACCCGCCTGTACCAGCGAACCTTCAAAAATGACAATCGAGAAGCCCATGATGAACGCCGTCAGCAGCGAGAACAGCGGCAACATTTCATAGCTTTGCCACAGCGGATGCACCTTGTAGCCCGCCGAGATCATCAGCGACCCCATTGAAGACTGGTGCATAGTTGGCAGCAGCGCGCCGAGCGCGATGATGAAGAACATCACCTTGTTCAGACGCTGTAGCGACACTTTCCAGCCCAGACGTTCAAACAATGCCGGAGCAAATTCCAGTGCCATCACGCCGATGTAGATGGTCATACAGACCGCCGTCTCGAACAGTACCGAGTTCACGTTGAAGTGACCCGGAATGTAGAAGTACGGCAGGTTCCAGTAGCGACCCACGTCGATAGTGATCGACAAGCCACCCAGTGAGTAACCAAACAGACTTGCCAACAGTGCCGGACGTACCAGCGGATGGTATTGCCCACGGTTAAAGACGTATACCGCCCACGCCAGCGCCCAGCCGCCACAGGCGAAGCCGGTGCCGATCAACAGGTCAAACGCGATCCACACGCCCCACGGGAAGCCGCCGTTCAGGTCAGAGACAGAGCCCAGACCGAACACCAGACGCTTCACAATCAGGAGCATACAGATGACGATTAACGGTCCAAAAATCATGACCGGTTTACTGATGATTTTGCCGCCCAGCGGTTGTGGATCATGACTCATGATCGTCTCCTCCGTCGTGATGGTCGTTTTTGGTGTTGCGACGAACCAGCACGGTTAAGCCCGCCAGCACAGCCAGTGGTAGCATCATGCCTTTATACAGGGTGTGTTGAACATGTTCGGAACGCGCACCAGTAGAAAGATCGTCCAGTTTCGGCAGGTCGAGATTTTCATAAGGCACACCCGTCAGTACCAGTACCTGAGTACCGCCGCCCTCTTTCTCGCCGTACAGATGCGGATAATATTTCGGCACCGTATGCAGGTAAGTGTCGCCAGATTTCAGCGTCTGACGCGGATAGTGGTATTCGCTGCCAGGCTTCAGCGCCAGACGTTTTTTCGCCTCCGCCATCAGCTCTTCACGCGTACCAAAAATCACCGCGCCCGCCGGGCACACTTCTACGCAGCCAGGCAGCCCCCCTTTATCGAGACGTTCCACACCTTTCTGGTTGCACAGCTCGCACTTATGCAGCGCACCAAACGGGTTGTTGTAGTCGTACTTCGGCACGTTGTACGGGCAGGCGACCATGCAGTAACGGCAGCCGGTGCACACATCTTTGTCGTAATGGACAATGCCGGTTTTCGGATCTTTTTTCAGCGCGGAGACCGGGCACACGGAGACACAGTTCGGATCGACGCAGTGCATACACTGTTTCTTAATGTACGCATAGCCGTTCTCTTCCTGGTCTTTGTTGACTCCCGTGCCGCTGGTCCACACCTGAATGATGTTATTGGTGTACGGCGACAGTTTGTCGTTGTTCGACCAGGTCTGTTCCCCTTGTGGGTTACGTTCAGGGAAGTTGATATCCTGACACTTAGTGACGCAAGCCTGGCAGCCTACGCACAGCGTCGAGTCATACAACATACCCAGCGATCCCGGAATTGGCGGGCGGTTTTCAGCAGCCGCATGGCTGACCGACGGCAACGCGCCCGTCAGCAATGCCCCGCAGGAGGCTGCTTTAATAAAATTACGTCTGTTCACGGTTATTCTCCCCGTGAGTCAGCGTTATCTTTCTTTTGCTGACGACCCAGTTCACGCACCGCCATCACGCTGACACCGGCAACCAGCCCAACCACACCGCCGAGCAAACCGATAGCGCCCGCAGAGACGTTGCCGCCCTCTTTAGCGTTAACATCTGGTTTCTGCGAACGCGGCGTCTGGTTTTCGACGTTGGCAAGCTGATGGATGCCTTTATGGAAGCCGATACCTTCTTCGTTACAGCCATAGCACGGGTGACCAATCGCCACCGGCCACACACCGCCAACATCGCAGAATTGCAGCGTTGAGCAGTTGCCGTAAGTTTCCGGCCCTTTACAGCCGAGATGGTACAGGCACCAGCCTTCACGGTGGCCTTCGTCGCCGAACTCTTTCGCAAAGCGACCAGCATCGAAGTGCGGGCGACGTTCACAGTGTTCGTGAATCAGACGGCCATAGGCGAAAGTCGGACGGTTTTTGTCATCCAGTTTCGGCGGTTTGCCGTAAGTGATGATGTGCGCAACGGTCGCGAGGAAGTTGTGCGGGTTCGGTGGGCAGCCCGGAATGTTGATAACGGTTTTGCCCGGCAGAACTTCTTGCAGGCTGACAGCGCCAGTTGGGTTAACTCCAGCTGCGGCAACACCGCCCCACGCAGAGCAGGAACCGATAGCGATAATGGCTGCTGCGCCTTCCGCCGCTTTGCGGATGTGATCCACAATCGGCTCACCGGCAACCATGCAATAAATACCATTATCTTTTAATGGGATGGAACCATCCACCACTAACACATACTGCCCTTTGTACTTCTCGAGAGCGTTATGTTTGTTCTCTTCGACCTGATGACCGAAGGCGGCGGAAAGCACTTCGTGATACTCGAGAGAGATAGTCTCCAGCACGAGGTTTTCTACCGTTGGATGCGTTGCACGAAGCAGAGATTCCGTACAACCGGTGCACTCCTGCGCGCCAATCCAGATAACTGGCGGACGCTGCGGGTTAGTAACCGATTCGGCCATTTCTGCAGCGGCTTTGCTACTTAACCCCATGGTGGCGGCTAATGCTGCACAAAGCTTCATGAAATCACGACGGTTAATGCCGTGAGAATGGATGAGAGTGTTATCTCCAGTCATTTATAGTTATTCCGTTGCGAAGACCTGGCATATATTTTGCCTCAATCGCAAAATCAATAATGCGATCGATGCGCCATTTACCACACATTTATTATGGTTATCGATATCATGATACTGCGGCGGGGCACTAAAACGAAGGGAATAAGCATTAGTGTAATTAATTAAAGCAAGATAATACGTATGTTTGATCAATTTTCGAGGCGATAACCGGCCATAAAAAAGCGCAACGTAGAACAGGAATTATTCTCACGAAAGAAATCCATTACCATCTCTTTATCCAGTCCATAGCGGCGCGTCAGAATCCCTGCTTCCCAGGCGCTAAGCTGGCGATCTCCGGTCTTTTCGTACATCCGGTGTGAGTAGCCTAATACAAAACCGCGTTTATAATCGGCACAGTATTTTGTCACATTAACCGCACTGTCGGCATGCGTTGCTTTTAATCCCGCCATTAAGCCTTTACCAAAATGGTTATTCATCGTTCACCTCATTCGATATATATTGTCATATATAGCGATATTTTAGGCAAAGAACGACTTTTGCGCACGCTATTTTTTCATGCTTGTTTAAGACGTAATCCCGTAAGAGATAAACCTATCAGGAGAGATATTTATCGAACCATTTCAGCGTCCTTTGCCAGGCAAGATCGGCGGCAGATTTGTCATAACGGGGCGTGGAATCATTATGGAATCCGTGATTAACCCCCGGATAGATATACGCCTCATAGACCTTATTATTGGCTTTCAACGCCGCCTCGTAAGCGGGCCAGCCCTCGTTGATTCGGGTATCCAGTTCCGCGTAGTGGAGCAGTAAAGGCGCTTCAATCTTCGCCACATCGGCAGTGGGTGCCTGACGACCATAAAACGGCACCGCGCAGGCCAGTTCCGGATACGCGACAGCCGCCGCGTTCGATACACCACCGCCATAGCAAAATCCGGTAATACCCACTTTGCCTGTCGCTTGCGGATAGCGTTGCATAAACTCAATTGCGGCAAAGAAATCATTCATCAGTTTGGTTGGATCAACCTGCTGTTGCAGCTCACGACCTTTATCATCATTACCCGGATAACCTCCAACGGAACTTAAGCCGTCAGGTGCAAGGGCGATATACCCCGCCTTCGCTACTCGCCGTGCCACATCTTCAATATACGGATTCAGTCCACGATTCTCATGCACCACCACCACGGCTGGCGTTTTGCCGCTCATCTTTGCGGGCTTCACCAGATAACCCCGTACCTCGCCGTGACCATTTGGCGAAGAATACGTGATGTACTCAGCAACAATTTCCGGGTCGGTAAACTCTACCTGAGTCGCCAGCGCATAATTTGGCTTGAGCAAATCAAACAACGCTAATGCCGTCATCCCGCCCACCGTATACTTCGCCGCAAGGTTGAGGAACTCACGTTTCGAAATTTTCCCGTGAGCGTAATAGTCGTAGTAATCCAGCAACTCTTGTGGGAAATCTTTAGCGGTCAGACGCGGCATCATTGCACTCCTCAATTGGTGTTTTTTTAAGCAAAGCATAAGCACGTGTTTTTGCCCAATTTTTCGTCACACTGTGAGCGATGCTACGGGATCCCCCCTGGTAAATCGCTAAACTGGAAACATTGTTTCGAAATTGAATGGTGGAAAGGAGAGGTCATGGTCTGGTTAGCGAATCCCGAACGTTACGGGCAGATGCAATACCGCTATTGCGGAAAAAGCGGTTTACGCCTGCCCGCGTTATCGCTCGGTTTATGGCACAATTTCGGTCACGTTAACGCACTGGAATCACAGCGTGCGATCCTGCGCAAAGCGTTTGATTTGGGCATTACGCACTTTGATTTAGCCAACAATTACGGGCCGCCTCCAGGAAGCGCAGAAGAGAACTTTGGTCGCCTGCTGCGGGAGGATTTTGCCGCTTATCGCGATGAACTGATTATCTCTACCAAAGCCGGATACGATATGTGGCCCGGCCCGTACGGCTCTGGCGGCTCACGTAAATACCTGCTCGCCAGCCTCGACCAAAGCCTGAAGCGGATGGGGCTTGAGTATGTCGATATCTTTTACTCTCATCGCGTCGATGAAAATACGCCGATGGAAGAAACCGCCTCTGCGCTGGCTCATGCGGTACAAAGCGGTAAGGCGCTTTATGTCGGGATCTCCTCTTACTCGCCAGAGCGGACGCAAAAAATGGTCGAGTTGCTGCGCGAGTGGAAAATTCCGCTGTTAATTCATCAACCTTCGTACAATTTACTGAACCGCTGGGTGGATAAAAGCGGCCTGCTGGATACCCTGCAACATAACGGCGTGGGCTGCATTGCCTTTACTCCTCTGGCTCAGGGATTGCTGACCGGAAAATATCTCAACGGTATTCCGCAAGATTCACGGATGCATCGTGAAGGGAATAAAGTTCGTGGTCTGACGCCGAAAATGCTCACCGAAGCCAACCTCAACAGCCTGCGGTTATTGAATGAAATGGCACAGCAGCGTGGACAATCAATGGCGCAAATGGCGTTAAGCTGGTTGCTGAAAGATGATCGCGTGACGTCGGTATTGATTGGTGCCAGCCGCGCGGAGCAACTTGAGGAGAACGTGCAGGCGCTGAATAATCTGACATTTAGCACCGAGGAGCTGGCGCAGATTGATCAGCATATCGCCGATGGCGAGCTGAATCTGTGGCAGGCGTCTTCCGATAAATGACCTGTTAATAACGGGCGCGAGAACCGCGCCCGAATCAGATCAGTGATTATGACGAGTCAGTCGGTCAAGATAGCCCATCACAAATGCAGAGAGCACAAACGTCAGATGGATAATGACGTACCACATCAGTTTGTTATCAGGGACATTTTTCGCATCCATAAAGACGCGCAGTAAGTGAATGGAAGAAATTGCCACAATCGACGCTGCTACTTTGTTTTTCAGCGACGTTGCGTCCATTTTCCCCAGCCAGTTCAGCTTCTCTTTGTTCTCGGAGATATCCAGCTGCGAGACGAAATTCTCATAACCGGAAAACATCACCATCACCAGCAAACCGCCAACCAGCGTCATATCCACCAGCGACAGCAACACGAGGATCAAATCTGATTCCGCCATCGAGAAGATATTCGGCAGTACGTGAATAATCTCCTGGAAGAACTTCAGCGCCAGAGCAACTAACGCCAGCGAAAGGCCAAAGTACACGGGGGCAAGCAGCCAGCGAGAAGCATACATTGCATTTTCAAGAAAACGTTCCATACATTCCTGTCGTGTAGTTAAAACGGGCAACAGTATATCGCAATTGAGTAAACAGCGCGCAACAGCAAATCAACATATCCGTTAAACCTTTGTCGCATAAATCCGAGGTTTAGGGATCTTCCTGGTTCCCTTATCAACGCATCGAGAGCGTCTACCCTTAAAGGACGTTGAACCTGAAGGGAGAAAAACAATGTCTCATTTAAAAGACCCGACCACGCAGTATTACACTGGTGAATATCCCAAACAGAAACAACCGACGCCAGGCATCCAGGCGAAAATGACACCGGTGCCGGATTGCGGCGAGAAAACCTATGTTGGTAGCGGTCGCCTGAAAGATCGTAAAGCACTGGTGACAGGGGGCGATTCCGGAATCGGTCGTGCTGCCGCCATCGCTTACGCGCGTGAAGGCGCTGACGTAGCGATCAGTTATCTTCCCGTGGAAGAAGAAGACGCTCAGGATGTGAAAAAGATCATTGAAGAATGCGGACGCAAAGCCGTCCTGCTGCCAGGCGATTTAAGCGATGAGAAATTCGCCCGTTCGCTGGTTCACGAAGCGCATAAGGCGTTAGGCGGGCTGGATATTATGGCGCTGGTCGCCGGGAAACAGGTTGCTATTCCTGATATTGCAGACCTCACCAGCGAACAGTTTCAAAAGACGTTTGCCATTAACGTTTTCGCACTGTTCTGGCTAACCCAGGAAGCGATCCCCCTGCTACCGAAAGGTGCCAGTATCATCACCACTTCGTCAATCCAGGCATACCAGCCAAGCCCGCATTTACTGGACTATGCGGCTACGAAGGCGGCGATTCTGAACTACAGCCGAGGCCTGGCAAAACAGGTCGCGGAGAAAGGTATTCGGGTGAATATTGTTGCGCCAGGCCCGATCTGGACAGCACTGCAAATTTCCGGCGGACAGACGCAGGATAAGATCCCGCAGTTTGGTCAGAAAACGCCGATGAAGCGTGCGGGGCAACCGGCGGAACTGGCCCCTGTATATGTTTATCTGGCAAGTCAGGAGTCGAGCTATGTCACCGCAGAAGTGCACGGCGTGTGCGGCGGCGAGCATTTAGGCTAAAAAATACCCGGTTGTGAAAAGCAACCGGGCATCATTATGCATTTAACTCTTGCCGGATGCGGTCTAAACGCCTTATCCGGCCTACATGTCATGCAAATTCAATATGTTGCAATATATTTTGTAGGCCTGATAAGCGTAGCGCATCAGGCAATTGTCTTTACTTCGCTTTGGCAGTTTCTTCGCCAACCAGACCTATCTTTAGATAACCCGCCTGGTGCAGCATATCCATTACCTTCATCAACGTCTCGTAATCGACAGTTTTATCCGCACGGAAGAAGATAGTGGTATCTTTCTTACCTTCGGTTAACGCATTCAGCGCTGTAACCATTGTTTCATCGGTGACCGGATCGTTACCGATAAACATCGAGTTGTCCGCCTTCACCGACAGATAAACCGGTTTTTCCGGACGAGGCTGCGGCGTGCTGGTAGAAGCAGGCAAGTTCACCTTCACATCTACCGTCGCTAACGGCGCTGCCACCATAAAGATAATCAGCAGAACCAACATCACGTCGATAAACGGCGTCACGTTGATATCATGCATTTCGCCGTTATCGTCGAGGTTTTCGTTAAGATGCATTGCCATCGAACATTATCCTGCGCGTAATTTTTGGGCGACACGAACCGGATGCGCAGCGGCGCTGGCTTCCAGATCCAGGTCACGACTTTGCAGCAATAATACCTGCGCTGCGACATCACCCAGCATCGCTTTAAAGCCGCCAATCTGACGTGCAAATACGTTATAGATAACGACCGCCGGAATCGCTGCCACGAGGCCGATTGCCGTTGCTAACAGAGCTTCTGCGATACCCGGCGCAACGACAGCCAGATTAGTGGTCTGCGTTTGCGCAATACCGATAAAGCTGTTCATGATGCCCCAGACCGTACCAAAGAGGCCCACAAACGGCGAAATCGCGCCGATGGTTGCAAGGTAGCCGTTACCGCGGCCCATTTGACGCCCCACGGCGGCGACCCGACGCTCCAGACGGAAGCTGGTACGTTCTTTAATACCTTCGTTATCGTCGCTGCCTTCTGACAGTTCCAGCTCATCCTGCGCTTCATTGAGCAAATGCAGGCTTAAGCTTTTGCTACCAAAATCAGCGGCGATATCGTTGGCCTGGTTCAAGGAACGCGCTTGGGCCAGCAGTTGCTGTTCGCGTTTCAGGCGACGCTTCTGATTGAAGAACTCAACGCTCTTACTGAAGAAGATTGCCCAGGTGACTACGGAGGCTAAAATAAGCCCAATCATCACGCACTTAACGACAATATCGGCGTGCTGATACATACCCCAGACGGAAAGGTCCGTCTGCATTAAATTATTACCCACTGTGTATCTCCAGGACGCAAGTCACAAAATCTGCGCATAATAATATCAAAACGACGTCGAATTGATAGTCGTTCTCATTACTATTTGCATACTGCCGTACCTTTGCTTTCTTTTCCTTGCGTTTACGCAGTAAAAAAGTCACCAGCACGCCATTTGCAAAAATTTTCTGCTTTATGCCAATTCTTCAGGATGCGCCCGCGAATATTCATGCTAGTTTAGACATCCAGACGTATAAAAACAGGAATCCCGACATGGCGGAAAACAAGCTTGATACTCAACTGGTCAACGCAGGACGCAGCAAAAAATACACTCTCGGCGCGGTAAATAGCGTGATTCAGCGCGCGTCTTCGCTGGTCTTTGACAGTGTGGAAGCCAAAAAACACGCGACACGCAATCGCGCCAATGGCGAGTTGTTTTATGGACGGCGTGGAACGTTAACCCATTTCTCCTTACAAGAAGCGATGTGCGAACTGGAAGGTGGCGCAGGCTGCGTGCTGTTCCCCTGCGGAGCAGCAGCGGTTGCTAATTCCATTCTTGCTTTTGTCGAACAGGGCGATCATGTGTTGATGACCAACACCGCCTATGAACCGAGTCAGGATTTCTGTAGCAAAATCCTCAGCAAACTGGGCGTAACGACATCGTGGTTTGATCCGCTGATTGGCGCAAATATCGTTAAACATGTGCAGCCAAACACTAAAATCGTGTTTCTGGAATCCCCGGGCTCCATCACCATGGAAGTCCACGACGTTCCGGCGATTGTTGCCGCCGTGCGCAGTGTAGTGCCAGATGCCATCATTATGATCGATAACACCTGGGCGGCCGGCGTGCTGTTTAAGGCGCTGGATTTTGGCATTGATGTTTCCATTCAGGCCGCTACCAAATATCTGGTTGGGCATTCAGATGCGATGATTGGTACTGCCGTATGCAATGCCCGTTGCTGGGAGCAGCTACGGGAGAATGCCTATCTGATGGGGCAGATGGTCGATGCCGATACCGCCTATATAACCAGCCGTGGCCTGCGCACTTTGGGTGTTCGCCTGCGTCAACATCACGAAAGTAGCCTGAAAGTAGCTGAATGGCTGGCAGAACATCCGCAAGTAGCGCGAGTTAACCACCCTGCTCTGCCTGGCAGTAAAGGCCACGAATTCTGGAAACGAGACTTTACAGGTAGCAGCGGACTATTTTCCTTTGTGCTTAAGAAAAAACTCAATGCTGAAGAGCTGGCGAACTATCTGGATAACTTCAGTTTATTCAGCATGGCCTACTCGTGGGGCGGGTATGAATCGTTGATCCTGGCAAATCAACCAGAACATATCGCCGCCATTCGCCCGCAAGGCGAGATCGATTTTAGCGGGACCTTGATTCGCCTGCATATTGGTCTGGAAGATGTCGATGATTTGATTGCCGATCTGGACGCCGGTTTTGCGCGAATTGTGTAATGTTGCCAGTTTGGACAAATTTGCAGACATTTAATTGTGAAAAGTCTTAAATTGTTGCGTCCGGGATCAAGGCGTCCCGGGTGATTCAGGAGTACAATAGGCAGATAAAGGCTTAAACGCTGTTCCACAGGAAAGTCCATGGCTGTTATTCAAGATATCATCGCTGCGCTCTGGCAACACGACTTTGCCGCGCTGGCGGATCCTCATATTGTTAGCGTTGTTTACTTTGTCATGTTTGCCACGCTGTTTTTAGAAAACGGCCTGCTGCCCGCCTCATTTTTGCCAGGCGACAGCTTGTTGATACTGGCAGGCGCATTGATTGCCCAGGGGGTTATGGATTTTCTGCCAACGATTGCGATTCTGACCGCCGCAGCAAGTTTGGGCTGCTGGTTAAGTTATATTCAGGGGCGCTGGTTAGGGAATACTAAAACGGTGAAAGGCTGGCTGGCACAGCTTCCTGCCAAATATCACCAGCGCGCCACCTGCATGTTTGACCGTCACGGTCTGCTGGCGCTGCTGGCTGGACGTTTTCTCGCATTTGTCCGTACGCTGTTGCCAACCATGGCGGGTATTTCCGGTCTGCCAAACCGCCGCTTCCAGTTTTTCAACTGGCTAAGCGGATTGCTGTGGGTCAGCGTAGTAACCAGTTTCGGCTATGCCTTAAGCATGATTCCGTTCGTTAAACGGCATGAAGATCAGGTAATGACATTCCTGATGATCCTGCCGATTGCCTTGTTAACTGCAGGCTTGTTAGGCACGCTGTTTGTGGTGATTAAAAAGAAATACTGTAACGCCTGACAATTTCCCCCGTTCCCGGTTGCGGTACCGGGAACGCATTTAACTCCCCTGCATCGCCCGCATTCTTGCCGCATCCTCCCCCGGTGTCACACCAAAGTAACGTTTAAACTCACGGCTAAATTGCGACGCGCTTTCGTAGCCGACGCGCATCGCTGCTGCACTGGCCTTCATGCCGTCGTGGATAATCATCATCCGCGCCTTATGCAGACGGTAATTCTTCAAATACTGCAACGGCGAGGTGCTAGTGACAGACTTAAAATTATGGTGGAACGCCGATACGCTCATGTTGGCTTCTGCCGCCAGTTGCTCGACGCTCAGGTTTTCGGTGTATTTATTCTCAATTCGTTTCAGCACGCGACTAATCAGGCTGAAGTGGGTCTGACGGCTGACCAGCGCCAGTAACGCGCCACCGCAAGGTCCGGTCAGCACGTAGTACAGAATTTCGCGGATGATCTGTTTGCCGAGAATACGCGCATCCAGCGGTCGCTCCATCACATCGAGTAACCGCTCCGCCGCACATAAAATCTCTTCTGATAACGTGGCAGAGTTAATCCCGCTGGCTGCCATCGACGGCCGAAAATGCTCATCTTCGCCAATGTCCATCAACAGCTCTTGTAACTGCAAAACATCGACATTGAGACGCACCCCTGCCAGCGGTACCTCTGACGTGGCATAAGTTTCGCACTCAAACGGCAACGGCACCGTCAGCAGCAGATATTCATTGGCATCATAACGAAACACGCGTTCATTGATATAACCGATTTTATGCCCGGAAAAGAGAATTATGATGCCGGGCTCGTACATCACCGGCGTACGTGCGAAAGGCGTCTCGCCATACAACAAACGCACATCGGGCAATAGCTCTGACAAACTATTTTCTTTATTTTTCAGTTTATTAACTTTACCCGCCAGCAAGCGGCAAATCTCTTCACGTTTCATATCGCGTAATTTCTTAGGAATAATGCGGCAATTTGATTGTGCGCAATTTTGTAGCATTTCTCCAGCACTCTGGAGAAATAGGCAAGACATTGGCAGAAATGAGCATTGAGAGGTACGGCGCTGGCGACCACAATGAAAAACATCAGGCAGACCGATCTCTGCCCTCATATTGACCCAGCAAAGGGAGCAAGTAATGAACAACTTTAATCTGCACACCCCAACCCGTATTCTTTTTGGTAAAGGCGCAATCGCTGGTTTACGCGAACAAATTCCTCACGATGCACGCGTATTGATTACCTACGGCGGCGGCAGCGTGAAAAAAACCGGCGTTCTCGATCAAGTTCTGGATGCCCTGAAAGGCATGGACGTGCTGGAATTTGGCGGTATTGAGCCAAACCCGGCTTATGAAACGCTGATGAATGCCGTGAAACTGGTTCGCGAACAGAAAGTAACCTTCCTGCTGGCGGTTGGCGGCGGTTCTGTACTGGACGGCACCAAATTTATCGCTGCGGCGGCTAACTATCCAGAAAATATCGATCCGTGGCACATTCTGCAAACGGGCGGTAAAGAGATTAAAAGCGCTATCCCGATGGGCTGTGTGCTGACGCTGCCAGCGACCGGTTCAGAATCCAACGCAGGTGCGGTCATCTCCCGTAAAACTACAGGCGACAAGCAGGCGTTCCATTCTGCCCATGTTCAGCCGGTATTTGCCGTGCTCGATCCGGTTTATACCTACACTCTGCCGCCGCGTCAGGTGGCTAACGGTGTAGTGGATGCCTTTGTGCACACCGTGGAACAGTATGTTACCAAACCGGTTGATGCCAAAATTCAGGACCGTTTCGCAGAAGGCATTTTGCTGACGCTGATCGAAGATGGTCCGAAAGCCCTGAAAGAGCCAGAAAACTACGATGTACGCGCCAACGTTATGTGGGCGGCGACTCAGGCGCTGAACGGTTTAATTGGCGCAGGTGTACCCCAGGATTGGGCAACGCATATGCTGGGCCACGAACTGACTGCGATGCACGGTCTGGATCACGCGCAAACGCTGGCTATCGTCCTGCCTGCACTGTGGAATGAGAAACGCGACACTAAACGCGCTAAACTGCTGCAATATGCTGAACGCGTCTGGAACATCACAGAAGGTTCTGACGATGAGCGTCTTGACGCCGCGATTGCCGCAACCCGCAATTTCTTTGAGCAATTAGGCGTGCCGACCCACCTCTCCGACTACGGTCTGGACGGCAGCTCCATCCCGGCTTTGTTGAAAAAACTGGAAGAGCACGGTATGACCCAACTGGGCGAAAATCATGACATTACGCTGGATGTCAGCCGCCGCATATACGAAGCCGCCCGCTAAGCTTTTTACGCCTCAAACTTTCGTTTTCGGGCATTTCGTCCAGACTTAAGTTCACAACACCTCACCGGAGCCAGCTCCGGTGAGTTCATATAAAGGAGGAACGTATGGCTAATCCAACCGTTATTAAGCTACAGGATGGCAATGTCATGCCCCAGTTGGGACTGGGCGTCTGGCAAGCAAGTAATGAGGAAGTAATCACCGCCATTCAAAAAGCGTTAGACGTGGGTTATCGCTCGATTGATACCGCCGCGGCCTATAAGAACGAAGAAGGTGTCGGCAAAGCCCTGAAAAATGCCTCAGTTAACAGAGAAGAACTGTTCATCACCACTAAACTGTGGAACGACGACCACAAGCGCCCCCGCGAAGCCCTGCTCGACAGCCTGAAAAAACTCCAGCTTGATTATGTCGACCTTTACTTAATGCACTGGCCCGTTCCTGCTATCGACCATTATGTCGAAGCATGGAAGGGCATGATCGAATTGCAAAAAGAGGGCTTAATCAAAAGCATCGGCGTGTGCAACTTCCAGATCCACCACCTGCAACGCCTGATTGATGAAACTGGCGTGACGCCGGTGATAAACCAGATTGAACTCCACCCGCTGATGCAGCAACGCCAGCTTCACGCCTGGAACGCGACACACAAAATCCAGACCGAATCCTGGAGCCCATTAGCGCAAGGTGGGAAAGGCGTTTTCGATCAGAAAGTCATTCGCGAGCTGGCAGATAAATACGGCAAAACCCCGGCGCAGATTGTTATCCGCTGGCATCTGGATAGCGGCCTGGTGGTGATCCCGAAATCGGTCACACCTTCACGTATTGCCGAAAACTTTGATGTCTGGGATTTCCGTCTCGACAAAGACGAGCTAGGTGAAATTGCCAAACTCGACCAGGGCAAACGCCTCGGCCCCGATCCTGACCAGTTCGGCGGCTAACGCGCAAATTCTCCCGGTGGCGGTAATGTTCCGCTACCGGACTTTTCAGAAATCATTTATTCCCCTCGCGTCACGCCCATTGTTACTCTTCCTTGTTCAGGAACGCCAAATATAAGGGCATCATCATGCAGAGCCGGAAGCTCTTAAAGGAACAACTCATTTACATCCGGGATGAACGCAACGGAGAGGTGAAAAACAGATGAAAATAATACTTCTGTTTTTAGCAGCCCTGGCAAGTTTTACCGTACACGCACAGCCTCCCTCACAGACCGTAGAACAAACAGTCCGGCAGATTTATCAGAACTATAAATCAGATGCCAGTACGCCTTATTTCGGTGAAACCGGAGAGCGAGCGATAACATCTTCGCGTATTCAACAGGCGCTTACCTTGAACGACAATCTTACGCTGCCGGGCAATATTGGCTGGCTGGATTATGATCCGGTTTGTGATTGTCAGGATTTTGGCGATCTGGTGTTAGAAAGCGTAGCGATAACCCAACCTGACGCCGATCATGCCGATGCCGTTGTGCGCTTTCGTATCTTTAAAGACGATAAAGAAAAGACCACGCAGACACTGAAAATGGTGGCGGAAAATGGTCGTTGGGTCATTGACGATATTGTCAGCAATCATGGCAGCGTCTTACAAGCAGTTAATAGCGAGAATGAAAAAACGCTGGCCGCTGTAGCTTCGTTGCAAAAAGAACAGCCGGAAGCCTTTGTTGCCGAACTCTTTGAACATATTGCTGATTATAGCTGGCCGTGGACGTGGGTGGTTTCCGACTCTTACCGCCAGGCGGTCAATGCCTTCTATAAAACCACCTTCAAGACTGCCAACAATCCCGATGAAGATATGCAAATAGAACGGCAATTTATTTACGACAATCCGATCTGTTTTGGCGAAGAGTCACTATTTTCACGCGTTGATGAAATCCGTGTCCTGGAGAAAACCGCCGATTCCGCCCGCATTCATGTTCGTTTTACGCTGACCAATGGCAACAACGAAGAGCAAGAATTGATTTTACAGCGGCGCGAAGGTAAGTGGGAAATCGCTGATTTTATCCGTCCAAACAGCGGCAGCCTACTTAAACAGATTGAGGTGAAAACCGCCGCCAGATTAAAGCAATGAGCTGAATAAAATAACAATTAGTCGGAACAATAAATAAAAGGGAATACTATATGAAAACGATTTTCACCGTGGGGGCTGTTGTTCTGGCAACCTGCTTGCTCAGCGGCTGCGTCAATGAGCAAAAGGTCAATCAGCTGGCGAGCAACGTACAGACGTTAAATGCCAAAATTGCCCGACTTGAGCAGGATATGAAAGCATTACGCCCGCAAATCTATGCGGCAAAATCCGAAGCTAACAGAGCCAATACGCGCCTTGACGCCCAGGACTATTTCGATTGCCTGCGCTGCTTACGTATGTATGCGGAATGACGGTTCTGGAATTCATAATGAACAAACTTATCTTATCCATTCCGCTGGCGCTGTGTCTTGTTGGCTGTACCAGCAATGCCAAAATTGAACACCTGGAACATGATATTCAGGCATTGAATAACAAAATTAATCAACTGCAACAGGATATTGAAGCCCTGCGTCCGGAAATTCAGCAAGTTAAAGACGAAACAGCAAGAGCGCATTACCGCTTAGACGTTCGTAACAGTCCTTATAAACCAAGGTTATAAATTTCCCGGCAGTATCATTGCTGCCGGGCACATTTCACTTAACGACCAACCGCCGCTTTAGGCCGTTTCTTTGCACCAGCATTCACCGGGCGAGATGGCGTAGACGACGCTTTTTTTGCCGTAGCAGGTGTCTGACGCTGGGTCGCCATCGGCGTATGTTTAGTCAACGCCGGACGGGTATTGCGGTTCTGGCGACGCGCTTCACGCATCTCTTCAATGGTTGGCGCAGGCACTAAACAATCACGACGGCTGCCAATCAGATGCTTTTTACCCATCGCTTCCAGCGCCTGGCGAATTAACGGCCAGTTTGCCGGATCGTGGTAACGCAACAACGCTTTATGCAAACGACGCTGTTTGTCGCCCTTCGGTACGAAGACGTCTTCACTCTTGTAACCAATCTTCGCCAGCGGGTTTTTCCCGGTGTAATACATGGTGGTGGAGTTAGCCAACGGCGACGGGTAGAAGTTCTGTACCTGGTCGAGACGGAAGCGATGCTTTTTCAGCCACAGCGCCAGATTCACCATATCTTCATCACGCGTACCGGGGTGCGCAGAGATGAAATACGGGATCAGATACTGCTCTTTCCCTGCCTGTTTCGAGTAGGTATCGAACAGCTCTTTAAAGCGGTCATAGCTGCCCATGCCCGGCTTCATCATCTTCGACAACGGCCCTTCTTCGGTATGTTCCGGGGCAATCTTCAGATAACCGCCAACGTGATGGGTCGCCAGCTCTTTGATATAGCGCGGATCTTCCACGGCGATGTCATAACGCACGCCGGAAGCGATGAGGATCTTTTTAATGCCTTTCAGATCACGCGCGCGGCGATAGAGGTTGATCGTCGGTTCGTGGTTAGTGTCCATATGAGGACAAATATCCGGGTAAACGCACGATAAACGGCGGCAAGTCTGCTCGGCGCGCGGCGATTTGCAGCGCAACATATACATGTTGGCAGTTGGCCCACCGAGATCGGAAATCACGCCCGTAAAGCCTGGCACGGTGTCGCGGATCGCTTCAATCTCGTTGATGATCGAATCTTCCGAACGGCTCTGAATAATGCGACCTTCATGCTCGGTAATAGAGCAGAAAGAGCAGCCGCCAAAGCAGCCGCGCATAATGTTGACAGAGAAACGGATCATTTCGTAAGCCGGAATTCGGGCATTACCGTAAGCCGGATGCGGCACGCGCTTGTACGGCAGCGCAAAGACGCTGTCCATCTCTTCGGTAGAAAGCGGGATGGCAGGCGGGTTGATCCATACATAGCGGTCGCCATGTTTTTGCATCAGCGCACGCGCGCAGCCTGGGTTGGTTTCATGGTGCAGAATACGCGAAGCATGAGCGTACAGCACTTTATCGCCCTTCACTTTCTCGAAAGAAGGCAGCAATACGTAAGTTTTTTCCCACGGTTTCGGGCGCGGTGGCTGCACGGTTACGGCTTTCGCTTCCTGCTTTTTCGGGGCCACCGGTTTGTTATCCGCGCACGGCAAATCTTCACCATACGGATGCGGGATCGGGTCGATTTTCCCAGGAGTATCAAGACGGGTGGAATCCACACCGCTCCAGCCTGGCAACGCCTCTTTTACGATAATCGCGGTATTACGCACATCGCGGATTTCACTAATCGGCTCACCCATCGCCAGACGATGCGCCACTTCCACCAGCGGACGCTCACCGTTACCGAACATCAGCATGTCGGCTTTGGAATCCACCAGCACGGAACGGCGCACGGTATCGGACCAGTAATCATAATGCGCGGTACGGCGCAGACTTGCCTCAATACCGCCGAGGATCACCGGTACATCTTTCCACGCCTCTTTACAACGCTGGGTATAAACCAGTGTGGCGCGATCCGGTCGCTTACCCGCGACGTTATCCGGCGTGTAGGCATCGTCATGACGTAAACGGCGATCGGCAGTATAGCGGTTGATCATCGAGTCCATGTTGCCAGCAGTAACACCGAAAAACAGATTCGGTTTACCCAGACGCATGAAATCGTCTTTGCTGCTCCAGTCTGGCTGGGCGATGATCCCGACGCGAAAGCCCTGCGCTTCAAGCATACGACCGCAAATCGCCATCCCGAAGCTGGGGTGATCGACATACGCGTCGCCAGTAACCAAAATGATGTCGCAGCTATCCCAGCCAAGTTGATCCATCTCTTCACGAGACATCGGCAAAAACGGTGCCGGTCCAAAACAGGCGGCCCAGTACTGCGGCCAGGAGAACAGGTCGCGATCCGGTTGGATCAGGGAGATAGAGCTCATTTTGCTTCCAGAAATGATAAAAAAATAATCAAAGGCCGGGGATTATAAGCCGGAACGAAAGAGAAATCGAAAAGTATTCCATACTCGCCCTCTCGGGCGAGTATGGCGATTACGGTACCGGATTGACCAACAATTGCCCAATCGAGCCACGGTCCGCCATTTCCAGCGTCTGACTGTTGAAGTAGAACGGGAAGTGCGCCCAGGAAGGCTGACCGAAATAAACAAGCAGCTCCACTTGTCCGTCAACCCAAACGGTATCTTTCCAGCCTCTGTCTTCCGGAAACGGCATCGCGCCATTCACGTTACGGATCTGGAACATCACGCCTTCAATATGGAACGCTTGCGGCTCGTCCGCGCGTACCGTCCAGCGTTCCCACGTTCCTTGCTGCGCGGTGACATCAATACGGTTGACGTCCCACAGCTGCCCATTGATACCCGGGTCATCACCCAGACTGATATCGCGACTGCGAATCGGCGAACCGGCCATAATTTCAGTTGGCAGCAGGCGCATCGGCAGGCTGTCAGTAACCAGCGGCAGTAGCCCGGTCGGGCGCAACGTGAGCACCAGCGTAGAAACCAGAATGCTGGATGGCTCAAAGAAGCCACGAATACGATCAACAATGCTCGCCGCTTCGCCACAGGTGATCGACACTTCATCACCGTTGCTCATATCCACCAGAATCTCGCGGCGCTCGCCTGGTGCCAGCGAAAGTTGCTTCACCGATACAGGAGCAGGCAAGAATCCCTGATCGCCAGAAATCACATGTAACGGGCGACCATCGCTCATCTGTAGTTGATAGCGACGAGAGTTCGACGCGTTCAACAGACGCAAGCGCACCCAGCCACGCGAGACTTCAACGTACGGGCTTTGTACACCGTTGACCAGCAGCGTATCTCCAACAAAGCCGCCGCTTCCCGGTTCGTTGTATTCTGGCGTACCAAAGTTATCCAGCCGTTTATCCTGGATAATGACCGGAAAATCATCCACACCATAATGGTTGGGGATAGGCAGCGACTTGCTGACTTCATCTTCCACCAGCCACATTCCGGCAAGGCCATTATAGACCTGCTGAGCCGTGCGATTGGGGGTATTAGCGTGATACCACAATGTCGCTGCGTTCTGGCGAATGGGTAATACGGGTGCCCAGTCAGCGTTTGGCGACATCATCCGTGCCGGACCGCCCATCAGCGGGCCAGGCACCTGTAAACCAGACACCGTCATTGAGACATTTTCTGTCAGGCGGTTACTGTAGATCAGCTTAACATCATCGCCCTTCCAGACGCGGATAGTCGGCCCCAGGTAACGACCATTGATTCCCCAGACCGATGCGCGCGTTCCTGGCGTAAATGACCAGTGCGCACGTTGTACAGTCATAAACAGCGGTTGCCCACGGCGAGATTCAAGCAGCGGCGGAACGGGTAGCGGTTGCTGTTGCCCGGCTGCGCTGGCCTTCAGGGGAACAGCGCCTGCACAAAGTGCAATCCCCGATGCCTGAATGAACTGACGCCGACTGAGTGACATATTTGCTCCATGTAAAACTGGCTAAAGTAATACCGTGCAGGAAAGTGTTCCCGCAAAAATACAGATTGCCGACTTAAACTCTTCCGGCGGCTTCGCGTTCTGCGACTTCTTTATCGAGCTCAGCGATTTTTTGTTCCATTATCGAACGACAATAGGCAGCCAACTCGCGAACCTGGTCTTTACCATACTGACTCACGTCAATTGGCGGCAGCATTTCGACAATAACCAAGCCGTTGTGCAGTCGATTAAGATTAATCTTATTCGAAGTTGTAGAGACGCACACGGGAATAATCGGGACGCCTGCCGCAATTGCCGCGTGAAATGCTCCGGTCTTGAACGGCAGCAGGCCGCGACCACGGCTGCGGGTACCTTCCGGGAACATCCAGATGGAAATACGGCGTTTTTTGAAGTGATTCACTACTTCTGCAATGGTGCCGTGAGCTTTAGTGCGGTTATTTCTGTCGATCAATAAGTTGCCGGTTAGCCAGTACAACTGACCAAAGAAGGGGATCCACAGCAAACTCTTTTTACCTACCGTCACCGTCGGCGGTTGCACGATGTTCGATGCTGTCACCATGTCATAGTTGTTCTGGTGGTTAGCAATATAAATAGCATTGCCGTAGCTTTCAGCATCTGCAGGTTTGCGACACTCAACTTTCAGGCCGAACAGCGGCGCAAGACGACCAAACATATGCCCAAAGGTGGCTACATGTTTCGGGTTACGCGGGCTGAAAAGGCAGTAAATGGAGCCGAATACACAGACTAAGATGCTGTAAATCACGGTAATAATAAGACGAAAGATATATAGCATAACACCCTCTGAAGGTCTGAGAGACTGGCATTGTACGTCACCTGAAATCAGGTTAGGGCATTGTTAAAAGCCGCTCTCTGGAAAAGCGTATTGTTAATCGCAACGCATGAATAAACAACGGTTTCAAGGGAATTTTTATCGTTTCCGGGGGTTGAATACGCTGCCGGATGACGACTTAACGTTTCATCCGGCGTTCCTTGCAAGCGGGAGGAAACAGCGCCCTCCCCGGCATATTACTCTTCGCTATCACCGCTGCTGGCACGGCGAGGAGAGTCGATCTCAACACGATCGATACGCTGCAAACCGCGCATCAACGTACCGCGGCGTCCACGTTCGCCAGTGACTTTCTGTAGCTCTTCCGGACGCAGTTTAATTTTGCGTTTCCCAACATGAATGGTCAGCGTGCTTTGCGGCGGCAGAACGTACAGTTGCGCCAGACCATCCTCGCCACGCGCGGCTTCTGCCGACGGAATGTTGATAATCTTGTTGCCTTTGCCCTTCGACAGCTGCGGCAGATCGCTTACCGGGAACATCAACATACGGCCTGCCTGAGTGATTGCCAGCAGCATATCGGAAGCATCTTCAATCACCACCGGCGGCATAACATGGGCATTTTCCGGTAAGGTGATCAAAGCCTTACCTGCACGGTTACGCGCTACCAGATCGTTAAAGGTACAGACGAAACCGTAACCCGCATCGGAAGCCATCAGCAGTTTCTGATCGTCGCTTTCCATCAGCATATGGTCAACGGTCGCCCCAGGCGGCAACGTTAATTTGCCGGTGAGCGGCTCGCCCTGACCACGTGCCGACGGCAGCGTAATCGGGTCGATAGCATAGCTACGACCGGTGGAGTCAACAAACACTACCGGTTGGTTGCTCTTACCTTTCACCGCTGCTTTGAAACTATCACCCGCTTTATAATTCAGGCCCGGCGCGTCGATGTCATGGCCTTTAGCGCTGCGTACCCAGCCCATCTGCGACAGCACAATGGTGACAGGTTCAGACGGCAACATGTCGTGCTCGCTCATCGCTTTCGCTTCTTCGCGTTCCTGCAACGGCGAACGACGATCGTCACCATAGGCTTGCGCGTCTGCCTGCAGTTCTTTCTTCAGCAGGTTATTCATTTTACGCTCGGACGCCAGAATGCCTTGCAACTGGTCGCGCTCTTTTTCCAGCTCACTCTGCTCACCGCGAATCTTCATCTCTTCCAGTTTGGCGAGATGACGCAGTTTCAGTTCGAGGATCGCTTCCGCCTGGGTTTCCGTAAGGCCAAACCGCGACATCAGCGCCGGTTTCGGTTCATCTTCATTGCGAATGATCTCAATCACTTCGTCGATATTGAGAAACGCCACCAGCAAACCTTCCAGAATATGCAGGCGCTTGAGGACTTTCTCCAGACGATAGTTCAGACGGCGGCGCACGGTATCACGGCGGAACACCAGCCATTCGGAAAGGATTTCCAGCAGGTTTTTCACCGCCGGACGCCCATCCAGACCGATCATATTGAGGTTAATACGATAGCTCTTTTCCAGATCGGTGGTGGCGAAAAGGTGATTCATCACCTGATCCATATCCACGCGGTTGGAACGCGGCACAATCACCAGACGGGTCGGGTTCTCGTGGTCAGACTCATCGCGCAGATCGTCAACCATCGGCAGCTTTTTGTTGCGCATTTGCGCAGCAATTTGCTCCAGTACGCGCGCACCAGAAACCTGATGCGGCAATGCGCTGATAACCACCGCACCGTCTTCTTTCTTCCACACCGCGCGCATACGCACAGAACCGCGACCATTTTCGTAGATTTTACGGATCTCGGCACGCGAGGTGATGATTTCCGCTTCGGTCGGATAATCCGGCCCCTGCACGATATCCAGCAGCTGGTCGAGCGTGGTTTTCGGCTGGTCGATTAACGCGATTGCTGCCTGAGCCACTTCACGCAGGTTATGCGGTGGAATATCGGTCGCCATGCCGACGGCAATACCGGTGGTGCCGTTAAGCAAAATGTTTGGCAGACGGGCAGGCAGCATTTTCGGCTCCTGCAAAGTGCCGTCGAAGTTTGGCACCCAGTCAGCCGTCCCCTGCCCCAGCTCGCTCAATAGCAGCTCGGAATATTTCGACAACCGGGATTCGGTGTAACGCATTGCTGCGAACGATTTCGGATCGTCCGGCGCGCCCCAGTTCCCCTGACCATCAACCAGCGGATAACGGTAAGAGAACGGCTGTGCCATCAGGACCATCGCTTCATAACAAGCGCTATCGCCGTGCGGATGGTATTTACCCAGTACGTCACCGACGGTACGGGCCGATTTTTTAAATTTGGCGCTGGCATTTAGTCCCAGTTCAGACATCGCATACACAATGCGGCGCTGAACAGGTTTCAGACCATCACCAATAAACGGCAACGCACGGTCCATGATTACGTACATGGAGTAATTTAAGTAGGCGTTTTCCGTAAATTCATGTAGCGCAAGGCGCTCTGCCATATCGCTCATTAATTCTGATTCCTCAACTTATTCGCCAGCCTTCAAAGGGGCAATATTGCCGGAGATACTACATTATCTGCCGCGTCGAGTCACAGGAGATCAGCGTGAATAGCGCCGCCGGACGTGCTCCGACGGCGATAAAGGCACCAATGTGCCTTGATATACAACTCTTTGCTATAGACATAATCCTGAGGATTATGCAGCGGAAAACCGCCAATGGCGGTTTCTGTGTGGAAGGACAAAATCCTGTGCCGTCAGAGTCTGAGCGGACAACATTACGCCTGTGGCATCGTTAACTTAAACTGATAGCGAGTGATTTGGCTCACACTCCGGTAAAGATTCTTCATCACGCCAACGGCACATAAACATCCGTTTCCAGTCGCTGCTCTGTTACCCCTTCGGCAAGATTGGTGTAGTGAAACAGAATCGGTGCTTTACGCATTTTCTCGCCGCTTGCAGGCAGCCAGTGGCGAATGATGCCCCATACCGTATGTGAAATATCGTCCAGCTCGCCAACGTGGCGGGCCACGGCATAACGTCCACCGGTAAGTTCACCATTACTCACGCCATAACGATTATCGGGAATCGGTTCGTTAACGCTGCCGCAGATATCAAAGCGAAACGCTTCCGGTACGGTGGTGGCAGGGTCATCCCAGGCGACACCAAAAGTCTGGCTTTGGTTAACAGGAGAAAGCCCCGTTTCTTTACGCCACATGATAAATTTCGCCACGCTGTAGTTGAGCAATTCAGGGCTACAGCGATGTGGCAACATCGCCACAGGGATTGATGGGAAATCGATAATATTTACATCCAGTGTCAGGTTTTTCATTTTGCCTCCCTGCGAAATTATTCCCGGGAACGTGTCCCGGGAGCGCTAACAATTACGGATTTACTTTGCGGATCTGTTTGACGTCAATTTCAACAGAGTTCCAGTCTTTATCGACTTCACCCTGAATCTCAACGGTATCTTTCGGGGTCACCGTCACGCCGTTCCAGCGTTTGTGGTCGATATCAACATTGATAGTACCGCTGGCATCTTTGAACACGTAGAGATCGTCAGAGATACGTTCAACGATATTGCCGCGCAGGGTGACCCAAGTGTCATCACGCAGGGATTTTGCGCTTTCTACGGTCGTTACGCTGCCATTCGGCCCCTGGAATCCTCCGGCCTGACTTTGTGTTGCCGATGGACCAGAAAAACCGCCCTGCTCTGCTGCCATCACCGGTGCACTGCACAGGGCCATTACTGCGATTACTGCTGCGAATTTTTTCATGTTTATTACTCCCTTTAATGTCTGTTTTCGAGCATTTAACAAGATAGTCCTTAACAACTTCTTAAGGGAAAAAAATAAAATTTAGTGCTGTACAGAGCGCGTTACAACACGGTTTACTGGCAGCAAATATGGTTATCGCAGGGATGAAAAAATGCGAATTTTACTGATAGAAGATGACATGCTGATTGGCGACGGCATCAAAACGGGCCTTAGTAAAATGGGTTTTAGCGTCGACTGGTTTACACAAGGTCGTCAGGGAAAAGAGGCGCTATATAGCGCACCTTATGATGCGGTGATCCTGGATTTAACCTTACCGGGCATGGATGGTCGCGATATTTTGCGCGAATGGCGAGAAAAAGGTCAGCGTGAGCCGGTATTAATCCTGACTGCGCGCGATGCGCTGGCGGAACGTGTAGAAGGGCTGCGTCTGGGAGCTGACGATTATCTGTGTAAACCTTTTGCGTTGATAGAAGTCGCCGCCAGGCTGGAAGCTCTGATGCGCCGAACCAACGGCCAGGCCAGCAACGAGCTGCGCCACGGCAACGTCATGCTCGACCCCGGCAAACGTATCGCCACGCTGGCTGGCGAACCCTTAACGCTGAAACCAAAAGAATTTGCCCTGCTGGAATTACTGATGCGTAACGCTGGTCGGGTACTGCCGCGCAAACTGATTGAAGAGAAACTGTATACCTGGGACGAAGAGGTCACCAGTAATGCCGTTGAAGTGCATGTACATCATCTGCGACGCAAACTCGGCAGTGATTTTATTCGTACCGTTCATGGTATTGGCTACACATTAGGTGAGAAATGAAATTTACCCAACGTCTTAGTCTGCGAGTCAGGCTGACGCTAATCTTTTTAATTCTGGCCTCGGTGACCTGGCTGCTTTCCAGCTTTGTCGCCTGGAAACAAACAACGGATAACGTCGATGAGTTGTTCGACACCCAACTGATGCTGTTTGCCAAACGGTTAAGTACGCTCGATCTCAACGAAATCAACGCGGCGGATCGCATGGCACAGACGCCAAATAAATTAAAACACGGTCATGTTGATGACGATGCGCTGACCTTTGCCATCTTTACCCACGACGGCAGAATGGTCCTTAACGATGGCGATAACGGAGAAGATATTCCCTATAGCTATCAACGGGAAGGTTTTGCTGACGGGCAACTGGTGGGCGATAAAGATCCCTGGCGTTTTGTCTGGATGACCTCACCAGATGGCAAATATCGCATCGTTGTTGGTCAGGAATGGGAATACCGTGAAGACATGGCGCTGGCGATTGTTGCCGGGCAATTGATCCCGTGGCTGGTCGCACTGCCGATTATGTTAATCATCATGATGGTACTACTGGGTCGTGAACTCGCGCCGCTGAACAAACTGGCGCTGGCACTACGTATGCGTGACCCTGACTCGGAAAAACCACTAAACGCGACGGGCGTACCCAGCGAAGTGCGTCCACTGGTTGAGTCGCTAAATCAACTGTTCGCCCGCACACATGCGATGATGGTTCGTGAACGACGCTTTACCTCCGACGCAGCGCATGAACTACGAAGCCCGTTAACGGCGCTGAAAGTGCAAACCGAAGTTGCGCAGCTCTCTGACGATGATCCGCAGGCGCGGAAAAAAGCGCTGCTCCAATTACATTCCGGGATCGATCGTGCTACTCGTCTGGTTGATCAACTGCTCACGCTATCGCGGCTGGACTCACTGGATAACCTTCAGGACGTCGCGGAGATCCCGCTTGAAGATCTCCTGCAATCGTCGGTGATGGATATTTACCACACGGCGCAGCAGGCGAAAATTGACGTGCGACTGACACTCAATGCCCACGGCATCAAACGCACCGGACAACCGCTATTGCTAAGTTTGTTGGTGCGAAATTTGTTGGATAACGCCGTGCGCTACAGTCCACAAGGTAGCGTGGTGGACGTCACGCTGAATGCCGATAATTTCATCGTGAGGGATAACGGCCCCGGTGTGACACCAGAGGCACTGGCGAGAATTGGCGAACGCTTCTATCGCCCACCCGGACAAACCGCTACCGGCAGTGGACTTGGGCTTTCAATTGTCCAGCGAATCGCCAAGCTGCATGGCATGAATGTTGAGTTTGGGAATGCGGAACAAGGTGGATTTGAGGCGAAAGTAAGCTGGTAACTTCTCTGTCTATGAGAGCCGTTAAAACGACTCTCATAGATTTTATTAATAGCAAAATATAAACCGTCCCCAAAAAAGCCACCAACCACAAACCAAACAAATAACGAGCGAGATTACATATAACCAAAACTCAAACATTTCTCGCACAAAGAGTTTTCTTAAGATAATAATAATAAGTGGCGTCAGAAGAAAAAATGCTGCAATCATTGTTTGCAATATACGATCTTCGCCTGAAACGGAAGGTATACTGCAAATATTGTCTCCCGACTCAAGCATCCAGTCATACTTATTGAATGCAAAAAAAGCATCTATTAACCAATAAGTAAGCATTATATATAACAGAGCTTCAAATATTGTTTGAATTTTATGCTTTAACATATGTTAGCACGCTCATAAAAATCCATTTATAATTATCAACGTGACGCGTTGATATTTTCATTTATTCAACGCCATATTTTCAATCCCCAAAAAAACCGAACCAAACCTGTAAATTAATCCGGTGCGAGTAGGAATTATGAGGATTGGCTATCAGTATTGTCATTTTCAGAAAATATTTATCCTGCATCGGTGAATCAGAGCAAGATCAGACTTTTGCTAAATTCGCAAAAGACTTTGCACATTTTGCTAATTTCACCGTACCGCTCTGTGACGTACTATAGTCGGCAAACGTCTCACCTTGAGGATAAAAAATGAGCAACATCCTGATTATCAACGGCGCGAAAAAGTTCGCCCACTCCAATGGTCAACTGAACGACACCCTGACCGAAGTCGCGGATGGCACGCTGCGCGACCTCGGGCATGATGTCCGTATTGTTCGCGCCGAGAGCGACTACGATGTCAAAGCCGAAGTACAAAACTTTCTCTGGGCTGATGTGGTGATCTGGCAGATGCCTGGCTGGTGGATGGGCGCGCCGTGGACAGTGAAAAAATATATTGATGATGTATTCACCGAAGGTCACGGGACTCTGTATGCCAGCGATGGTCGTACCCGCAAAGATCCATCAAAAAAATACGGTTCCGGCGGCCTGGTACAGGGCAAAAAATATATGCTTTCACTGACCTGGAACGCACCAATGGAAGCCTTCACCGAAAAAGATCAGTTCTTCCACGGCGTTGGTGTTGACGGTGTGTACCTGCCGTTCCATAAAGCAAACCAATTCCTTGGCATGGAACCGCTGCCGACATTTATCGCTAATGACGTGATAAAAATGCCTGATGTTCCCCGCTATACTGAAGAATATCGCAAGCATCTTGTGGAAATTTTTGGTTAACTAGAGCTCTGGCTTTAGAAGGAGTTAACCATGATTACAGTAATCGCAGAAATCCGTACTCGTCCTGGTCAACATCACCGTCAGGCAGTGTTGGATCAGTTTGCTAAAATCGTTCCAACCGTACTGAAAGAAGAAGGTTGCCACGGCTATGCGCCAATGGTGGATTGTGCTGCTGGCGTGAGTTTCCAGTCTATGGCACCGGATTCTATCGTGATGATTGAGCAGTGGGAAAGCATCGCGCACCTTGAAGCGCACCTGCAAACCCCGCACATGAAAGCATATAGCGAAGCCGTAAAAGGCGACGTGCTGGAGATGAATATTCGTATTCTGCAACCGGGGATTTAACATTCCTGAAAAGAGGCCGGTGCTGCTACCGGTCTCAGCCCAGATTAGCCATTCTTTCTTCCCGTTTTCAGTCCTCGATGGAAATCGTTAATTCGCTTAATGGTTTTAACCGCACGCTGCGGCACTGCGGAAGCTACCGACCAGACAATCATTTCCAGACACAACAATACCGTACCATGTAGCGGCGTTTTCCCTTTTTCATCCCCGCGCGGAACATGAATCACGATACTGGCGTCTTTGCTAAAACGTGAATCCAGCGCGTTTGTCAGCAAAATAACAGGGATCCCCAGCCGCCTCGCCTCACGAAGCGTTGTCACCCCTTCCCGGTGCGCAGATTTTTGCGCCATCATGATCAGAACATCGCCACGTTGAAGCGCGATCAGTTGCTCGGCAAGGCCAATACCCGTACGGTTTAGTGCCGTGGCAGGCAAACCTATGCGGTTGAATAGTCGTGCGGTATAGTCCGCCAGAATACCCGAAGCGCCAATGCCAAAAATTGCGACTTGCCGTGCCTGCACCAACAACGCTACAGCTTGCGCAAGCGCGTGGCGGTTTTCAGGCTCTGACAGGACATTACAGGTATACAAATGCCCTTCAAGAACAAAGTCGATTGCGGTGTTAACATCGCTCGTCAAGTTACTCACCGTCGTAGACATCTTTTCGCTGGAACTAAGGGCTGGACCAAGCCACTGTTCCAGAGTGCGTTTCAGATCACGCAGCCCGGCAAACCCCAGGGCCTGTATAGCCCTGATAACTGTGGCATCGGAAGTGTTCAACGTGGCCGCAATTTCCATCGCCGTTTGCTCGAGTACCACTTCACGATGCTCATTAATGTAGCTGGCGACAGCTCTTAACCCAGGCGTTAACTGACTCGCGCGAGTGCGAAAACGCTCACCAAAAATATCAACCCGCGCTTTATCTTTCTGGATCATTTAGCCTCCGGTAGAGGTCGCCCTGCAATTTGTGATTGTATCTGCGCAGCCATCAGCCCCAGAGATGCAAAGGAGTTAGAAATTGCCTCTTCACGAGAAATCAGCACATAACGCCCGGAACGACAGGCAGTCAGAAACTGACACCATCCCGGCATGACTTTTTCCATTGCTGCCAGCTCATCCTGAGGTTTACCACCGGTGTCACCGCGCCAGGTTGCAAAAACAAAATCGGCATCCAGTTCAGGTAAACGCTCCGCGCTCACATCCATTCGCCCACCTTCAGGAATGCTCTCAATCAGCGGCGGAAAACGAAAACCAGCATCGCGTAATACCCGCCCCAGCGAATGATAGCTATGCATCACATTAATTTTTCCCTGGTTTGCCTGAATCACCGATACCGTTATTTTTTGGCTGTCCAGCGTCGCCTTCAGCGCATTGATTTGTGCCTGATAGCGGCGTTCAAGTATCGCCAGCTGCGACTGCGTTCCTGTAAGTTCTGCCAGCTTGCGATAGATTTCTGGCGCGCCCCCTTTGAGATGATCAATGCTCACCGTGGGCGCAATTTTTTCAAGTTGTTCAATGGGCGTATTACGGGTCGGTTCTGTGATGATCAGGTCAGGCTTTGCCGCCACAATCGCTTCAATATCAATATCAGCGGTACCAATAAAGGCGATCGATGAATTATCAAAGTCGACACCTGTCAATAACGCGCCAGATCGAATGAAATGGCTACCGTCAGGCCGAGTTCGCCCGTGGCTGGCGACAGGAGGTACACCGAGCTCAATCAGAGGAATAGTGATATCAAGATCGTGTAAAGAGACAATTCTCTTTGGATGAGCAGGAACAGTGACTTTGCGCCCTAAATCATCAGTAAATACCTGAACAGGTTCTGTTGCACGGGAAAAAAATGACAACAGTATCAGCAGAGAAAAAAATAAACGCATATAACTCCCGTTAAAAACTGTTCCTGCGCTGCCAGAGCAGTAGCAAAAAAAATGGTCCACCAATCAGTGAGATAATGATTCCGGCAGGCAGTTGCAAAGGCAAAAAAGCCAAACGACCAATGCTATCCGCCAGAATAACTAACAACGCCCCCGATACCGCGCTCCCCAGCAGTAATGTCGTCTGCCCGCCACGTAGAATAAAACGTGATATATGGGGTGCTATCAATCCGACAAAACCTATGTTACCAACACACGAAACGCAGACGGCTGTCAGGATTATGGGTGCGGCGACACGTAACAACGCCAGGCGAGAACTATTCACGCCTAACCCGGTTGCCACCTGATGACCAAGCAGAGCGATATCCGCCGTCCTGGCGGTGAACAGCAATAAAAGAGCGGCTGGCAACATCCAACAGGCTGAAATACCGACTAACATCCAGTTAGCTGCATGCAGGCTTCCCGATAACCACATCAATGCAGTTTGTACATCTCGAACATCTGCAGTGGTCATAAATACACCGATACCGGCGGCGAAAAACCAGGAAACACCAATACCAATCAGAACAAATCGCGGGCGGGAAATATCGCGCGCACAAAAAATCACGATTAAAGCCACCAACAGGCCGCCAGCAAGACCAGCCACTGGACGCCAGAACATTCCCAGCATTGGAAACTGGAAAATCAGCCACAGCACAGCCACGCTACATCCTTCTTTGACGCCGATTAAACCAGGATCGGCAAGGCCGTTACGTGCAATGGATTGCATTGCGGCCCCTGCCATACCTAACATGGCCCCGCATAGCAATGCCATGATGACTCTCGGCAAGCGAATATCCTGCACAATATAACGTGCGTCTGTGCTTACGTTTTCTGGAGCAAACAACGCTCGTCCTACTTCCGATGCCGGAACAGAGAAAGAACCCTGCATCAGACCGAATATCAGTATTCCAACCGCAAGCAGGAACAGCCCACCAAGCAACAGCAGATTTTTAGGGCGTACCAGTGTCGAAAACTTACCAACACGTAGTGGGCGTAGCCCGACGTTCATTATCCGACTCATTTGAACATCCTCGTCGCCATAATGACAAAAACAGGCGCACCAACTAACGCCGTCATGACACCGGTCGCTAACTCATGGGGCGTGAAAAGCGTACGGGCAATAATATCTGCCAGTAATAACAAAAGTGCGCCGACACAAGCTGAAAGAGGGAGCAGAACGCGCAGATCCGCTGATACCAGACGCCGGACAATCTGCGGTACTAGCAGGCCGACAAAACCAATGGGGCCAGCAATCGATACGGCTGCGCCACAGAGCAACGCGATCGCAAGCAGGGTGAATGTTCGCGTGCGGAATACAGAGACGCCCAGCCCCTGCGCCATGCGATCGCCCAGTGCCAACATGTTAAGGGAGGGTGCAAGGTAAAGGGCTAACACAAATCCCCCCAGAGAAAACCAGGCGGACGTACCCAGCGTCGCCCAATCCTGCCCCGCTAAATCACCTGCTAGCCATGTCCGCATCGCCAGCAGTGTTTGTTCGTCAAGAATCAGGATTGCAGCCGTTATTGAGGACACGAACGCCGATAGCGCCACGCCGCATAAAGTAACTTTCATTGGCGTTAACCCTGAACGCCCTGCGGAGGAAAGCAGCAATATCAACAGGAACAATAACGCGCCCCCCGTAGATGCCAGCAGTGGGCGTCCAATCGGAAAGGCCAGTCCAAGCGCACTGGCGGCAACGACAGCAAGAGCGGCTCCGGCATTTAAGCCTAAAATATGTGGCTCCCCCAATGGGTTACGAATGACAGCCTGCAACAAAGCACCAGCAACACCAAGAGAAGCACCGGTAAGCAATGCTGCCGCTAAACGCGGCAAACGGAGTCTTACAATTACGTTGTGATCGAAGTTTTGCGGATCAAAATGAAGAAATGCCTGCAACACCGTTTGTGGTGCAATAAATCGGGCACCAATCCCTGGATATACCACACATCCCACCAGCAGTAAGGCGAGGAAAATTACAGTAACCAGCCCTGTGCGCATCATACTTTTTCTACACCACGAAACGGCATGAAGAACGGCTTTCCCGTCAGAGGATTTATTGATGCGTGAACATCAACGTCAAAGACCGCTTTTACCAGCTCAGGCGTGCAATGCTCCCCCTCATTCAACACACGCACCACTTTCCCCTGGCGTAAAAATATCAACGTATCGCCATAATTGACGGCAAAATTCAGATCATGCAACACCACGACGACTGTACGCCCGTGATGACGCGTTAAATCATGTAATAACTCAAGAATTTCAACCTGATAACGTAAATCAAGCCATGTTGTGGGTTCATCCAGCAGGATATAAGGCGTCTTTTGCGCCAACACCATCGCAATCCAGCAACGCTGGCGCTGCCCACCAGAGAGTTTTTCAACAGGTAAATGTGCAAACTCCTGCGTACCCGTTAATTTCAGGGCCTCTTCTACCGCCAGCTCATCGGCATCGCTCCATTGACGAATGAAATTCTGCCAGGGAAAACGCCCACGCGACACCAGTTCATAAACGGTTAAGCCCTCCGGCAATAATGGCGACTGCGGCAAGATCCCAAGTCTACGGGATAACGCTTTCGTTGGTTGCTCGTGAATCGCGTTGCCATCAAGCAATATCGAACCGCCCATGGGTTGCAAGATACGAGCAATGGTGCTGAGCAGCGTCGACTTTCCACAGCCGTTTGCCCCAACCAGAACGGTCATTTTTTCTGTGGGAACGGAGAAAGAAACACCATCAACAATGATTTTCTTGTGATACCCGGCAGAAACATTGTCGAGGATCAGCCCCTGCCCTTTTGCGTTATGTGCCACGTGTACGCCAACTTAATCAAAGACAAACAAAAATAAAACTCATTCTCCTTTGAGAGTTTGACGCCACAAAATGTAGTAGTCAAGCAGTTAAAAGCCACACAAAAACAAGGTAAATAACAGGTAAAATATTTTTGCACATACAAATAAAAACATTAAATATCAATAAATTAAAAACAATTAAATTGTATAAACCTTTCATAAAAACACATGTAGCAATTTTTTGTTATTTCTCATTTACTACTACATTACCGCGTGATTGAATGATTCTCAATTACATATCCGATGGCGAAATAACAAACGGATAGTGCTTAGTGAGCAATAAGAAACAATTTTCACTCGCGACAATCCGCGAGTTTTTGGGATAACAGACTAAATGGCTATGTTCACACCTTCATTCTCAGGACTCAAAGGTCGAGCGCTCTTTTCACTGCTCTTTGCAGCACCGATGATTCATGCAACCGACACTGTAACGACCAAAGATGGCGAAACAATCACTGTTACAGCGGATGCAAATACCGCAACTGAGGCGACCGATGGTTATCAACCTCTGAGCACCTCCACGGCGACATTAACCGATATGCCGATGCTGGATATCCCGCAGGTGGTCAATACGGTTAGCGATCAAGTTCTGGAAAATCAGAATGCGACGACGCTGGATGAGGCACTTTATAACGTCAGTAACGTGGTACAGACCAATACATTAGGCGGGACTCAGGATGCTTTTGTACGTCGTGGGTTTGGTGCTAACCGGGATGGCTCCATCATGACCAACGGCCTGCGAACTGTACTTCCTCGCAGTTTCAACGCCGCCACAGAACGTGTGGAAGTGCTAAAAGGTCCGGCCTCCACGCTGTATGGCATTCTCGATCCTGGCGGACTGATTAACGTCGTGACAAAGCGCCCGGAAAAAACATTCCATGGTACTGTCTCAGCCACTTCCTCCAGTTTTGGCGGAGGCACTGGGCAATTGGATATCACAGGTCCTATTGAAGGCACTCAACTGGCGTATCGCCTTATTGGGGAAGTGCAGGATGAAGATTACTGGCGAAACTTCGGTAAAGAGCGCAGTACATTTATTGCTCCATCACTCACCTGGTTTGGTGATAATGCAACAGTAACCATGCTCTATTCTCATCGGGATTATAAAACGCCGTTCGATCGTGGAACGATTTTCGACCTTACGACGAAACAGCCCGTAAACGTTGATCGAAAAATACGTTTTGACGAACCGTTTAATATTACAGATGGTCAGTCCGATCTGGCGCAACTCAACGCAGAATATCATCTCAATAGCCAGTGGACAGCGCGCTTTGATTACAGCTACAGCCAGGATAAATACAGCGATAATCAAGCTCGCGTTACCGCGTATGATGCCACAACAGGAACGTTGACACGGCGTGTTGATGCAACTCAGGGATCTACCCAGCGTATGCATTCTACTCGTGCGGATCTGCAAGGGAATGTTGATGTTGCTGGATTCTATAATGAGATTCTGGGTGGGGTGTCATATGAATATTATGATCTTCTGCGCACAGATATGATTCGCTGTAAAAAAGCTAAAGATTTCAATATCTACAACCCCGTTTATGGTATTACCAGCAAATGCACAACGGTTTCGGCGTCGGACAGTGATCAGACGATCAAACAGGAGAGCTACTCAGCGTATGCACAGGACGCACTCTATCTGACCGATAACTGGATTGCCGTCGCCGGGCTCCGCTATCAGTATTACACGCAGTATGCGGGTAAAGGCCGTCCTTTTAATGTCAATACTGACAGCCGCGATGAACAATGGACTCCCAAACTGGGATTGGTCTACAAACTGACGCCATCGGTATCCTTATTTGCCAATTATTCGCAAACATTTATGCCGCAATCGTCAATTGCCAGCTACATTGGCGATCTGCCACCAGAATCATCTAATGCTTACGAAGTCGGGGCAAAATTCGAGCTATTCGATGGTATCACCGCAGATATTGCGCTGTTTGATATCCATAAACGTAATGTGTTGTATACCGAAAGTGTTGGTGATGAAACCATTGCCAAAACGGCAGGCCGTGTTCGTTCAAGAGGGGTAGAAGTCGACCTTGCGGGAGCATTAACTGAAAACATTAATATCATTGCCAGCTACGGCTATACCGATGCTAAGGTTCTGGAGGATCCTGATTATGCAGGGAAACCATTGCCGAATGTTCCTCGTCATACCGGTTCGCTATTCCTGACCTATGATATTCATAACATGCCAGGCAATAATACGCTGACATTTGGCGGTGGTGGACATGGTGTAAGCCGTCGTTCGGCAACCAATGGGGCTGACTATTATCTGCCAGGCTATTTTGTTGCCGATGCCTTCGCCGCATACAAAATGAAATTGCAGTATCCGGTCACACTGCAATTAAACGTCAAAAACCTGTTTGATAAAACGTATTACACCTCTTCCATCGCCACAAATAATCTTGGCAACCAGATTGGCGATCCTCGTGAAGTGCAATTCACGGTGAAAATGGAATTTTGATCAAAAAAGCCCGGTATACACTTGTATACCGGGCTATGTTTTATTCTTCTGGCGGGAGGATTATCAGACCTCAATCTCCGCCATGTCGCCTTTCTCTTGCAACCAATTACGGCGATCTTCCGAGCGTTTCTTCGCCAGCAGCATATCCATCATCGCGTCAGTACGCTGATCGTCTTCATCATCGATAGTCAACTGCACCAGACGGCGAGTGTTCGGATCAAGCGTGGTTTCGCGCAATTGCATCGGGTTCATTTCCCCCAGACCTTTAAAACGCTGAACGTTCGGCTTGCCTTTCTTGCGTTTTAATTGCTCGAGCACGCCCTCTTTCTCTTCTTCTGTCAGCGCGTAGTAAACCTCTTTGCCAAGGTCAATACGGTAGAGCGGTGGCAGAGCAACGTAAACGTGACCGTGTTTCACCAACGCGCGGAAGTGTTTTACAAACAAAGCGCAAAGCAGCGTGGCAATGTGCAGACCATCGGAGTCAGCATCCGCCAGGATACAGATCTTGCCATAACGCAGTTGGCTAAGATCGTCGCTGTCAGGATCGATACCGATCGCTACCGAAATATCGTGCACTTCCTGCGAAGCAAGCACTTCATCAGAAGAGACTTCCCAGGTGTTAAGGATCTTACCTTTCAGCGGCATGATCGCCTGATATTCACGATCGCGCGCCTGCTTGGCAGATCCGCCTGCGGAATCACCTTCCACGAGAAACAGTTCGGTACGGTTAAGATCCTGCGCGGTACAGTCAGCCAGTTTGCCAGGCAGCGCCGGGCCGCTGGTCAACTTTTTACGCACCACTTTCTTGGCCGCACGCATACGGCGCTGGGCGCTGGAAATCGCCATCTCCGCCAGCAGTTCAGCCGCCTGAACGTTCTGGTTCAGCCACAAGGTGAAGGCATCTTTCACCACGCCAGAAACGAATGCCGCGCACTGACGCGAAGAGAGACGCTCTTTGGTTTGCCCGGCAAACTGCGGATCCTGCATTTTTACTGACAGCACATAGGCGCAGCGATCCCAGATATCTTCCGCTGATAGCTTCACGCCGCGCGGCAGAATGTTGCGGTATTCACAGAACTCGCGCATTGCGTCCAGCAGGCCCTGACGCAAACCGTTAACGTGCGTACCGCCCTGCATCGTAGGGATCAGGTTGACGTAGCTTTCGGTCAGCAGTTCTCCACCTTCCGGCAGCCACAGTAGCGCCCAGTCCACCGCTTCAGTATCGCCAGAAAAATTGCCGATAAACGGTTTTTCCGGCAGCGTCGGTAAACCGTTTACCGCTTCCGCCAGGTAATCGTTCAGACCGTCCTGATAGCACCAGCGTTGTTCGGTGTTGTTGATCTCATCTTTAAAAGTGATCTCAACGCCCGGGCACAGTACCGCTTTGGCTTTCAGCACATGCGTCAGGCGTGAAACAGAGAAGCGCGGGCTGTCAAAGAAGGCTTCATCCGGCCAGAAGTGCACGCTGGTACCAGTATTGCGTTTACCGCAAGTACCGACAACCTGTAAATCCTGCACCTTTTCGCCATTTTCAAAGGCGATGTTATAGATCTGACCATCGCGGCGTACGTTAACTTCTACGCGCTTCGACAGGGCATTAACCACCGAAATCCCCACGCCATGCAGGCCGCCAGAGAACTGGTAGTTTTTGTTAGAAAATTTACCACCCGCGTGCAAACGGCAAAGAATCAGTTCGACCGCCGGAACGCCTTCTTCAGGGTGAATATCCACCGGCATCCCGCGACCATCATCAATCACTTCTAACGACTGGTCAGCATGTAAAATAACGTCCACGCGTTTTGCGTGACCCGCCAGTGCTTCATCGACACTGTTATCAATGACTTCTTGCCCCAAATGGTTAGGGCGCGTGGTATCGGTATACATCCCCGGGCGGCGGCGAACCGGCTCAAGCCCGGTGAGTACCTCAATGGCATCAGCGTTATAAGTTTGCGTCATGGTTTAAGTTAGCAATTCGAGTTGATCGTCAGAGATGGTGCAGACCAAGAAAATCGACGATCGGGTTGAAATAATCTTCGAAGCCTGTGAATGCGTGGTTGCCGCCTTCTATAACAGTCTGGCGGCAGGAAGCGTAGTACGCCACCGCCTGGCGGTAATCCAGCACTTCATCTCCCGTCTGTTGCAGCAGCCAAATCAAATCCGGCGCTTCCAGCGGGTCAATCTGCATGACTTTGAGATCGTAAATATGGCGTGACTCTAGCACATATTGCTGCCCGGTGTAGGGGTTCTCGTTCTGACCAAGATAGTCCGTCAGCAGTTCAAACGGGCGCACCGCTGGGTTTACCACCACGGCGGGCAGCATAAAACATTGCGACAACCAGGTGGCGTAATATCCCCCCAGTGATGAACCGACGATCCCCAGCGAATCGCCGCCATGTTCCAGGACAATGGATTCCAGCAGTTCTGCCGCATCGGAAGGGTACGGCGGTAACTGCGGAATGATCATCTCAACGTCAGGGTGATGTTCCGCCAGCCAGTTTTTCAACAAGCTCGCTTTCGCAGAACGCGGCGAACTATTGAAACCGTGTAAATAAAGAAGCGTAGACATCAGTAGCCTTCTGAAGCGGTATCAGGTTGGAAACGTGTGTCCGCCAGGCGGTGCACCTCGGTGGTCAGCGTACCATCAGCATGTAACTCGAGCGTACGCCAGCCAGGCGCGATGGTGTCCAGCGTAAAGTTGGAACAATGCGGCTTAAACTGTACACAGGTCGATGGCGTTGCCAGCAGGCGGCGACCATTCCAGTCGAGATCCAGCTCCTGATGGATATGTCCACACAGCAAGTATTTAACGTTCGGAAACTTCGCCAGCACGTTATCCAGTTCGCCCGCGTTACGCAGACTGTGTTGGTCAAGCCAGCTACAGCCCGCAGGCAACGGATGATGGTGCAGCAGCAGCAACGTATGGCGTTCTGGCGCATCAGCCAGTTTACGTTCCAGCCACTCAAGCTGAAACTCGCTCAGCTCACCGTGCGGCACGCCAAACACCTGGCTATCCAGCAACAGGATTTGCCATTGCTCACCAATAAACACCCGCTTCGCCGGGGAGATCCCCGCATCCTGTAGCGCGCTGTACATCGCAGGCTGAAAATCGTGGTTGCCCGGCAGCCAGACGCAGGGCGCACGAAAACTTGCGATGCCTTCAGCGAAATGCTGATAGGCCGCAGAGGATTGATCCTGCGCTAAATCACCGGTCGCGACAATCAGGTCGAATTCGTGCTGGTGTGGACGAATCGCCTCCAGCACCGCCTGGTAGCTTTCCCAGGTATTTACCCCCAACAGGGCTTCGTGCTTTTGCGCAAACAGGTGAGTGTCGGTAATTTGTAAAATCCTGACTCTGGCCTCACCAGCCAGAGGAAGGGTTAACAGGCTTTCCAAATGGTGTCCTTAGGTTTCACGACGCTAATAAACCGGAATCGCCATCGCTCCATGTGCTAAACAGTATCGCAACCAGTCCGCTAAAAACTGGTTAATTTGATGCTTTTCGTCGCGTTGATGCAACTTTTTATTAGGATAATCATACCGCGCTTTGAAGCGAAAAATCTGCTGACTTGAACACACTTCAGCCACCATCGCGTCATGATACAGACGCACCGTCATTGACGGAAGGCTCCAGTAACTGATCGCGGGCGCAGTCTGTTCGATTGTCACCAGGGTAGTGTATCGGGTCGATTCCACAATCGTTAGCCGATATTGTGCGTTTGCCACCTGATAGCTTACAGTTTCGCCGGGTGCGTCATTGCGCGGTAACAAACGCCGCAATTGTGAAAAGTTCATCTCGCACAGGCGCATCATTTCAGGAAAGTCAGGTGTGTAACGCTTCATTTATGCCCACTCATTTTTTAACGCTTGATGATGCAGCTGCAGCCATTGCAAAGCGATGACCGACGCTGCGTTGTCGATTTTCCCCTCTTCTACCCATTGGTATGCCTGTTCCCGGCTTACCACATGAACGCGAATATCTTCGTTTTCATCAGCCAGACCGTGAATACCGCTTGCGGTCGTGGCGTCCACTTCGCCCACCATAATTGACGAACGCTCACTGGTGCCCCCAGGGCTTGCCAGGAAACTTAACACCGGTTTGGTCCGTTTGACTATCAGTCCCGCCTCTTCAATCGCTTCGCGACGGGCGACATCTTCCACACTTTCACCCTCTTCAATCATCCCGGCCACCATCTCCAGTAGCCAGGGGGTTTCGCTGGTGTCATACGCGGCAATCCGAATCTGCTCAATCAGCACAACTTCATCGCGCACTGGGTCAAAGGGTAGCAAGACTGCGGCGTGACCGCGCTCAAAAATTTCCCGCCGTACCTCACGACTCATTTGCCCGTTGAATAGACGATGACGAAATCTATAAAGATCTAATGAAAAAAAGCCGCGATAAAGTGTTTCTCGTGCAATAATTTCAACATCGTTTTTGCCAAAAGTAACGGGCAGGTTGTCTGGCTTAAGCATTGTTAATGTCCTGGCACTAATAGTGAATTAAATGTGAATTTCAGCGACGTTTGACTGCCGTTTGAGCAGTCATGTGTTAAATTGAGGCACATTAACGCCCTATGGCACGTAACGCCAACCTTTTGCGGTAGCGGCTTCTGCTAGAATCCGCAATAATTTTACAGTTTGATCGCGCTAAATACTGCTTCACCACAAGGAATGCAAATGAAGAAATTGCTCCCCATTCTTATCGGCCTGAGCCTTTCTGGGTTCAGTACGTTGAGCCAGGCCGAGAACCTGATGCAAGTTTATCAGCAAGCACGCCTTAGTAACCCGGAATTGCGTAAGTCTGCCGCCGATCGTGATGCTGCCTTTGAAAAAATTAATGAAGCACGCAGTCCATTACTGCCACAGCTAGGTTTAGGTGCAGATTACACCTATAGCAACGGCTACCGCGACGCGAACGGCATCAACTCTAACGCGACCAGTGCGTCCCTGCAGTTAACTCAATCCATTTTTGATATGTCGAAATGGCGTGCGTTAACGCTACAGGAAAAAGCAGCGGGTATTCAGGACGTCACGTACCAGACCGATCAACAAACCTTGATCCTCAACACCGCGACTGCTTATTTCAACGTGTTGAATGCCATTGATGTTCTTTCCTATACGCAGGCGCAAAAAGAAGCGATCTACCGTCAGTTAGATCAAACCACTCAACGTTTTAACGTGGGCTTGGTGGCGATCACCGACGTGCAGAACGCCCGCGCACAGTACGATACCGTGCTGGCGAACGAAGTGACCGCACGTAATAACCTCGATAACGCGGTAGAGCAGCTGCGCCAGATCACCGGTAACTATTATCCGGAACTGGCGGCGCTGAATGTCGAAAACTTTAAAACCGACAAACCGCAGCCGGTTAACGCGCTGCTGAAAGAAGCCGAAAAACGCAACCTGTCGCTGTTACAGGCACGCTTGAGCCAGGACCTGGCGCGCGAGCAAATTCGCCAGGCGCAGGATGGTCACTTACCGACTCTGGATTTAACGGCTTCTACCGGGATTTCTGACACCTCATATAGCGGTTCGAAAACCCGTGGTGCCGCTGGTACCCAGTATGACGATAGCAATATGGGCCAGAACAAAGTTGGCCTGAGCTTCTCGCTGCCGATTTATCAGGGCGGAATGGTTAACTCGCAGGTGAAACAGGCACAGTACAACTTTGTTGGTGCCAGTGAGCAACTGGAAAGCGCCCATCGTAGCGTCGTGCAAACCGTACGTTCCTCATTCAACAACATTAATGCTTCTATCAGTAGCATTAACGCCTACAAACAAGCCGTAGTTTCCGCTCAAAGCTCATTAGACGCGATGGAAGCGGGCTACTCGGTCGGTACGCGTACCATTGTTGATGTGTTGGATGCGACCACCACGCTGTACAACGCCAAGCAAGAGTTGGCGAATGCGCGTTATAACTACCTGATTAACCAGTTGAATATTAAATCAGCTCTGGGTACGTTGAACGAGCAGGATCTGCTGGCACTGAACAATGCGCTGAGCAAACCGGTTTCCACTAATCCAGAAAACGTTGCGCCGCAAACGCCAGAACAAAATGCTATTGCTGATGGTTATGCACCAGATAGCCCAGCCCCAGCCGTTCAGCAAGCATCCGCACGCACGACTACCAGTAACGGTCATAACCCTTTCCGTAACTGATGCTGACGACGGGGCTTCGGCCCCGTCTGAACGTAAGGCAACGTAAAGATACGGGTTATCTGCCGCATTCTTCCCCCTTCCCGCTTCAATTTCGACCAGCCATCCTCTATTCTGATGGGTATTTACCACTGGTCCCGGAAGACAAAAATGAAACGGACAAAATCCATACGCCACGCATCGTTCCGCAAAAACTGGAGCGCACGCCATCTGACACCTGTCGCTCTTGCTGTTGCCACTGTTTTTATGCTGGCAGGCTGTGAAAAGAGTGATGAGACAGTGTCTCTGTATCAAAATGCTGATGACTGCTCAGCCGCAAACCCAGGCAAAAGCGCAGAATGTACCACTGCGTATAACAATGCGCTGAAAGAAGCCGAACGTACTGCGCCGAAATACGCCACACGTGAAGACTGTGTTGCCGAATTTGGTGAAGGTCAGTGCCAGCAGGCACCAGCCCAGGCTGGCATGGCACCTGAAAATCAGGCGCAGGCCCAGCAATCCAGCGGGAGTTTCTGGATGCCGCTGATGGCAGGTTACATGATGGGACGTTTGATGGGCGGCGGCGCGGGCTTTGCACAACAACCGCTGTTCTCCTCGAAAAACCCAGCCAGCCCGGCTTACGGTAAATATACTGATGCCACCGGTAAAAACTATGGCGCAGCTCAGCCAGGCCGCACCATGACCGTACCGAAGACAGCCATGGCACCAAAACCGGCGACCACCACTACCGTTACCCGCGGTGGCTTTGGTGAATCTGTTGCCAAACAAAGCACCATGCAGCGTAGCGCAACTGGCACCTCTTCTCGTTCAATGGGTGGCTGATACCGATGGAAAGAGTCAGTATTACCGAGCGCCCGGACTGGCGCGAAAAAGCCCACGAATACGGTTTCAATTTTCACACCATGTACGGCGAACCGTACTGGTGTGAAGATGCTTACTACAAGTTGACCCTCGCCCAGGTTGAAAAGCTGGAAGAAGTCACCGCCGAACTGCACCAGATGTGCCTGAAAGTGGTTGAAAAAGTGATCGCCAGCGATGAGCTGATGACCAAATTCCGCATTCCAAAACACACCTGGAGTTTTGTGCGCCAGTCATGGCTGACTCACCAGCCATCGCTTTATTCGCGTCTTGATCTGGCGTGGGATGGTACTGGCGAACCTAAACTTCTGGAAAATAACGCCGATACGCCAACGTCACTGTATGAAGCCGCATTCTTTCAGTGGATCTGGCTGGAAGATCAGCTTAACGCCGGTAACCTGCCGGAAGGCAGCGACCAGTTTAACAGTCTGCAAGAAAAGCTTATTGATCGCTTTGTCGAGCTGCGTGAGCAGTTCGGCTTCCAATTGCTACATCTCACCTGCTGTCGCGATACAGTGGAAGATCGCGGCACCATTCAATATTTGCAGGACTGCGCAACCGAAGCTGAAATCGCTACCGAATTCCTCTACATCGACGATATCGGTTTAGGCGAAAAAGGTCAGTTCACGGATTTACAGGATCAGGTGATTTCCAACCTGTTCAAGCTGTATCCGTGGGAATTTATGCTGCGTGAGATGTTCTCAACCAAGCTGGAGGATGCAGGCGTACGCTGGCTGGAACCGGCGTGGAAGAGCATTATCTCCAACAAGGCGCTTCTACCGCTGCTGTGGGAGATGTTCCCGAATCACCCAAACCTGTTGCCCGCTTATTTTGCGGAAGATGATCATCCGCAAATGGAAAAATATGTGGTTAAACCGATCTTCTCCCGTGAAGGCGCAAACGTGTCGATCATTGAGAACGGCAAAACCATTGAAGCAGCAGAAGGTCCGTATGGCGAAGAAGGGATGATTGTTCAGCAATTCCACCCGTTACCGAAATTCGGCGATAGCTATATGCTGATTGGTAGCTGGCTGGTGAACGATCAACCTGCCGGAATTGGCATTCGTGAAGACCGTGCATTGATCACCCAGGATATGTCTCGGTTTTATCCACATATTTTTGTTGAATAAGCCATGATACCGGATGGCACTCGCCATCCGGTAATTATTAGCCTATCTGCACCGACAACATACTTAAACTGCCCATTTCTATACCATCGACCGGAATGGTAATTGGCTCCTGCCCATCCCACGCACCTAAGACATACAACAACGGCAGATAGTGCTCTGGCGTTGGGTTCGATAACGCGCCACCTTCATGGTCGAGATAATTCACCAGAGGATGCTGCTCTACCGGTCCTTGCCACGTCAGATTCGCTTTCACATACTCATTAAATGACGTCGCCCACGGATACGGTGAACTATCACCGTGCCACTTCACCGTACGCAGGTTATGCACCACGTTACCGCTGGCGACCAACATTATTCCTTCGTCTCGCAGAGCCGCCAGTTTACGCCCCATCTCAAAGTGCCAGGCGGCAGGTTTGGTACTGTCGATACTCAACTGCACCATCGGGATATCGGCGTCAGGATACATCTTAATCAGCACGCCCCAGGAACCGTGGTCAAAGCCCCAGGCTTCTTTATCCAGCGTCACAGGGACCGGCGCTAACAGCTCAACCAGACGCTGTGCCAGCGCAGGCGAACCCGGAGCAGGATAATGGGTGTCGTACAGCGCCTGCGGAAAACCGCCAAAATCATGAATCGTGGGCGGCGTCTCCATCGCGGTCACTCCTGTTCCACGGGTAAACCAGTGAGCCGAAACCACCACAATCGCTTGCGGGCGTGGCAATGTCATCCCCAACTTCTGCCAGCTGCGGGTATACAAATTATCTTCCAGCACGTTCATCGGACTACCGTGACCTAAAAACAATGCTGGCATACGTGTTGAAGACATGATGATATCCTTAACTAAAGGTGTCATTTTGATATCCTCACAATACGCTTGTTCGGCGGAGTAAGAACCCGGATAACAATGATGATGATCATCAGTTATTTTGACGATCTGCCTGAAGGTAAAGATTTATAAGGAGTTGTCGATGTCAGTACCTCTCATTCTGACCATACTGGCGGGGGCAGCCACGTTTATTGGCGCGTTTCTCGGCGTTCTCGGACAAAAACCCTCGAACCGCTTACTGGCGTTTTCGCTAGGATTTGCGGCGGGGATTATGTTGCTCATCTCATTAATGGAAATGCTTCCTGCCGCATTAGCCGCCGAAGGAATGTCGCCTGTGCTGGGTTATGGAATGTTTATCTTCGGTCTGCTTGGCTATTTTGGTCTGGACCGCATGTTGCCACATGCACATCCGCAGGATTTAATGCAAAAATCGGTGCAGCCGTTGCCAAAATCGATCAAGCGCACAGCCATTCTGCTCACTCTCGGCATCAGTCTGCATAACTTCCCGGAAGGCATTGCCACCTTTGTCACGGCGAGCAGTAACCTGGAGCTGGGCTTTGGCATCGCGCTGGCTGTTGCATTGCATAATATTCCTGAAGGTCTGGCAGTTGCGGGGCCGGTTTACGCGGCAACGGGGTCAAAACGCACCGCAATTTTGTGGGCGGGCATTTCTGGGCTGGCAGAAATTCTTGGTGGTGTGCTGGCGTGGTTAATCCTCGGTAGCATGATTTCTCCGGTGGTCATGGCGGCAATCATGGCGGCGGTTGCAGGAATTATGGTGGCGCTCTCGGTTGATGAATTAATGCCGCTAGCTAAAGAGATTGACCCCAATAATAACCCCAGCTATGGCGTGCTATGTGGAATGTCAGTGATGGGATTCAGTTTAGTGCTGTTACAAACGGCGGGAATTGGTTAAAAGCAACATCAGAAGTTGTCCAGCGCATGGACAACTTCTGCCAGCTTAACTAAAGCCCTATTCTACCTTCTCGGCTGTCTCTTCTCTCGTACTGTTTAAGTATTTATTCCGCGCTTCAAGCAGTGCGTCTCTGTCCTGACGAAACGCCCGACAATAACGTTTCAAATGCAGTAAATAACCCACCACAACCAGAGCAATCAATACAATCCAGTACCAGGCGATAAACATCCTTTTACCCTTAATATTTAACAATACTAAACATTTAGCGCATAAAATTCACATATCCTTTTTCGGATATATTCATATGGTCGCATAATAACGGAACAATTATATGATTTTGATCATAATGGAAAAGAATGCCTGATATTAATGAAATTTTCTCATAGAAAGAGAAGAGGAATTAACATCTTGCATAACAAGAGCAAAATAAAAACCGAAGCCAGTAATAGCTTCGGTTTCTTGATTAACGCGGTAAATTAAGCAGCGGTTTTCAGCTAGCTTTACGCTCATGTGCCTGACGGTATGCCACCAGGTCTTCAATAGTCACGAGCGCCATATTGTGTTTATTGGCAAACTCAATGCACTCTGGTGCACGCGCCATCGTGCCATCGTCATTAGTCAGCTCACACAGCACACCAGCCGGTTTAAAGCCTGCCAGCGTCATCAGATCAATAGTCGCTTCAGTATGGCCGCCACGCGTCAGCACACCACCCGCCTGCGCGCGCAGTGGGAAAACGTGGCCAGGACGATTCAGATCAGAAGGTTTTGCGCCATCGGCAATCGCTGCGCGAACGGTCGTAATACGGTCAGCGGCAGAAACACCGGTAGTCACACCTTCAGCCGCTTCAATGGTCACGGTAAAACCGGTGCCATAGGCGCTGGTGTTATTTTCTACCATCATTGGCAGATCGAGTTGTTTACGGCGATCTTCAGTAATGCACAGGCAAACAATACCGCTACCGTGGCGAATGGTCAGCGCCATCTGCTCAACGGTCATGGTTTCTGCCGGGAAGATCATATCGCCTTCGTTTTCACGGTCTTCATCATCAAGCACCATTACACCGCGTCCTTCACGCAGCGCAGCCAGTGCATTTTCAACACGTTCGAAAGGCGTACCAAAAGAGGAAAGTAGCGTCTGATTCATGGTAAAAAAACCTCACTAAAATTATGGTTACCAGAATCAGGGCAGTCTTAGGAGTGGTGGCATATAGCCAAAATAACGTGAGCGGGTCCATGCCCGACAGAATCGTTACTCTCTCCCATCCGGACTCTAACCGTCGGCCCCGGAATTACACCGGATCTGCTGTCCTTTGAGTTCGCACCCAAAGCGCTCGCGGGCTTTCAACTGAGTTGATTTACCGCCGGTGGGGAATTTCGCCCCGCCCTGAGAATAAGCGGATTCACTATAACGCTAATGATTAGCGGCAGCAACGCATAGCTTCACATAATTCTGGTTTATGACTTACCCTTATCGCACTACAATGGCACTCAACACCTATCAGTACAGGGAAACTACAATGATTGACCCGAAAAAAATTGAGCAAATCGCTCGCCAGGTTCACGAATCAATGCCTAAAGGAATCAGGGAGTTCGGGGAAGATGTGGAGAAAAAAATCCGCCAAACCCTACAAGCGCAGTTGACGCGTCTCGATCTGGTAAGCCGCGAAGAATTCGACGTTCAGACGCAAGTCCTGTTACGGACTCGTGAAAAACTGGCGTTACTGGAACAACGCATCAGCGAACTGGAAGCGCGCAATAATCCGGTAGCAGAACTTCAATCTCCTCCAGCTATCCCGCCGGTTGATAAAGCAGAATAAAGCACCACAAAAACGGGCCAGACGGCCCGTAATATCAATGTTCTAATTCCAGTTCTCTGGTTTGCATCATCTGTTGGCAATACCAGGCATAACGTGCGCAAAACCAGGTTCTATGTTCTTCATCCATGTTACCAGTAACGGCCAGAATATCGACCGGGCGACCTTCTGCGTGCATTCTGGCAAAACTACGCGCCAGGAAATCGAAGTTATTTAAAGAATTAAGACTATGATCCATAAGCACATCCTCCGGTTATCGCATACCTTTTAAGGCCATATGCTTTTTCTGATTTCAGTATTCCCCAATCAGTGTAGTGCCTTTAAACATAACGTGCGTAAATATATTGTTCCCGATCACACTTTTTAGTGAAAAATAAAAAAACAACATTAAAAGACTTTCTCTTTCAGAACATCTCTAACATATGTTATTATTAACAAAGATAAATGTAAGCAAGGAAATTATCGCAAAATAAATATTGCGTCACTAAATGGACATTGGAGTGACATATGATTTTATTCGCTGACTATAACACCCCTTATCTTTTCGCTATTTCTTTTGTACTTTTGATCGGCCTTTTAGAAATTTTTGCGCTTATCTGCGGTCACATGCTTTCCGGTGCTCTTGATGCACATCTTGACCATTATGATTCCATAACCACAGGTCATATTAGCCAGGCACTTCATTATCTCAATTTTGGAAGATTGCCAGCTCTCGTCGTTCTCTGCTTACATGCTGGTTTTTTTGGCCTTATTGGCATCCTGCTACAGCAGGTCTGCATCATGGTCTGGCAATCACCACTCACAAATCTGTTTGTGGTTCCTGTCAGTTTACTGCTAACGATTATTGCGGTGCATTATACCGGTAAAATAGTTGCGCCCTGGATTCCACGCGACCATAGTTCAGCTATTACAGAAGAAGAATATATTGGTAGCATGGCGTTAATTACCGGACATCAGGCCACTTCAGGTAACCCCTGTGAAGGAAAACTCACCGATCAATTTGGCCAAATACATTATTTACTACTAGAGCCTGAAGAAGGAAAAATTTTCACTAAAGGAGACAAAGTGTTAATTATTTGCCGACTTTCTGCAACGCGATATTTGGCGGAAAACAATCCCTGGCCCCAAATATTGTAATTTATTAATCAAAAGGAAATTTAATAATGGATGATATTGTTAATTCTGTGCCCTCCTGGATGTTTACCGCAATTATTGCCGTATGCATTCTGTTTATTATTGGAATTATTTTCGCCAGGCTCTATCGTCGCGCTTCGGCAGAGCAAGCTTTTGTTCGTACTGGTTTAGGTGGGCAAAAAGTGGTAATGAGCGGTGGCGCAATCGTGATGCCGATCTTTCATGAAATAATCCCCATCAATATGAATACTCTGAAGCTGGAAGTCAGCCGCTCAACCATTGATAGCCTGATTACGAAAGATCGTATGCGCGTCGATGTCGTTGTCGCTTTCTTTGTGCGGGTAAAACCGTCAGTGGAAGGTATTGCCACCGCCGCCCAGACGCTGGGGCAACGCACCCTGTCGCCTGAAGACTTACGTATGTTGGTTGAAGATAAATTTGTCGATGCCCTCCGTGCAACAGCTGCACAAATGACCATGCATGAGTTACAGGATACCCGCGAGAACTTCGTGCAGGGCGTACAAAATACCGTTGCTGAAGATCTGTCGAAAAACGGCCTGGAACTGGAAAGCGTTTCACTTACCAACTTTAACCAGACGTCGAAAGAACATTTCAATCCTAACAACGCCTTTGACGCCGAAGGTTTAACCAAGCTGACGCAGGAGACGGAGCGCCGTCGCCGCGAACGTAACGAAGTTGAACAAGATGTAGAAGTTGCGGTGCGTGAGAAAAACCGTGATGCGCTATCGCGGAAGCTGGAGATTGAACAGCAAGAAGCGTTTATGACGCTTGAGCAGGAGCAGCAGGTTAAAACCCGTACCGCTGAGCAGAATGCGAAAATTGCGGCTTTTGAGGCCGAGCGTCGTCGGGAAGCAGAGCAGACGCGAATTCTGGCTGAACGACAGATTCAGGAAACGGAAATCGACCGCGAACAGGCCGTCCGTTCCAGAAAAGTTGAAGCTGAACGTGAAGTTCGCATTAAAGAGATCGAACAGCAGCAGGTCACCGAAATCGCCAACCAGACGAAATCGATCGCTATTGCCGCCAAATCGGAACAGCAGTCACAAGCGGAAGCGCGTGCCAACCTTGCACTTGCAGAAGCGGTAAGCGCCCAGCAAAACGTAGAAACCACTCGCCAGACCGCAGAAGCCGATCGTGCTAAACAAGTTGCCCTAATCGCTGCCGCGCAGGATGCAGAAACCAAAGCGGTTGAACTGACCGTGCGGGCGAAAGCAGAGAAAGAAGCCGCAGAGATGCAGGCGGCGGCGATCGTTGAGTTAGCCGAAGCTACGCGTAAAAAAGGCCTGGCGGAAGCAGAAGCGCAACGTGCGCTGAACGATGCTATCAACGTACTTTCTGACGAGCAAACCAGCCTTAAATTCAAACTGGCATTGTTGCAGGCGCTCCCTGCGGTAATTGAGAAATCTGTGGAACCAATGAAGTCTATCGACGGTATTAAGATTATTCAGGTCGATGGTCTGAACCGTGGTGGTACCGCAGGGGATGCAATATCAGGTAGCGTTGGTGGAGGAAATCTGGCGGAACAAGCGTTATCAGCCGCGCTTTCTTACCGCACACAGGCACCGCTGATTGACTCCTTGCTCAATGAAATTGGTGTTTCAGGCGGCTCGCTAGCGGCATTGACTTCACCCTTAACCTCAACAACTCCCGTAGCAGAAAACATAGAATAAATTTTCAACTATGAACATCCCTGGCCCAAAAAGCCGGGGATTTTTTATATCTGCGTTCCGCTAAAAAGTACAAATGATCAGGTTGTTACAGCGTTTTGCGAGCCAACTCGGGGAAGAGAAAACTGCATAAGAGAAAGCATTGCGCGGGGTCTGGCGCTCATCAACAATCGGGGAGTCAACAAGGGGCTGAAACGGGAAAGCCCCTCCCGAGGAAGGGGCCTTGCATAAGGAAAGGGTTATGATGAAGTTCGTCATCATACTGATTGTGCTGTTACTGATAAGTTTCCACGCTTATTAACGGCCATTCAGAGGGGGGAGAAATCCTCCCTTACCCTTGTTCCTTTACTTTAGGTTGAAAAAAAATCAGCGTCAAGAAGGTTTCATTAACACATATCCCTGGCCCAAAAAACCGGGGATTTTTTATATCTGTGTTCCGCTAAAAAGTACAAATGATCAGGTTGTTACAGCGTTTTGCGAGCCAACTCGGGGAAGAGAAAACTGCATAAGAGAAAGCATTGCGCGGGGTCTGGCGCTCATCAACAATCGGGGAGTCA
>NZ_VNXE01000028.1:0-414 GCF_009820115.1 Escherichia sp. HH41S
GCAGCTCTGCTGTCACTCTTCTCCTCCTCTGTTGATTGTCGCAGCCCGGATTCAAATGCCGCAGCCGCCCAGGCGGGCGGTTTAAGACCGGCTGCACGGCGCTCCATCGTTTCACGGACCTGCTGGGCAAAAATTTCCTGATAGTCGTCACCGCGTTTTGCGCACTCTTTCTCGTAGGTACTCAGTCCGGCTTCTATCAGCATCACCGCTTCCTGTACTTCTTTCAGACCATCGATGGCCATACGACCGGAGCCTATCCAGTCGCAGTTCCCCCAGGCACTTCGGGCTTCCTGAAAACTGAAGCGCGCTTTTGAAGGTAACGTCACCACGCGGCGAACGATGGCCTCTTCCAGCCAGCACAGAAACATCTGGCTCGCCTGACGGGATGCGACGAATTTTCGCCGCCCCATAAAG
>NZ_VNXE01000016.1:0-166268 GCF_009820115.1 Escherichia sp. HH41S
GAAGTGAAACGCCGTAGCGCCGATGGTAGTGTGGGGTCTCCCCATGCGAGAGTAGGGAACTGCCAGGCATCAAATTAGAAAAACCCCGGTCCATAAGGCCGGGGTTTTTTGCATATCAATTATTTGCATGATGAAGGGAATCTCATGTCAGTTCTGTATATCCAAATTCGTCGTAATCAAATTACTGTTCGCGATCTTGAAAGCAAACGTGAAGTGTCAGGAGAGGCTGCCTTCAGTAACCAGCGCCTGTTAATCGCCAATTTCTTTGTTGCAGAAAAAGTTCTGCAAGATCTTGTTTTGCAACTCCACCCACGTTCACCCTGGTACTCTTTTTTGCCAGCAAAACGTATGGATATTGTTGTGAGCGCGCTGGAAATGAATGAGGGCGGTTTGTCACAGGTTGAGGAACGCATTCTTCATGAAGTGGTCGCTGGTGCAACGTTAATGAAATATCGCCATTTCCACATCCATGCGCAATCAGTGGTGCTCAGTGATAGTGCGGTCATGGCAATGCTTAAGCAGAAATAATCATGTCACCATTGGTGGGTACGAAACCTGAAGTTCAGCTCACCGGGATGAGAAAAAAATGCCTACGCCTCCACATACGCCAGATTCAGCAACGGATACGGTTTCCCCAAATCGTCCACCTCAGAGCGTCCCGTAACCTTAAATCCCAACTTCTTATAGAACCCTACCGCCCGGGCATTTTGCTCATTAACATTGGTTGTCAGTTCCGGTGCCATCGAGAGCGCATGTTCCACCAGCATCCGACCCACGCCGCAGCCGCGCACATCAGGATCGATAAACAGCGCATCCATATGCTGCCCACTTAACAACATAAACCCAACCGGCCGATCCCGCTCATTAACCGCGACCCACAACGGCGCTTCCGGCAGGAAGGAACGCACCAGCTCTTCCAGCTCGGCCCGATACTCTGCTGATAAAAAATCGTGAGTGGCATCTACAGAACGGCACCAAATCGCAACCAGTTCTTCCCCTTCCTCATGCCGTGAGCGGCGAATACTAATAACCATTTTCTCTCCTTTTCGTCATTCTTATATTCTAACGTAGCCTTTTCCTTGAAACTTTCTCACCTTCAACATGCAGGCTCGACATTGGCAAATTTTCTGGTTATCTTCAGCTATCTGGATGTCTAAACGTATAAGCGTATGTAGTGAGGTAATCAGGTTATGCCGATTCGTGTGCCGGACGAGCTACCCGCCGTCAATTTCTTGCGTGAAGAAAACGTCTTTGTGATGACAACTTCTCGCGCGTCTGGTCAGGAAATTCGTCCGCTAAAGGTGCTTATCCTTAACCTGATGCCGAAGAAGATCGAAACTGAAAATCAGTTTCTGCGCCTGCTTTCAAACTCACCTTTGCAGGTCGATATTCAGCTGTTGCGCATCGATTCCCGTGAATCGCGCAACACGCCCGCAGAGCATCTGAATAACTTCTACTGTAACTTTGAAGATATTCAGGAACAAAACTTTGACGGTCTGATAGTTACCGGCGCGCCGCTGGGCCTGGTGGAGTTTAATGATGTCGCTTACTGGCCGCAGATCAAACAGGTGCTGGAGTGGTCGAAAGATCACGTCACCTCGACGCTGTTTGTCTGTTGGGCGGTCCAGGCCGCGCTCAATATCCTCTACGGCATTCCTAAGCAAACCCGCACCGACAAACTATCTGGCGTTTACGAGCATCATATTCTCCATCCTCATGCGCTTCTGACGCGTGGCTTTGATGATTCATTCCTGGCACCGCATTCGCGCTATGCTGACTTTCCGGCAGCGTTGATTCGTGATTATACCGATCTGGAAATTCTGGCGGAGACAGAAGAAGGGGATGCATATCTGTTTGCCAGCAAAGATAAGCGCATTGCCTTTGTGACGGGGCATCCGGAATACGACGCACATACGCTGGCGCAGGAATTTTTCCGCGATGTGGAAGCCGGACTAGACCCGGATGTACCGTATAACTATTTCCCGCATAATGATCCGCAAAATACACCGCGAGCGAGCTGGCGTAGTCACGGTAATTTGCTGTTTACCAACTGGCTCAACTATTACGTCTACCAGATCACGCCATACGATCTACGGCACATGAATCCAACGTTGGATTAATCTTCTATGATAGTCGATCGTTAAGCGATTCAGCACCTTACCTCAGGCACCTTCGGGTGCCTTTTTTATTTCCGAAACACACCTCAAGAGGTGAATAAATTTTATTCATATTGTTATCAATAGGTTAACATGTATTTTTATTTAAAATGGAAATTGTTTTTGATTTTGCATTTTAAATGAGTAGTCTTAGTTGTGCTGAACGAAAAGCACACAACGATCCTTCGTTCACAGTGGGGAAGTTTTCGGATCCATGACGAGGAGCAGCACGATGACTGAACAGGCAACAACAACCGATGAACTGGTTTTCACAAGGCCGTATGGCGAGCAGGAGAAGCAAATTCTTACTGCCGAAGCGGTAGAGTTTCTGACTGAGCTGGTGACGCATTTTACGCCACAACGCAATAAACTTCTGGCAGCGCGCATTCAGCAGCAGCAGGATATCGATAACGGAACATTGCCTGATTTTATTTCGGAAACAGCTTCCATTCGTGATGTTGACTGGAAAATTCGTGGTATTCCTGCGGACTTAGAAGATCGTCGGGTAGAGATTACCGGACCCGTAGAGCGCAAGATGGTGATCAACGCGCTCAACGCCAATGTGAAAGTCTTTATGGCCGATTTTGAGGATTCACTGGCCCCGGACTGGAACAAAGTGATCGATGGGCAAATTAACCTGCGCGATGCAGTTAATGGCACCATCAGTTACACCAATGAAGCAGGCAAAATTTACCAGCTCAAGCCCAATCCAGCGGTGTTGATTTGTCGGGTACGCGGTCTGCACTTGCCGGAAAAACATGTCACCTGGCGTGGTGAGGCAATCCCTGGCAGCCTGTTTGATTTTGCGCTCTACTTCTTTCACAACTACCAGGCCTTACTGGCAAAAGGCAGTGGCCCCTATTTCTATCTGCCAAAAACCCAGTCCTGGCAGGAAGCGGCCTGGTGGAGCGAAGTCTTCAGCTATGCAGAAGATCGCTTTAATCTGGCGCGCGGCACCATCAAGGCGACGTTGCTGATTGAAACGCTGCCCGCCGTGTTCCAGATGGATGAAATCCTTCACGCGCTGCGTGACCATATTGTTGGTCTGAACTGCGGTCGTTGGGATTACATCTTCAGCTATATCAAAACGTTGAAAAACTATCCCGATCGCGTCCTGCCAGACAGACAGGCTGTGACGATGGATAAACCGTTCCTTAATGCCTATTCACGCCTGTTAATCAAAACCTGCCATAAACGCGGCGCATTTGCGATGGGCGGCATGGCAGCGTTTATTCCGAGCAAAGATGAAGAGCGCAATAACCAGGTGCTCAACAAAGTAAAAGCGGATAAATCGCTGGAAGCCAATAACGGTCACGATGGCACATGGATCGCTCACCCAGGTCTTGCGGATACGGCAATGGCGGTATTCAACGACATTCTCGGCTCCCGTAAAAATCAGCTTGAAGTGATGCGCGAACAAGACGCGCCGATTACTGCCGATCAGCTACTGGCACCTTGTGATGGTGAACGCACCGAAGAAGGTATGCGCGCCAACATTCGCGTGGCTGTGCAGTACATCGAAGCGTGGATCTCTGGCAACGGCTGTGTGCCGATTTATGGCCTGATGGAAGATGCGGCGACGGCTGAAATTTCCCGTACCTCCATCTGGCAGTGGATCCATCACCAAAAAACGTTGAGTAATGGCAAACCGGTGACCAAAGCCTTGTTCCGCCAGATGCTGGGCGAAGAGATGAAAGTCATTGCCAGCGAACTGGGCGAAGAACGTTTCTCCCAGGGGCGTTTTGACGATGCCGCACGCTTGATGGAACAGATCACCACTTCCGATGAGTTAATTGATTTCCTGACCCTGCCAGGCTACCGCCTGTTAGCGTAAACCACCACATAACTATGGAGCATCTGCACATGAAAACCCGTACACAACAAATTGAAGAATTACAGAAAGAGTGGACTCAACCGCGTTGGGAAGGCATTACTCGCCCGTACAGTGCGGAAGATGTGGTGAAATTACGCGGTTCAGTCAATCCTGAATGCACGCTGGCACAACTGGGTGCGGCGAAAATGTGGCGTCTGCTGCATGGCGAGTCGAAAAAAGGCTACATCAACAGCCTCGGTGCACTGACTGGCGGTCAGGCGCTGCAACAGGCGAAAGCGGGTATTGAAGCAGTCTATCTGTCGGGATGGCAGGTAGCCGCGGACGCTAACCTGGCGGCCAGCATGTATCCGGATCAGTCGCTCTATCCGGCAAACTCGGTGCCAGCCGTGGTGGAGCGGATCAACAACACCTTCCGCCGTGCGGATCAGATCCAATGGTCCGCGGGCATTGAGCCGGGCGATCCGCGCTATGTCGATTACTTCCTGCCGATCGTTGCCGATGCGGAAGCCGGTTTTGGCGGTGTCCTGAATGCCTTTGAACTGATGAAAGCGATGATTGAAGCCGGTGCAGCGGCAGTTCACTTCGAAGATCAGCTGGCGTCAGTGAAGAAATGCGGTCACATGGGCGGCAAAGTTTTAGTGCCAACTCAGGAAGCTATTCAGAAACTGGTCGCGGCGCGTCTGGCAGCTGACGTGACGGGCGTTCCAACCCTGCTGGTTGCTCGTACCGATGCCGATGCGGCGGATCTGATCACCTCCGATTGCGACCCGTATGACAGCGAATTTATTACCGGCGAGCGTACCAGTGAAGGCTTCTTCCGTACTCATGCGGGCATTGAGCAAGCGATCAGCCGTGGCCTGGCGTATGCGCCATATGCTGACCTGGTATGGTGTGAAACCTCCACGCCGGATCTGGAACTGGCGCGTCGCTTTGCACAAGCTATCCACGCGAAATATCCGGGCAAACTGCTGGCTTATAACTGCTCGCCGTCGTTCAACTGGCAGAAAAACCTCGACGACAAAACTATTGCCAGCTTCCAGCAGCAGCTGTCGGATATGGGCTACAAGTTCCAGTTCATCACCCTGGCAGGCATCCACAGCATGTGGTTCAACATGTTCGACCTGGCAAACGCCTATGCCCAGGGCGAGGGTATGAAGCACTACGTTGAGAAAGTGCAGCAGCCGGAATTTGCCGCCGCGAAAGATGGCTATACCTTCGTATCTCACCAGCAGGAAGTGGGTACAGGTTACTTTGATAAAGTGACGACCATTATTCAGGGCGGTACGTCGTCAGTTACCGCGCTGACCGGCTCCACCGAAGAATCGCAGTTCTAAGCAACAACAACCGTTGCTGACTGCAGGCCGGATAAGGCGTTCACGCCGCATCCGGCAATTCTTTGCTCTTGATGAGGGCGCTAAATGCCGCGTGGCCTGGAATTACTGATTGCACAAACCATTTTGCAAGGCTTCGACGCTCAGTATGGTCGATTCCTCGAAGTGACTTCCGGGGCGCAGCAGCGTTTCGAACAAGCCGACTGGCACGCTGTCCAGCAGGCGATGAAAAACCGTATCCATCTTTACGATCATCACGTGGGTCTGGTGGTGGAGCAACTGCGCTGCATTACCAACGGCCAAAGCACGGACGCGGCATTTTTACTGCGCGTTAAAGAGCATTACACCCGGCTGTTGCCGGACTACCCGCGTTTCGAGATTGCGGAGAGCTTTTTTAACTCCGTGTACTGTCGGTTATTTGACCACCGCTCGCTTACTCCCGAGCGGCTTTTTATCTTTAGCTCCCAGCCAGAGCGCCGTTTTCGTACCATTCCCCGCCCGCTGGCGAAAGACTTTCACCCCGATCACGGCTGGGAATCTCTGCTAATGCGCGTTATCAGCGATCTGCCGCTGCGTCTGCGCTGGCAAAATAAAAGCCGTGACATTCATTACATCATTCGCCATCTGACAGAAATGTTGGGGACAGACAACCTCGCGGAAAGCCATTTACAGGTGGCGAACGAACTGTTTTATCGCAATAAAGCCGCCTGGCTGGTGGGCAAACTGATCACGCCTTTCGGCACATTGCCATTTTTGCTGCCGATCCATCAGACGGACGACGGCGAGTTATTTATTGATACCTGCCTGACGACGACCGCCGAAGCGAGCATTGTTTTTGGCTTTGCGCGTTCTTATTTTATGGTTTATGCGCCGCTGCCCGCAGCGCTGGTTGAGTGGCTACGGGAAATTCTGCCGGGCAAAACGACCGCAGAATTGTATATGGCTATCGGTTGCCAGAAACACGCCAAAACCGAAAGCTACCGCGAATATCTCGTTTATCTACAGGGCTGTAATGAGCAGTTCATTGAAGCGCCGGGTATTCGTGGCATGGTGATGTTGGTGTTTACGCTGCCGGGTTTTGATCGGGTATTCAAAGTCATCAAAGACAAGTTCGCGCCGCAGAAAGAGATGTCTGCCGCTCACGTTCGTGCCTGCTATCAACTGGTTAAAGAGCACGATCGCGTGGGTCGAATGGCGGACACCCAGGAGTTTGAAAACTTTGTGCTGGAGAAGCGGCATATTTCCCCGGCATTAATGGCATTACTGCTCCAGGAAGCAGCGGAAAAAATCACCGATCTCGGCGAACAAATTGTGATTCGCCATCTTTATATTGAGCGGCGGATGGTGCCGCTCAATATCTGGCTGGAACAAGTGGAAGGTCAGCAGTTGCGCGACGCCATTGAAGAATACGGCAACGCCATTCGCCAGCTTGCTGCCGCCAACATCTTCCCCGGCGACATGCTGTTTAAAAACTTCGGTGTCACCCGTCACGGGCGCGTGGTGTTTTATGATTACGATGAAATTTGCTACATGACGGAAGTAAACTTCCGCGACATCCCACCGTCGCGCTACCCGGAGGACGAACTTGCCAGCGAACCGTGGTACAGCGTCTCGCCGGGCGATGTTTTCCCGGAAGAATTCCGCCACTGGCTTTGCGCCGATCCGCGCATTGGTCCGCTGTTTGAAGAGATGCACGCCGACCTGTTCCGCGCTGATTACTGGCGCGCACTACAAAACCGCATTCGTGAAGGACATGTGGAAGATGTTTATGCGTATCGGCGCAGGCAAAGATTTAGCGTACGGTATGGGGAGATGCTTTTTTGAGTAAAGCTTCCATCTTATTTTTCTCCGCGATGTATCGAGGGTTATCCGTAAAGCCATAGCTTTCAGCCATCTTATTTAACGTATTAAGGATTAATTCAGCAATAACCCGGTGACCCAATTCAAAAGCCAACTCAAAGGCAGAGTATTTTTGTGGCGCTTTATGTTGCCAAAAATCCATAATATCTTCAGCGGTAAATCCAAAAAGGCGTGCATGGTCAGATAAAGCAAGATAAACCGTCTCTACAACTTTTTGTTGTTTATGCTGTATCGCTGAAAACAAACCGGGATATTCATTAGAATTATGTGCCAGGAGGAGGGTCTTCATATTTTTTTTATCGAATTTAAACGTATTAAATAGAGTGGGTAATGCGTTAAAAATAGTCTTAATAACGTTCATATGTCCGCGCTGCATGGCTATAAACAAACCCGTGTCGCGCGCAAGATTTTTGGCGGTCAGAAGATCTACAATATCAGAAGCGGAAATGTTAATTTCCTGGGCCAGACAGGGCAATGCTTCGAGTATAACTCTCACAATATCGCTATGCCCATTTTGCATCGCCAGGTATAGCCCCGGGTAACCATAAAAATCCTTTGCCTTCAGGAGATCGAGTACCTGCTCTTTAGTCAAATGACATGTGCGAATTAACAAAGGTAATGCATCCAAAAAAACTTTCAGCATGTCGGCATCACCATTCGCCATAACATAGTATAAAATATGGCTGGACGATCTACTTTTGGCACTCAGGATTTTATACACCTGTTCGTTATCTAAATGATGTGTAGCAGCAAGTTTAGGTAAGGCGTTCAGAATCGAGGTTACGACATTTTTATCCTTACGTGATATCGCTAAAAATAATCCAGAACAACCATTTTTATCTTTTGCCTCCACAATATTAATGAGGTTTTTTTTCGAGAGTAATCCTTCATATCCAGGAGCTGACAGTGAATTGAAAATAGTCTCAACGATATCCGCATTACCATAATTTATAGCCAAATATAAACCTGGCAGGTTAATACTATTATAGGCAGTCAACATTTCTGTTCTATGTAGTTCTGGCATTTTCTGGAGCTGAATCATCAGCTGCGTAAGTTTGTGATTCTGACCAATTGCCATGAGCAAATTCATCGTTGCAGGTGATAATGGAGGGGTTATTTCATCCACAGATCCTTTTAACATCAATAGCTGTTCTTTCGGAAGTGCTGGAATTATTGCAACAGATTGGTTAATAACATGATCATTTGACCATTTCAGGAGGCTATAATCTACATTCATAAAATCCATCAGAGAATAGTGTTTAATATCCTCTTTACTTTCGCTCATGATTCTTATTTTATCGTTAGTTACATTAGGATCATAAACTGAAACCACGTAATGGGTACATCCTTCAGTTGTATTTTTTATTCTTAGCCGGGCCGTCAAAGCATGGTTATCCACCAATAATATGGCTGCCATAACACTGATACCATCTTGTCAAAATATGCCTTCATAACTAGACCGAAATCACCGCAGGCAGCAACACAACGCCCCTCAGGACGGCTGGAAATTAACGCCAAAGTCTGGTTTTTGCATTTTTTGTTGAAGTGAGCGAGAAAATTTTCAGCTGAAGAATAATCATCTTGATGGGGTTTGTAATCAACATTCTGATAAATATCATTAATATATTGTGCAGCAATGTGTCGGCATACTATACGGTTTTGGTGGCGCCCCGGGAAATAACATTGACCATTAAGTTTAACTCTTGGAAATTCTTTTTCTTTTCTATCTGAGGTTAGGTTTAATTCTTGTTTATCAAGAGTGTCTAAGCGTTGAGGTAAAATTTCCATTAGGTATTCTTCAAATATTGGAGCAATGGTTTGAGTGAGTGTCGTGTTTTCATTTTTATTAATTATCGTAATTTCTTTTTTATCAGTCTGTAAGACAGACGTGGAAAATTTAATGACAAAATCCTTATTGCTAAAGATATGACGGCCGTTTTGTCTACAGTTTTCTGAGAAGCTTTTTAATAGAGGTGTCCCCAGCTCCTTGCCAGAAAATTTATTCTCGAGTTCTTTATAAAACAATTCACTCAGGTTTTGGTGTTCATTTGTCTGGGCTGCATTATTAATATTTAAAGAGAAAGAATTGCGAGGAATACGAGTAATCATTTAAATATCTCATTGTTTATTGATGTCTGGAATTTTAACTATCAGAACAGTGAAAAATTTAATATGATTACAAGTAAAGAAATATCATAAATCGCTCAATCTCATAATGAAACCGCAAAAGTTTCGGCGCAATGAGTTCTTGCGATTTTGTTAATAATTAAGTGGTTTGATGTTTAAAAATAATGCTGAGTTAATAAAAGTGTGTGAAGTGTATGATATTAAGTTATTTTTGCGTCAATGCGATTAACAGATACCCTTATTCTATTGCTACTCAGGTATGACGGGCAGAATATTACCTCTACCCGCCAGAAAAAGTCAGCGCATTCCACCGTACGCCAGCGTCACTTCCTTCGCAGCTTTAATCACCATCGCACCAAACTCGGTTACGCGATCATCGGTAATACGTGAAATCGGTCCGGAAATCGAAATTGCCGCAAATGGTTCGCGGTGCTCGTCGAAAATACACGCTGCGAGGCAACGCAGCCCCAGCGCATGTTCCTCATCGTCAAATGAATAACCCCGTTTTCGCGTTTGGGCGAGATCTTCTTTTAAATGTACAGGAGACACCAGTGTTGCGTGGGTATAGGCATGTAACCCTTTGCGATGCAGTAACTTCGTCACCTGCTCTTCACTTAACTGGGCTAAAAAGGCTTTACCCGCACCGGAAGCGTGCATCGGTAATTTACCGCCAATAGGGGCGGACATACGCATCAGGTGCGTACACTGTACCTGGTCGATAATAATCGCTTCGTGATCGCTTTGATCAAGCACCGCCATATTTACCGTTTCGCCAGACTCTTCCATTAGATTGCGCAGGATAGGGTGAACAATGGCTAACAAATTACGGCTCTGGAGAAAGCTGCTGCCGACCATAAAGGCATGTGCGCCGATTGCCCAGTGTCCCAGTTCGCCGACTTGACGCACGAAACCCTGCTGTTGCATCGTGGTTAGCAGGCGGTGGGTTGTGGAATTGGGTAACCCGGCTTGTTGCGCCAGTTCCGTGAGTGCCACACTGCCATTGGATTCGGCAATCCACTCCAGTAATTTCAGACCACGCGTTAAAGACTGAACCTGCCCAGTCGCTGGTGCGGTGGCAACGGCGGGTTTTCTGCCGCGTTTCGCGGGAATGGGTGCGACCATGACAGTCTCCTTTTTCTGTATCGTGGAAATCATTTTCATTTTTATTGTTAGTTAATGCAATAGTTGCTGAACTGATCCGATGAGTTAATGTTGAACAAATCTCATGTTGCGTGGTGGTCGCTTTTACCACAGATGCGTTTATGCCAGTATGGTTTGTTGAATTTTTATTAAATCTGGGTTGAGCGTGTCGGGAGCAAGTGTGAGCAGCAAAGTGGAACAACTGCGTGCGCAGTTAAATGAACGTATTCTGGTGCTGGACGGCGGTATGGGCACTATGATCCAGAGCTATCGACTGAACGAAGCCGATTTTCGTGGTGAACGCTTTGCCGACTGGCCATGCGATCTCAAAGGCAACAACGACCTACTGGTGCTCAGCAAACCGGAAGTGATCGCCGCTATCCACAACGCCTACTTTGAAGCGGGTGCGGATATCATCGAAACCAACACCTTCAACTCCACGACCATTGCGATGGCGGATTACCAGATGGAATCCCTGTCGGCGGAAATCAACTTTGCGGCGGCGAAACTGGCTCGCGCTTGTGCTGACGAGTGGACCGCGCGCACGCCGGAGAAACCGCGCTACGTTGCCGGTGTTCTCGGCCCAACCAACCGCACGGCGTCTATTTCTCCGGACGTGAACGATCCTGCATTCCGCAACATCACTTTTGACCAGCTGGTGGCGGCCTATCGTGAATCCACCAAAGCGCTGGTGGAAGGCGGCGCGGATCTGATTCTGATTGAAACCGTTTTCGACACCCTTAACGCCAAAGCGGCGGTCTTTGCGGTGAAAACGGAGTTCGAAGCGTTGGGCGTTGAGCTGCCGATTATGATCTCCGGCACCATCACCGACGCCTCCGGGCGCACGCTCTCCGGGCAGACTACTGAAGCATTTTACAACTCATTGCGCCACGCCGAAGCGCTAACCTTTGGCCTGAACTGTGCGCTGGGGCCCGATGAACTGCGCCAGTACGTACAGGAATTGTCACGGATTGCGGAATGCTACGTTACCGCGCACCCGAACGCCGGGCTACCCAACGCCTTTGGTGAGTACGATCTCGACGCCGACACGATGGCAAAACAGATACGTGAATGGGCGCAAGCGGGCTTTCTCAATATCGTCGGCGGCTGCTGCGGCACCACGCCACAACATATTGCAGCGATGAGTCGTGCAGTAGAAGGATTAGCGCCGCGCAAACTGCCGGAAATCCCCGTAGCCTGTCGTTTGTCCGGCCTGGAGCCGCTGAACATTGGCGACGACAGCCTGTTTGTGAACGTGGGTGAACGCACCAACGTCACCGGTTCCGCTAAGTTCAAGCGCCTGATCAAAGAAGAGAAATACAGCGAGGCGCTGGATGTGGCGCGTCAGCAGGTGGAAAACGGTGCGCAGATTATCGATATCAACATGGATGAAGGGATGCTCGACGCCGAAGCGGCGATGGTGCGTTTTCTCAATCTGATTGCCGGTGAACCGGATATCGCTCGCGTGCCGATTATGATCGACTCCTCAAAATGGGAGGTCATTGAAAAAGGTCTGAAGTGTATCCAGGGCAAAGGGATTGTTAACTCTATCTCGATGAAAGAGGGCGTCGACGCCTTTATCCATCACGCGAAACTGTTGCGTCGCTACGGTGCGGCAGTCGTGGTGATGGCCTTTGACGAACAGGGCCAGGCCGATACCCGCGCACGGAAAATCGAGATTTGCCGTCGGGCGTACAAAATCCTCACCGAAGAGGTTGGCTTCCCGCCAGAAGATATCATCTTTGACCCGAACATCTTCGCGGTCGCAACTGGCATTGAAGAGCACAACAACTACGCGCAGGACTTTATCGGCGCGTGTGAAGACATCAAACGTGAACTGCCGCACGCGCTGATTTCCGGCGGCGTTTCTAACGTTTCGTTCTCATTCCGTGGCAACGATCCGGTGCGCGAAGCCATTCACGCGGTGTTCCTCTACTACGCTATTCGCAATGGCATGGATATGGGGATCGTCAACGCCGGGCAACTGGCGATTTACGACGACCTACCCGCTGAACTGCGCGACGCGGTGGAAGATGTGATTCTTAATCGTCGCGACGATGGCACCGAGCGTTTACTGGAGCTTGCCGAGAAATATCGCGGCAGCAAAACCGACGACACCGCTAACGCCCAGCAGGCGGAGTGGCGCTCGTGGGAAGTGAATAAACGTCTGGAATACTCGTTGGTCAAAGGCATTACCGAGTTTATCGAGCAGGATACCGAAGAAGCCCGCCAGCAGGCTACGCGCCCGATTGAAGTGATTGAAGGCCCGTTGATGGACGGCATGAACGTGGTCGGCGATCTGTTTGGCGAAGGCAAAATGTTCCTGCCGCAGGTGGTCAAATCGGCGCGTGTGATGAAGCAGGCGGTGGCTTACCTCGAACCATTCATAGAAGCCAGCAAAGAGCAGGGCAAAACTAATGGCAAGATGGTGATCGCTACAGTGAAGGGTGACGTCCACGACATCGGTAAAAATATCGTTGGCGTGGTGCTGCAATGTAACAACTACGAAATTGTTGATCTCGGCGTTATGGTGCCGGCGGAAAAAATTCTCCGCACCGCCAAAGAAGTGAATGCTGATTTGATTGGCCTTTCGGGGCTTATCACGCCGTCGCTGGATGAAATGGTTAACGTGGCGAAAGAGATGGAGCGTCAGGGTTTCACCATTCCGTTACTGATCGGCGGCGCGACCACCTCTAAAGCGCACACGGCGGTGAAAATCGAGCAAAACTACAGTGGCCCGACGGTGTATGTGCAGAACGCCTCACGCACCGTTGGTGTGGTGGCGGCGCTGCTTTCTGACACTCAGCGTGATGATTTTGTCGCTCGTACCCGTAAAGAGTACGAAACCGTACGTATTCAACACGGGCGCAAGAAACCGCGCACTCCACCGGTCACGCTGGAAGCGGCGCGCGATAACGATTTCGCTTTTGACTGGCAGGCTTATACGCCGCCGGTGGCGCACCGTCTCGGCGTGCAGGAAGTGGAAGCCAGCATCGAAACGCTGCGTAATTACATCGACTGGACGCCGTTCTTTATGACCTGGTCACTGGCCGGGAAGTATCCGCGCATTCTGGAAGATGAAGTGGTGGGTGAAGAGGCGAAGCGCCTGTTTAAAGACGCCAATGACATGCTGGATAAATTAAGCGCCGAAAAAACGCTGAATCCACGTGGCGTGGTGGGCCTGTTCCCGGCAAACCGTGTGGGCGATGACATTGAAATCTACCGTGACGAAACGCGTACCCATGTGATCAACGTCAGCCACCATCTGCGTCAACAGACCGAAAAAACGGGCTTCGCTAACTACTGTCTCGCTGACTTCGTTGCGCCGAAGCTTTCTGGTAAAGCAGATTACATCGGCGCATTTGCCGTGACTGGCGGACTGGAAGAGGACGCACTGGCTGATGCCTTTGAAGCACAGCACGATGATTACAACAAAATCATGGTGAAAGCGCTTGCCGACCGTTTAGCCGAAGCGTTTGCGGAGTATCTCCATGAGCGTGTGCGTAAAGTCTACTGGGGCTATGCGCCGAACGAGAACCTCAGCAACGAAGAGCTGATCCGCGAAAACTATCAGGGAATCCGCCCGGCACCAGGCTACCCGGCCTGCCCGGAACATACGGAAAAAGCCACCATCTGGGAGTTGCTGGAAGTGGAAAAACATACCGGCATGAAACTTACAGAATCTTTCGCCATGTGGCCCGGTGCATCGGTTTCGGGTTGGTACTTCAGCCACCCGGACAGCAAGTACTACGCGGTGGCGCAAATTCAGCGCGATCAGGTCGAAGACTATGCCCGCCGTAAAGGTATGAGCGTCTCAGATGTTGAACGCTGGCTGGCACCGAATCTGGGGTATGACGCGGACTGATTCACAAATCTGTCACTTTTCCTTACAACAAACAGGGCGCTCAATGAGTGCCCTGTCTCTTTATTAATATGAAACACTTATACTGGAATCAGGCTGGAATAATCTGAGCCGGAAAAACGAATGTCAAAAGTCACAATAAAGATTTCAGTCAGCGTGTTTCCGGTCCTTTGGTCATTCAATTGCTTCAGGAACATATAACGATAAGGAGAACCTGAACTCGTGTTAACGCTGCTTCACCTGCTTTCTGCCGTCGCCCTGTTGGTCTGGGGGACACATATTGTTCGAACAGGCGTAATGCGCGTCTTCGGCGCACGTCTGCGTACCGTTCTTAGCCGAAGCGTCGAAAAGAAGCCGCTTGCCTTTTGCGCGGGGATCGGCGTTACCGCACTGGTGCAGAGCAGTAATGCCACCACCATGCTGGTGACCTCGTTTGTCGCCCAGGATCTGGTTGCTCTCGCGCCTGCGCTGGTGATTGTGCTGGGTGCAGATGTCGGGACGGCGCTAATGGCGCGTATTCTCACCTTCGACTTATCCTGGTTGTCACCACTACTTATTTTTATCGGCGTGATTTTTTTCCTCGGACGCAAACAATCACGCGCCGGGCAACTGGGCCGCGTCGGTATTGGTCTTGGGCTGATTTTGCTGGCGCTGGAATTGATTGTGCAGGCCGTAACGCCGATCACCCAGGCAAACGGCGTTCAGGTGATTTTTGCCTCGCTGACGGGTGACATTCTGCTGGATGCGCTGATTGGCGCGATGTTCGCCATTATCAGCTACTCCAGCCTTGCTGCTGTACTGCTGACCGCGACTCTGACCGCCGCAGGCATCATCTCCTTCCCCGTGGCACTTTGTCTGGTGATTGGTGCTAACCTCGGTTCCGGCCTGCTGGCGATGCTCAACAACAGTGCCGCCAATGCCGCAGCCCGCCGTGTCGCGCTGGGTAGTCTGCTGTTTAAGCTGGTGGGTAGCCTGATTATCCTGCCGTTTGTTCATTTGCTGGCAGAGACAATGGGGAAGTTGTCATTGCCAAAAGCGGAACTGGTGATCTATTTCCACGTTTTCTACAACCTCGTTCGTTGCCTGGTCATGCTGCCATTCGTTGAACCGATGGCTCGTTTTTGCAAAACGATTATTCGCGATGAACCGGAACTGGATACCCAGCTACGGCCCAAACATCTGGATGTCAGCGCGCTGGATACGCCTACGCTTGCTCTGGCGAATGCCGCCCGCGAAACCCTGCGCATTGGCGACGCTATGGAACAGATGATGGAAGGGCTGAATAAAGTGATGCACGGCGAGCCACGGCAGGAGAAAGAGCTGCGTAAGTTGGCAGATGATATCAACGTTCTCTACACCGCCATTAAGCTGTATCTGGCGCGAATGCCAAAAGAAGAGCTGGCGGAGGAAGAGTCGCGTCGCTGGGCGGAGATCATCGAAATGTCGCTTAACCTTGAACAGGCCTCCGATATCGTCGAGCGCATGGGTAGTGAAATTGCCGACAAATCGCTGGCTGCAAGGCGAGCATTTTCGCTTGATGGCTTGAAGGAACTGGATGCGCTCTATGAGCAATTGCTCAGTAATTTAAAACTGGCAATGTCGGTTTTCTTCTCTGGCGATGTTACCAGCGCCCGTCGTTTGCGCCGCAGCAAACATCGTTTTCGCATTCTTAATCGCCGCTATTCCCACGCCCACGTCGATCGCCTGCATCAGCAAAACGTGCAGAGCATTGAAACCAGTTCGCTACATTTAGGCTTACTGGGAGATATGCAGCGCCTGAACTCGCTGTTTTGTTCAGTCGCTTACAGTGTGCTGGAACAGCCTGATGAAGATGAAGGACGAGACGAGTATTAATACCGTGCCCCTGTAGGCCTGATAAGACGCGTAAAGCGTCGCATCAGGCACTATGTACAAGATGCCGGATCATGCATCCGGCAATTCACTTAAAAACGGTGACCCGCTTCCAGCGGAACCGCTTCTTCACCAGCCTTAAACACATAAGTGGTGTTCGGGCCACCCAGCGTAGCGTGACCTTTACTTACTGTGATCCAGTTACCTTCCGGCAGACCAATAATCGTCAGTTCTGGCGCGACGACCAGCAGTTCGCGAATACGCTGCTCACGGGTTTCACCTTTATGGCCTTCCGGCAGCGCGTTGGTGAAGTGCGGGTTGATTTGCAGCGGGAACAGATTTAGCGCATCGAAACCTTGCGGATCGACAATCGGCATATCGTTGGTGGTACGAATGGTTGGGCAAGCAAGGTTAGCGCCTGCGCTCCAGCCAATATACAGCGCGCCACGTTTCACCACGTCAGTAATTGGTGCCAGCAGCCCGCGCTCGCGGCACTGTTTCAGCAACTGGAAAGTATTACCGCCGCCGACAATCACAATTTCCGCATTTTCAATCGCGGCAACAGGATCGACAACGCTATGAATACCGGTGACAGAAACACCCAGCGGAGCGAGAACCGCAGCCGTTTTCGCTGTGTAATCATCCCAGGTCTGCGTTACGCCCGCGAAAGGAATAAATACCGCTGAACGGCGACCCTGCAACTGTTCAGCAATCAGCGGCAGCGCATGTTCCAGCCAGGCTTTTCCCGGCAGCGTCGAGTTACTCAATAAAAGCAGTTCCATTACTTCTCCGGTTAGTAAGAAATCACGGGAGGCATGCTATCACTGTGATTTTAATCGCTTACTGACATGGCTCACGATGTCGCACATTGCTTCTGGAAAGTGATTTGAGCAGGTAACGAATTCAAGCCAATGGAAATAACAAATAGTTCGCTCATGACTATTTTTTATCAACCCAAAGGTACGGTATATTCCGTTTTTTACAGGAGAATTTATGCTGCCCGACTCATCAGTCCGTTTAAATAAATACATCAGCGAAAGCGGAATTTGCTCACGCCGCGAAGCGGATCGCTATATCGAGCAAGGCAATGTGTTCCTTAATGGCAAGCGAGCCACCATTGGCGATCAGGTGAAACCCGGCGACGTTGTGAAAGTAAATGGTCAGTTGATTGAGCCTCGGGAAGCCGAAGATTTGGTACTTATCGCCCTGAACAAGCCCGTCGGTATTGTCAGCACCACCGAAGATGGCGAGCGCGATAACATTGTCGATTTTGTTAACCACAGCAAACGCGTGTTCCCGATTGGCCGCCTGGATAAAGATTCCCAGGGGCTGATTTTCCTCACCAATCACGGCGATCTGGTGAATAAGATCCTCCGTGCGGGTAACGATCATGAGAAAGAGTATCTGGTTACGGTCGATAAACCGATTACCGATGAATTTATTCGTGGTATGGGGGCGGGGGTGCCGATCCTCGGGACGGTGACGAAAAAGTGCAAAGTCAAAAAAGAAGCGCCGTTTGTTTTTCGCATTACCCTGGTGCAGGGACTGAACCGTCAGATCCGTCGCATGTGCGAGCACTTTGGTTACGAAGTGAAAAAGCTGGAGCGTACGCGCATTATGAACGTCAGTTTAAGCGGCATTCCGCTGGGTGAGTGGCGCGATTTAACCGACGATGAGCTTATCGATCTCTTTAAGCTCATTGAAAATTCCTCTTCCGAGGCAAAACCTAAAGCGAAGGCCAAACCGAAAATGGCGGGCATCAAACGCCCGGTCGTTAAGATGGAAAAAACGGCGGAAAAAGGTGGTCGCCCGGCGTCAAATGGTAAACGTTTTACCTCGCCGGGGCGCAAAAAGAAGGGGCGTTGATTAACGCCTGCCGCGTGTTGACGTATTTGCCGACCAGCTAAACGACGCTTCAGGATCCGGTTTATAAGCCTGCTTTTTCTTCAACTGGCGGGCTTTTTTTGCTTCAGCCTCACGTTCAACCATTAATTTATCGATGTACTCTTTCTTAATGCTGTTAGTTTCCGAGTTGGTCAGCACGCGACCATGCGCAATACGCGCCCGATCCAGCAGTGTTTTAAGTTCACGCTGCTCGCGTTCAGTCATCTCTTTTTGGGTAATACGGGGGAGTGCCATGATGGTGCCCTCAGTGAGCCGGAGAGTTCAGTGTACGGGAATTCCTTTGCGAGCAGAACTGATAATATTCATTTTGCCTTCTCTTAAATATTTATCTCTCTCGATAATTAGCTAGAGATGCAGATAAAAAATTAAAGGTAATTATTCTTAGATAAAGATGCTGGTTAACAGGGAATAGACTCGTTTATTGATGGGCATAATGACAAGAAAAACATACGGCCCGAAATAATGTCTTTCGGACCATACTGTGTTTACTCAAACAAATTAAAATGCAGCTTCTGCACCACCTGCTCGGCATCTTCGCCGGGCACCAGGAAGCACAGGTTATGGCTGGATGCGCCGTAACAAATCATGCGAATGTTGAACGGTTCCAGTACGCCGAATACCTCTTTGCCTACGCCGCAGGCTTTTGACAGGTCATTGCCAATCAACGCGACCAGCGCCAGGCCTTCTTCCACTTCTACCCGGCACAGTGCGGAAAGCTCCATCAGCAGAGATTGCGTCAGCAATGTATCGCCAGTGGAGGTGGAACCGGTGGTATCAAGTGTCAACGCCACGCTCACTTCGGAGGTGGTGATGAGATCCACCGAAATATTATGCCGCGCGAGAATGCCGAAAACTTCCGCGAGGAAACCGCGAGAATGCAGCATATTCAGGCTGTGCAAAGTGAGCAGAGTCTGATTACGACGAAGCGCCAGGGCACGGAACAGCGGCGGATTTTCAGTTTTATTGCACACCAGCGTACCACCTGCGCGTGGGTCTTTACTGGAGCCGACAAACACCGGAATATCGCTGCGTACTGCGGGTAGCAATGTTGCCGGATGCAGTACTTTTGCACCAAAAGTTGCCATCTCTGCCGCTTCGGCAAACGCGATTTCATCAATACGTTTTGCTGCGGTGACCACGCGTGGATCGGTGGTGTAGATGCCTGGGACATCGGTCCAGATATCAACTCGAGAAGCGTGTAAGGCCTCCGCCAGCAAGGCTGCCGTATAATCGCTGCCTCCACGGCCAAGCGTCGTTGTACGACCTTTACTTTCGCTGCCGATAAATCCTTGGGTGATCACTAAGCCTTCATTGAGGCGCGGGAGCAGCTGCAGCGCGGTCAGTTCCGCCAGCGCGGCTACGTCTGGCTCTGCACGACCAAATCGGTCATTAGTACGCATCACTTTACGTACATCAAACCACTGTGCCTGAATATCGCGTTCGCGCAGGATCTCAACAAACAGCAGGGTCGACATCAGCTCGCCGTGGCTGACCAGTTCATCTGTCAGCGCCGGAGACGTTGCCAGCGCCGCCGCTTCTGCCAGAACAGTAATGTTCTCCAGCAGACGTTCAATCTCTTCACGGATAACGTTCGGGTAACGCAGACGTTCCAGAATGGCAAACTGGATATTGCGGATTGCGTCGAGTTTTTCGAATCGCTCGCCAGGTTCCAGTCCTTCAGCTAAAGCGACCAGTAGATTAGTGATACCAGCAGAAGCCGAGAGGACAACTAAACGTACGTTGGCATCAGAAAGCACAATATCAGCGCTGCGGTTCATCGCGTCAAAATCAGCTACGCTGGTACCGCCAAATTTGGAGACAACAATTTCAGACATAACTACCTCGTGTCAGGGGATCCATTTTCAGCCTTGGCACAAGGGAAGAGCGGAAGACGGGTGGGCGCAGAGCGATACTTCGCTACTATTTTCACCCAGAAGTGCTCCACCACTTGCGAAACGCCCGACTGCGAACGCTTCTGGTGACAACCCAGGGGATTCAGCCCCTGTAGCCGATGATGAACGTGGCCAGCCGTTCAATCACCTCGGCGATGCACCCCCTCAGGTGTTATCACAGGACTGGCTCCTCCAACACCGTTACTTGGGCAACGCGCCTCTTCTGGCCTGCGCTAGCGCAGGTAGTACATTTATAAATAAAGGGTGAGCGGGGCGGTTGTCAACGATGGGGTCATGCGGATTTTTCATCCACTCCTGGCGGTCAGTAGTTCAGCTAATAAATGCTTCACTGCGCTAAGGGTTTACACTCAACATTACGCTAACGGCACTAAAACCATCACATTTTTCTGTGACTGGCGCTACAATCTTCCAAAGTCACAATTCTCAAAATCAGAAGAGTATTGCTAATGAAAAACATCAATCCAACGCAGACCGCGGCCTGGCAGGCACTACAGAAACACTTCGATGAAATGAAAGACGTTACGATCGCCGATCTTTTTGCTAAAGACGGCGATCGTTTTTCTAAGTTCTCCGCAACCTTCGACGATCAGATGCTGGTGGATTACTCCAAAAACCGCATCACTGAAGAGACGCTGGCGAAATTACAGGATCTGGCGAAAGAGTGTGATTTGGCTGGCGCGATTAAGTCGATGTTCTCTGGCGAGAAGATTAACCGCACCGAAAACCGTGCCGTACTGCACGTAGCGTTGCGTAACCGTAGCAATACCCCGATTCTGGTTGATGGCAAAGATGTCATGCCGGAAGTCAACGCGGTGCTGGAGAAGATGAAAACCTTCTCGGAAGCGATCATTTCCGGTGAGTGGAAAGGTTATACCGGCAAAGCCATCACCGACGTAGTGAACATCGGTATCGGCGGTTCTGACCTCGGCCCGTACATGGTGACCGAAGCACTGCGTCCGTACAAAAATCACCTGAACATGCACTTTGTTTCTAACGTCGATGGAACTCACATCGCGGAAGTGCTGAAAAAAGTAAACCCGGAAACCACGCTGTTCCTGGTAGCATCTAAAACCTTCACCACTCAGGAAACCATGACCAACGCCCATAGCGCGCGTGACTGGTTCCTGAAAGCGGCAGGTGATGAAAAACACGTTGCGAAACACTTCGCTGCGCTCTCAACCAATGCCAAAGCCGTTGGTGAGTTTGGTATTGATACCGCCAACATGTTCGAGTTCTGGGACTGGGTCGGCGGTCGTTACTCTTTATGGTCAGCGATTGGCTTGTCGATTGTTCTCTCCATCGGCTTTGATAACTTTGTTGAACTGCTTTCCGGCGCACACGCGATGGACAAGCATTTCTCCACCACACCTGCAGAGAAAAACCTGCCTGTACTGCTGGCGCTGATCGGCATCTGGTACAACAATTTCTTTGGTGCGGAAACTGAAGCGATTCTGCCGTACGACCAGTATATGCACCGTTTCGCAGCGTACTTCCAGCAGGGCAATATGGAGTCCAACGGTAAGTATGTAGACCGTAACGGTAACGTTGTGGATTACCAGACTGGCCCGATTATCTGGGGTGAACCTGGTACTAACGGTCAGCACGCGTTCTACCAGCTGATCCACCAGGGTACGAAGATGGTGCCATGCGATTTCATCGCCCCGGCTATCACCCATAACCCGCTCTCTGATCATCACCAGAAACTGCTGTCTAACTTCTTCGCTCAGACCGAAGCGCTGGCGTTTGGTAAATCCCGCGAAGTGGTTGAGCAGGAATATCGCGATCAGGGTAAAGATCCGGCAACCCTGGACTATGTGGTACCGTTCAAAGTGTTCGAAGGTAACCGTCCGACCAACTCTATCCTGCTGCGCGAAATCACTCCGTTCAGCCTGGGTGCGTTGATTGCGCTGTATGAGCACAAAATCTTTACACAGGGCGTGATCCTGAACATCTTCACCTTCGACCAGTGGGGCGTGGAGCTGGGTAAACAGCTGGCGAACCGTATTCTGCCAGAGCTGAAAGATGATAAAGAAATCAGCAGCCACGATAGCTCGACCAATGGTCTGATTAACCGCTATAAAGCGTGGCGTGGTTAATCATCGAGCGAGCCTGATGCCGATGATATGTAGGCCGGATAAGGCGTTTACGCCGCATCCGGCAACTGGTGCCTGATACGACGCTTTACGCATCTTATCAGGCCTACAGGTCGATGCCGATATGTACATCGTATTCGGCAATTAATACATAGCAGGATTGATTAAATAACCTTAATAACAATGCCGACTATAAGTCGGCATTGTTTTATCAGATAAATCCCCTTGTCTGTGATTTAACAGAAATCATACCGTGAGGTTAATCCTAAAATAGATTTTTAATCGTGGTTATTTCGGAAAATACGTAGGTCAATCATTTTTGATTTTATTTTAACTTTTTGATTTTTAAACTTATTTATATATAAGTTGAAACTTATATTTGATATTCATTCCAATTATCTTAAAACTCCATCACTAATTCCCCACGCCGTAATTCGCATGCTTTAGTTGTGTATACTCGATCCCGCCCGAAATGTTTTTGGGTAAATCTCCATTCATTCAATGAAGGGAAATTGTTATGAAAAAAGTTCTGTATGGCATTTTTGCCATATCTGCGCTTGCGGCGACTTCTGCGTGGGCTGCACCTGTACAGGTGGGCGAAGCAGCAGGGTCGGCAGCAACGTCGGTTTCGGCGGGTAGTTCCTCCGCGACCAGCGTCAGCACCGTAAGTTCGGCGGTGGGTGTCGCGCTCGCGGCAACCGGTGGCGGTGATGGTTCTAATACCGGGACCACAACAACCACAACCACCAGTACCCAGTAATAAAGTATGTATCCCCAAAATAATTCGAGTCATTGCATCTGTGGCTTGAAGTATGACGGGGATTAACCATAACCACACTCCGGTGTGGTTATTCTGCCCCTCTGGAGAAGAGTCGTGAAGCGACCTGCACTCATTCTTATCTGCCTGCTATTACAGGCCTGTTCAGCCACGACTAAAGAGCTGGGCAATTCACTGTGGGACAGTCTGTTCGGTACGCCAGGCGTACAGCTGACGGACGATGATATTCAAAATATGCCCTACGCCAGCCAGTACATGCAGCTTAATGGCGGGCCGCAGTTGTTTGTGGTGCTAGCCTTCGCTGAAGACGGACAACAAAAATGGGTTACTCAGGATCAAGCCACTCTCGTCACACAACATGGTCGTCTGGTGAAGACTTTGCTTGGCGGCGACAACCTGATTGAAGTGAATAACCTTGCCGCCGACCCGCTGATAAAACCCGCACAAATTGTTGATGGCGCAACCTGGACGCGCACGATGGGCTGGACCGAGTACCAGCAGGTGCGCTACGCCACCGCACGCTCGGTTTTCAAATGGGATGGCACCGATACTGTCAAAGTCGGTAGCGATGAAACTCCGGTTCGTGTGCTGGACGAAGAAGTCTCCACCGACCAGGCTCGCTGGCATAACCGCTATTGGATCGACAGCGAAGGGCAAATTCGCCAGTCGGAACAGTATCTCGGCGCGGATTATTTCCCGGTGAAAACCACTCTCATCAAGGCGGCAAAACAATGATTAAACAAACTATTGCTGCGTTGATTATGAGCGTGGGAGCGTCATCGGTCTTTGCGGCAGGCACCGTCAAAGTGTTCAGTAATGGCAGCAATGAGGCCAAAACGCTAACGGGCGCAGAGCATTTAATCGATCTGGTAGGCCAACCGCGGCTGGCAAACAGTTGGTGGCCCGGAGCGGTGATTAGCGAAGAGCTGGCAACGGCGGCGGCATTACGGCAGCAGCAGGCGTTGCTGACAAGGCTGGCAGAACTGGCCTCAGAATCCAGCACCGACGATGCCGCCGCCATTAACGCCTTACGCCAGCAAATTCAGGCGTTGAAGGTGACGGGCAGACAAAAAATCAATCTTGATCCTGATATCGTGCGCGTTGCCGAACGCGGTAACCCGCCGTTGCAGGGCAACTACACGCTGTGGGTCGGACCACCACCGTCCACGGTCACGTTGTTCGGGCTTATCAGCCGTCCAGGCAAGCAGTCATTCACTCCCGGTCGCGACGTGGCGAGCTATCTCTCCGGGCAAAGTCTGCTTAGCGGCGCGGATCGCAGCTACGCGTGGGTCGTTTATCCGGATGGACGCACGCAAAAAACTCCGGTGGCTTACTGGAACAAGCGTCACGTAGAGCCGATGCCCGGCAGCATTATTTATGTTGGCCTCGCGGACTCCGTCTGGAGTGAGACGCCTGATGCCCTTAACGCTGACATTCTTCAGACTCTGACGCAGCGGATACCGCAATAATGAAAAAAAGACATCTGCTTAGTTTACTGGCGCTGGGCATTAGCACGGCTTGCTACGGCGAAACATATCCTGCGCCCATTGGTCCGTCGCAATCGGATTTCGGTGGTGTAGGATTATTACAAACACCTACCGCGCGCATGGCGCGGGAAGGGGAGTTGAGTCTGAACTATCGCGATAACGATCAGTACCGTTATTACTCAGCTTCAGTGCAACTCTTCCCGTGGTTGGAAACAACGCTGCGTTATACCGACGTGCGCACTCGGCAGTACAGCAGCGTCGAAGCGTTCTCTGGTGATCAAACGTATAAAGATAAAGCCTTCGATCTCAAACTGCGTTTATGGGAAGAGAGTTACTGGCTGCCACAGGTGGCGGTTGGTGCGCGGGATATCGGCGGTACGGGGCTGTTCGATGCGGAATATCTTGTCGCCAGCAAAGCCTGGGGGCCATTCGATTTTACGCTCGGCCTGGGCTGGGGATATCTGGGCACCAGCGGTAACGTGAAAAATCCGCTCTGTTCAGCCAGTGACAAATATTGCTATCGCGATAACAGCTACAAACAAGCGGGATCTATCGACGGCAGCCAGATGTTCCACGGTCCGGCCTCACTGTTTGGCGGCGTGGAATACCAGACGCCCTGGCAGCCACTGCGTCTGAAACTGGAGTATGAAGGCAATAATTATCAGCAGGATTTTGCCGGGAAGCTGGAGCAAAAAAGTAAGTTTAACGTCGGGGCGATTTATCGCGTTACCGATTGGGCCGACGTTAACCTTAGCTATGAACGCGGTAACACCTTTATGTTTGGCGTCACGCTGCGTACCAACTTTAACGATCTACGCCCGTCCTACAATGATAACGCCCGTCCGCAATATCAACCGCAGCCGCAGGATGCCATTTTGCAGCATTCGGTGGTGGCGAATCAGTTAACGCTGTTGAAATACAACGCCGGACTGGCCGATCCGCAGATCCAGACGAAAGGCGATACGCTGTACGTCACCGGTGAGCAGGTGAAATATCGTGATTCGCGTGAAGGGATCATCCGTGCTAATCGGATCGTGATGAACGATCTGCCGGAGGGGATCAAGACGATCCGCGTTACAGAAAATCGCCTTAACATGCCGCAGGTGACGACGGAAACCGATGTAGCCAGCCTGAAAAATCATCTTGCCGGAGAGTCGTTGGGCCACGAAACGACGCTGGCGCAAAAACGCGTCGAGCCGGTAGTTCCTGCGTCCACCGAGCAGGGCTGGTATATAGACAAATCACGCTTTGATTTCCATATCGATCCGGTGCTGAACCAGTCGGTCGGTGGCCCGGAAAACTTTTACATGTACCAGTTGGGCATGATGGGAACGGCGGATTTGTGGCTGACGGACCATCTGCTGACCACCGGTAGCCTGTTTGCTAACCTGGCGAACAATTACGACAAGTTTAATTACACCAATCCACCGCAGGACTCGCACTTACCGCGCGTTCGTACCCATGTGCGTGAGTATGTGCAGAATGATGTCTATGTGAATAACCTGCAAGCCAACTACTTCCAGCATCTGGGCAACGGCTTCTACGGTCAGGTCTACGGTGGTTATCTCGAAACCATGTTTGGCGGCGCGGGGGCAGAAGTATTGTATCGCCCGCTGGATAGCAACTGGGCGTTTGGTCTGGATGCTAACTACGTTAAACAGCGCGACTGGCGTAGTGCGAAAGATATGATGAAATTCACCGATTACAGCGTGAAAACTGGTCATTTTACCGCCTACTGGACGCCATCTTTCGCTCAGGATGTATTAGTGAAAGCCAGCGTCGGGCAGTATCTGGCAGGGGATAAAGGCGGCACGCTGGAAATCGCCAAACGCTTTGATAGCGGCGTGGTGGTGGGTGGGTATGCCACGATCACGAATGTTTCGAAAGAGGAGTACGGCGAAGGGGACTTCACCAAAGGCGTGTATATCTCTGTACCGTTGGATCTCTTCTCGTCTGGCCCGACTCGTAGCCGAGCGGCAATTGGCTGGACGCCGCTGACGCGTGACGGTGGTCAGCAACTTGGGCGTAAGTTCCAGTTGTATGACATGACCAGCGATCGAAGCGTCAATTTCCGCTAACAAGCAGCGCCGAATACAGGAATCGTATTCGGCGTTGAACAAAACATACACAAAAAATATAGATCTCCGTCACATTTTTGCGTTATACAGGAAGCTCGCCATTGTGAAGGAGGTACTGCTATGACGTCACTCTCTCGTCCGCGCGTGGAGTTTATCTCCACCATTTTGCAGACCGTTCTCAATCTTGGCCTGTTGTGCCTCGGCCTGATTTTGGTTGTCTTCCTCGGCAAAGAAACGGTGCATCTGGCTGATGTGCTGTTCGCGCCAGAACAAGCCAGCAAATATGAGCTGGTGGAAGGGCTGGTGGTTTACTTTCTCTATTTCGAATTTATCGCGTTGATTGTGAAGTACTTTCAGTCCGGTTTTCACTTTCCCTTGCGTTACTTTGTCTATATCGGGATCACCGCCATTGTGCGCTTGATCATCGTCGATCATAAATCACCACTGGATGTGTTGATCTACTCGGCAGCGATCCTGCTACTGGTGATCACCTTATGGCTGTGTAATTCGAAACGGCTGAAGCGGGAGTAAAAAAAGGCGCTCCATAGAGCGCCGAATAACAGTCACAAGTTGGGATAACGTAATTTGAGGGTGTAGCGGCATAACATTGGCAGAACAACATCTTTAACCTTTCACACCACCTGCCGTCAGTCCGTTGACCAGCCAGCGTTGAGCCAGCAAGAAGACGATGGTGATCGGTAATGCAGACATCACGGCAGCGGCGGCAAAGTCACCCCACAGGTAGTTTTGCGGGTTGAGGTATTGCTGCATTCCCACGGCCAGGGTGTAGCTGTTTACGTCACGCAGTAACAACGACGCGACCGGAACTTCAGTAATGGCAGCGATAAACGACAGGATGAACACCACCGCCAGAATCGGCACTGACAGCGGCAACAGGACAAGGCGGAAGGCCTGCCACGGTGTTGCACCATCCAGCGCCGCCGCTTCTTCCAGCGAACTGTCGATGGTTTCGAAATAGCCTTTGATGGTCCAGACATGCAGCGCAATCCCCCCCAGGTACGCGAAGATTACGCCGCCGTGAGTATTCAGGCCGATGAATGGAATGTACTCACCCAAACGATCAAATAACGCATACAACGCTACCAGTGAAAGCACCGCCGGGAACATCTGGAAAATCAGCATGCCTTTCAGCAGTGTCGCTTTACCAGGAAAGCGCATACGGGCGAAAGCGTAGGCGCAGGTGGTGGATAGCGCAACAATGCCAATCGCGGAAATTCCGGCGACCTTTACTGAGTTCCACAGCCACAGCAGTACCGGGAACGGCGGTGGCGTAATGCGCCCATCAGCCTGTTCAACGCTAAAACCTAACGCCAGTTTCCAGTGATCCCAGGAGATTTGTTCCGGGATCAGGCTACCAGTCGCGAAGTTCCCCTGACGCAGAGAGATAGCGACGACCATCAGCAGCGGGAACATAATCGCCGCGATAAAAAGTAGCAGTAGCAGATGAGTAATAAACAAACGTGCTTTTTGCGATTTCGGTTGGACCATTGCCATTTTTGTTATCTCCCTTAATCAAACTTCATTCGCGTGGCTTTCAGGTTGACGATCGCCAGCGCACCCACCAGCAGGAAGATCAGCGTGGCAATTGCCGCCGCCAGACCGAAGTCCTGACCACCGCCGCCTTCAAAGGCGATGCGGTAGGTGTAGTTAACGAGCAGGTCGGTATAACCGGCTGGCGTGGTAGTGCCAAGACGATCCGGGCCGCCGTTAGTTAACAGTTGAATCAGCACGAAGTTGTTAAAGTTAAAGGCGAAGCTGGCGATCATTAGCGGTGTGAGCGGCTTAATCAGCAGCGGCAGCGTAATTTTAAAGAAGTTCTGGAATGGACCTGCGCCATCCATTGCTGAGGCTTCATACAGATCGTCCGGAATCGCTTTCAACAAGCCCATGCAGAGGATCATCATGTACGGATAACCCAGCCAGGTGTTGACGATAATCAGCATCGTGCGGGCAGTGGTCGGATCGCTAAACCAGGCAGGCTTCACGCCAAATAGCGCGCTCAACATCATGTTGATTTCACCGAAGCTCTGGTTAAACAACCCTTTGAAAATCAAGATTGAAATAAACGATGGCACCGCGTAGGGCAGAATCAGCAGGACACGATAGACCGCTTTGCCGCGCAACGCTTCCCACTGCACCAGACACGCCAGAACCATGCCGACCGCCACTGTTAAAAAGACGGTGATTAGCGAGAACACCACGGTCCAGACGAAAATGGCGAGGAACGGTTTCTGAATGCCTTCGTCGGTGAAGACGCGGGTAAAGTTTTTCCAGCCGGTGGTCACGGTGTAACCGGGGCTTAACTTTTCATCGCCCCAGTTGCCGTCGGCGGTAATGGACTGGTAAAAACCAATTTGGTTATTCGGCCGATATTTCACACCGCTCTGGTTATTCGTCAGCGTGCCGTCACCGTCGAGTGTGTAGAGCGGCTGCGTGCCAGAAAACTGGCGCAGGGAGCTCATCATCACTTTGTTACCATCCGGCAGAATGGCAGTAATGTCACTCAGTGCCTGACGATTCTGGGTAATCACACGCAGATTCGCGCGCTCGCCTTCAGGCTGGGCGGCTGTTTCTTTTAGTTGCAGTTTTTGCTCGCCGCCAAATTTAAACGCGTCGGAGAGGTAATTTTTGCCAGTTTCGCCGTCGCTGAGCGCCAGTTGCCACTCATCGCCCGCCGGGTAAAGACCAAAGTTATAGGTTTTGCCTGCTTGCCAGGAGCGATCTAACAACACTTCCTGCGCACGTTCAAAAGTCAGCTGGTTAGTGCTGCTGTAGTTGGTGAAGGCAATGGCGATGGTGCAGACCAGAGGGAAAAGGACGAATAGCCCCATCCCAGCCATTCCCGGATAGACATAGCGCCAGGCGTAGGCTTTACGATTGGCGAAAATATAGAGCCCCGCTGAACTCAATATCAGCGTGGTAATGGCGAACAGGTATTCCCCTTGTGCGTACATTAAAACAACAAGGTAACCCACCAGCAGGCCGAGCAGACCTAACACTGACCATTTCAGCGCGTCGCTTTGCCACCAATGTTTCTTTTTAATGACATCCATGGGGTTCTTCCTCATTCCAGGACAGATAAAGCATTTACGCCTTATCCGACAACAACTGCCTGATGCGACGCTGACGCGTCTTATCAGGCCTACATACGTTTCGGTTTTGTAGGCCGGATAAGGCGTTTACGCCGCATCCGGCATTTCACTGCATTACTTGGTGATACGAGTCTGTGCATCTTTCAGCGCTGCATCCACAGTCTGACGACCGCTGGCGGCGTTGATCACGGCAGTACGCACGGCATACCAGAAAGCGGACATCTGCGGGATGTTCGGCATAATTTCACCTTTCTGAGCGTTATCCATGGTGGCGGCAATACGAGGATCTTTCGCAAGTTCATCCTGATAGGACTTCAGCGCTACTGCACCCAGCGGTTTATCTTTATTAACCGCTTCCAGGCCTTCGTCAGTCAGCAGATAGTTTTCGAGGAACTCTTTCGCCAGCTCTTTGTTCGGACTGGCGGCGTTAATACCCGCGCTCAGTACGCCCACGAACGGTTTGGATGGCTGGCCCTTAAAGGTCGGCAGTACCGTTACACCATAATTCACTTTGCTGGTGTCGATGTTGGACCATGCCCACGGGCCGTTGATGGTCATCGCTGTTTCGCCTTTATTAAAGGCGGCTTCTGCGATGGAGTAATCGGTGTCCGCATTCATGTGTTTGTTTTTAATCAGGTCAACCAGGAAGGTCAGACCCGCTTTCGCGCCAGCGTTATCCACGCCCACGTCTTTAATGTCGTACTTGCCGTTTTCGTACTTGAACGCATAACCCCCGTCAGCAGCAATCAGCGGCCAGGTGAAGTACGGTTCTTGCAGGTTGAACATTAGCGCGCTCTTACCTTTCGCTTTCAGTTCTTTATCCAGCGCTGGGATCTCTTCCCATGTTTTTGGCGGGTTCGGCAGCAGATCTTTGTTATAAATCAGCGATAACGCTTCGACAGAAATTGGGTAAGCAATCAGCTTGCCGTTGTAACGTACGGCATCCCAGGTAAACGGATACAGCTTGTCCTGGAACGCTTTGTCTGGGGTGATTTCAGCCAACAGGCCAGATTGAGCGTAGCCACCAAAGCGGTCGTGCGCCCAGAAGATAATGTCAGGGCCATCGCCAGTTGCCGCAACCTGAGGGAATTTCTCTTCCAGTTTATCCGGATGCTCAACGGTGACTTTAATTCCGGTATCTTTCTCGAATTTCTTACCGACTTCAGCGAGGCCGTTGTAGCCTTTGTCGCCGTTAATCCAGATTACCAGTTTACCTTCTTCGATTTTGGCGAGAGCCGAGGCGGAAAACATCATCGTCGTTAATGCGGATAATGCGAGGATGCGTGCACCTGTTTTTATTTTCATAATCTATGGTCCTTGTTGGTGAAGTGCTCGTGAAAACACCTAAACGGACTCTAGTTTCTTTATACGGCAACCTCTTTCCATCCTCCTTGCCCCTACGCCCCTCCGTTGCTTTGTGTGATCTCTGTTACAGAATTGGCGGTAATGTGGAGATGCGCACATAAAATCGCCACGATTTTTGCAAGCAACTTCACGAAATTCCTTACATGGTCTCGGTTTAGTTCACAGAAGCCGCGTTCTCATCCTCCCGCCTCCTCCCCCATAAAAAAGCCAGGGGGTGGAGGATTTAAGCCATCTTCTGATGACGCATAGTCAGCCCATCATGAATGTTGCTGTCGATGACAGGTTGTAACAAAGGGAGAAGGGCATGGCGAGCGTACAGCTGCAAAATGTAACGAAAGCCTGGGGCGAGGTCGTGGTATCGAAAGATATCAATCTCGACATCCATGAAGGTGAATTCGTAGTGTTTGTCGGGCCGTCTGGCTGCGGAAAATCGACTTTACTGCGCATGATTGCCGGGCTTGAGACGATCACCAGCGGCGACCTGTTCATCGGTGAGAAACGGATGAATGACACACCGCCAGCAGAACGCGGCGTTGGTATGGTGTTCCAGTCTTACGCGCTCTATCCCCACCTGTCAGTAGCAGAAAACATGTCATTTGGCCTGAAACTGGCAGGCGCGAAAAGAGAGCTGATTAACCAACGCGTTAACCAGGTGGCGGAAGTGCTGCAACTGGCGCATTTGCTGGATCGCAAACCGAAAGCGCTCTCTGGTGGTCAGCGTCAGCGTGTGGCGATTGGCCGTACGCTGGTGGCCGAGCCAAGTGTATTTTTGCTCGATGAACCGCTCTCCAACCTTGATGCCGCACTGCGTGTGCAAATGCGTATCGAAATCTCCCGTCTGCATAAACGCCTGGGCCGCACAATGATTTACGTCACCCACGATCAGGTCGAAGCGATGACGCTGGCCGACAAAATCGTGGTGCTGGACGCCGGTCGCGTGGCGCAGGTTGGGAAACCGCTGGAGCTGTACCACTATCCGGCAGACCGCTTTGTCGCCGGATTCATCGGTTCGCCAAAGATGAACTTCCTGCCGGTAAAAGTGACCGCCACAGCAATCGATCAAGTGCAGGTGGAACTGCCGATGCCGAATCGTCAGCAAGTCTGGCTGCCGGTTGAAAGCCGTGATGTCCAGGTTGGAGCCAATATGTCGCTGGGTATTCGCCCGGAACATCTACTGCCGAGTGATATCGCTGACGTCATCCTTGAGGGTGAAGTTCAGGTCGTCGAGCAGCTCGGCAACGAAACTCAAATCCATATCCAGATCCCTTCCATTCGTCAAAACCTGGTGTACCGCCAGAACGACGTGGTGTTGGTAGAAGAAGGTGCCACATTCGCTATCGGCCTGCCGCCAGAGCGTTGCCATCTGTTCCGTGAGGATGGCACTGCATGTCGTCGACTGCATAAGGAGCCGGGCGTTTAAGCACCCCACAAAACACACAAAGCCTGTCACAGGTGATGTGAAAAAAGAAAAGCAATGACTCAGGAGATAGAATGATGATTACTCTGCGCAAACTTCCTCTGGCGGTTGCCGTCGCAGCGGGCGTAATGTCTGCTCAGGCAATGGCTGTTGATTTCCACGGCTATGCACGTTCCGGTATTGGCTGGACAGGTAGCGGCGGCGAACAACAGTGTTTCCAGACTACCGGTGCTCAAAGTAAATACCGTCTTGGCAACGAATGTGAAACTTATGCTGAATTAAAATTGGGTCAGGAAGTGTGGAAAGAGGGCGATAAGAGCTTTTATTTCGACACTAACGTGGCCTATTCCGTCGCACAACAAAATGACTGGGAAGCTACCGATCCAGCCTTCCGTGAAGCAAACGTGCAGGGTAAAAACCTGATTGAATGGCTGCCAGGCTCCACCATCTGGGCAGGTAAGCGTTTCTACCAACGTCATGACGTTCATATGATCGACTTCTACTACTGGGATATTTCTGGTCCTGGTGCCGGTCTGGAAAACATCGATGTTGGCTTTGGTAAACTCTCTCTGGCAGCAACCCGTTCCTCTGAAGCTGGTGGTTCTTCCTCTTTCGCCAGCAATAATATTTATGACTATACCAACGAAACCGCGAACGATGTATTCGACGTACGTTTAGCGCAGATGGAAATCAATCCGGGCGGCACGTTAGAGCTGGGTGTCGACTACGGTCGTGCCAATCTGCGTGATAACTATCGTCTGGTTGATGGTGCATCGAAAGATGGCTGGTTATTCACTGCAGAACATACTCAGAGTGTCCTGAAGGGCTTTAACAAGTTTGTTGTTCAGTACGCTACTGACTCGATGACCTCACAGGGTAAAGGTCTGTCGCAGGGTTCTGGCGTTGCGTTTGATAACGAAAAATTTGCCTACAATATCAATAACAACGGTCACATGCTTCGTATCCTCGACCATGGTGCGATCTCCATGGGCGACAACTGGGACATGATGTACGTGGGTATGTACCAGGATATCAACTGGGATAACGACAACGGCACCAAATGGTGGACCGTCGGTATTCGCCCGATGTACAAGTGGACGCCAATCATGAGCACCGTGATGGAAATCGGCTACGACAACGTCGAATCCCAGCGCACCGGCGACAAGAACAATCAGTACAAAATTACCCTCGCGCAACAATGGCAGGCTGGCGACAGCATCTGGTCACGCCCGGCTATTCGTGTCTTCGCAACCTACGCCAAGTGGGATGAGAAATGGGGTTATGACTACAACGGTAGCTCTTCAACCAACCCATACTACGGCAAAGCTGTTCCAGCTGATTTCAACGGCGGCAGCTTCGGACGTGGCGACAGCGACGAGTGGACCTTCGGTGCTCAGATGGAAATCTGGTGGTAATAGCAAAACCTGGGCCGGATAAGGCGTTCGCGCCGCATCCGGCATAAAAACAGGTTGTCATTATCTGAAAGGGGCGAAAGCCCCTCTGATTATCGGGTTTGGCGCGCTATTGCCTGGCTACCGCTGAACTCCAGATTTTGAGGTGAAAACAATGAAAATGAATAAAAGTCTCATCGCCCTCTGTTTATCAGCAGGGTTGCTGGCAAGCGCGCCTGGAATCAGCCTTGCCGATGTTAACTACGTACCGCAAAACACCAGCGACGCGCCAGCCATTCCATCTGCCGCGCTGCAACAACTCACCTGGACACCGGTCGATCAATCTAAAACCCAGACCACCCAACTGGCGACCGGCGGCCAACAACTGAAAGTCCCCGGCATCAGTGGTCCGGTTGCTGCGTACAGCGTCCCGGCAAACATTGGCGAACTGACACTGACGCTGACCAGCGAAGTGAACAAACAAACCAGCGTATTTGCGCCCAACGTGCTGATTCTTGATCAGAACATGACCCCATCAGCCTTTTTCCCCAGCAGTTATTTCACCTACCAGGAACCAGGCGTGATGAGTGCAGATCGGCTGGAAGGTGTTATGCGCCTGACACCGGCGTTGGGGCAGCAAAAACTTTATGTTCTGGTCTTTACCACGGAAAAAGATCTCCAGCAGACGACCCAACTGCTCGACCCGGCTAAAGCCTATGCCAAAGGCGTCGGTAACTCGATCCCGGATATTCCTGACCCGGTTGCTCGTCATACCACCGATGGCTTACTGAAACTGAAAGTCAAAACGAACTCCAGTTCTAGCGTGTTGGTGGGGCCTCTATTTGGTTCTTCCGCTCCAGCTCCGGTTACGGTAGGCAACACGGCGGCACCAGCTGTGGCTGCACCCGCTCCGGCACCGGTGAAGAAAAGCGAGCCGATGCTCAACGACACGGAAAGTTATTTTAATACCGCGATCAAAAACGCTGTCGCGAAAGGTGATGTTGATAAGGCGTTAAAACTGCTTGATGAAGCTGAACGCCTGGGGTCGACATCTGCCCGTTCCACCTTTATCAGCAGTGTAAAAGGCAAGGGGTAATTACGCCCCACAGTGCTGATTTTGCAACAACTGGTGCGTCTCCTGGCGCACCTTTTTTTATGCTTATTTCCTGGGATATGAGCGATTTTTTATAGTACTTCGCTTCTTCTTCACTAAGAATGTGCATTATCTCAATGCCATATCAGAGATTCTTTTCCTATCCCCGGTAGTGTCTGGACGCTCAGGCTACTTTTCCAGGTTATTTTATTTCTGTAATACAGAGGTTTTATGATAGGTCATATCACAAATTCTGGCGGCAATAACTCTTTGATGAAACATGATGTGGTGCAAGGAAATAATAAATTAGATCTTGATTTACTACGTAATTTCAATGGGGTACCAGGGTTAAATCGAGAAAATTTTATTTATATCAGCAATATATTTTTAAATATAAAACAACGGAACGAAAAAAATCATTCAATAAATATGTTTCGTGAAGTCTCAATCAGTAATGATATTATAAGCGTAAAATTTTATAGAAATGAAGAAATAGAATGTGCTTGTGATTTTCTGATGGATAAAGATGCGCAGGGGTATATCGACCTGTCTGATTTGGATTTAACAAGTTGCCATTTTAAAGGTGACGTTATTTCGGAGGTGTCTTTTTTATCGTCAAATCTACAACATGCAACTTTCGAATGTAAAGAAATTGAGAATTGCAATTTTACTAAGGCAACAGTTAATAATGTCATATTTAAATGTCGACGTTTACACAATGTGATTTTTCTCAAAACGAGTGGCGAATGTGTTGATTTTAGCCAAAATATTCTTGATACAGTTGACTTCTCGCAGAGTCAACTTGGTCATAGTAATTTTCGCGAATGTCAGATTAAAAATTCAAACTTCGATAATTGTTATCTTTATGCTTCGCACTTCACCAGAGCAGAATTTCTTTCTACCAAAGAAATATCATTTATTAAATCGAATCTGACAGCTGTTATGTTTGATCATGTGCGAATGTCGACAGGGAATTTTAAAGACTGCATTACAGAGAAATTGACATTAACGATTGATTACTCAGATATATTTGGTAATGAAGATCTTGATGGTTATATCAATGCCATTATCCAAATGATTAATACGTTGCCTGATAATGCAGTGAAATTAAAATCCGTTCTGGCAGTCAAACTGGTGATACAATTAAAAATTCTTAATATTGTTAATAAAAACTTTATTGAGAATATGAAAAACACATTTAGTCATTATCCTTATGTGAGCAATCCAATTATACGTAGCTATTTATATCATGATGAAGATGATAAGTTAGATATTTTTATGCGTCAACATCGTTTTAGTAAGGTGAAATTTGATGTCACACAGATGAATACTTTCATTAATAGATTTCGTGTGAATAAATGGTTGATTGATCAAAATAATAATTTTTTTATCCAACTTATCGATCAGGCTCTACGATCATCGGATGAGATTATCAGAGAAAATGCCTGGTATCTTTATAAAGAGTGGATACGCAGTGATAATATATCACCTATATTTAAAGAAGTTGACGATTATTTAAGAACATTTAACGCCAAGCAATTAACACGAAACGATAATATCTTTATCCTGTTCTCCTCTGTCGATGATGGGCCAGTTATGGTGGTAAGCTCCCAGCGCTTACATGATATGTTGAATCCTACAAAAGATACCCATTGGAATTCCCCCTACATCTTTAAATCCAGACATGAAATGCTGCCTGTTAATATTACTCCGGAAACACTTTTCGGCTCCACATCTCATGATGAACATGCGCTTTTCCCAATTTTTACTGCAAGTTGGCGAGCTATCCATAAAAAGAATAAAGGTGTGTAAGTAAAGGAAAACATCACCATTCCTGGCATCCCGGGCGGTGATGCCCCTATGGTTGCTCTTGCCAGCACGGGCATCGGCAAAGCGTAAGGTTCAACAGCGTTTTATCACTTCATGCGATTGTTGCGTTTTTGTTGCGCATTAGATCACTTAATTTGCTATACATCTCCCGTAAACACTTTTCTGCGATACAATGCCTTTACGTTATGTAACGGAGAGTTCGGCATGTCACACCCCGCGTTAACGCAACTGCGTGCGCTGCGCTATTTTACAGAGATCCCTTCCCTGGATCCGCAACTGCTCGACTGGTTGTTGCTGGAAGATTCCATGACGAAACGTTTTGAGCAGCAGGGAAAAACAGTGAGCGTGACGATGATCCGCGAAGGGTTTGTCGGGCAGAATGAAATCCACGAAGAACTGCCATTGTTGCCGAAAGAGTCCCGTTACTGGTTACGTGAAATTTTGTTATGTGCCGATGGTGAACCGTGGCTTGCCGGTCGTACCGTCGTTCCTGAGTCAACGTTAAGCGGGCCGGAGCTGGCGTTACAAAAATTGGGTAAAACGCCGTTAGGGCGCTATCTGTTCACATCATCGACATTAACCCGGGACTTTATTGAGATAGGCCGTGATGCCGGACTGTGGGGGCGACGTTCCCGCCTGCGATTAAGCGGTAAACCGCTGTTGCTAACCGAACTGTTTTTACCGGCGTCACCGTTGTACTAAGAGGAAAAAAATATGGAGTGGAGTCTGACGCAGAATAAGCTGCTGGCGTTTCATCGCTTAATGCGTACGGATAAGCCAATTGGCGCGTTACTGCTGCTCTGGCCAACATTATGGGCGTTGTGGGTGGCGACACCGGGCGTTCCCCAGCTCTGGATCCTGGCGGTGTTTGTCGCGGGTGTCTGGCTGATGCGCGCTGCCGGATGTGTGGTGAATGATTATGCTGACCGCAAGTTCGATGGTCATGTTAAGCGCACGGCGAACCGACCACTTCCCAGTGGCGCGGTAACAGAGAAAGAGGCGCGTGCGCTGTTTGTCGTGCTGGTACTGATTTCGTTTTTACTGGTGCTGACGCTGAATACGATGACCATTCTGTTGTCGATTGCCGCGCTGGCGCTGGCGTGGGTGTACCCGTTTATGAAGCGGTATACCCATCTACCGCAAGTGGTGCTGGGGGCGGCGTTTGGCTGGTCGATTCCAATGGCTTTTGCCGCTGTGAGTGAGTCGGTGCCGTTGAGTTGCTGGTTAATGTTCCTCGCCAATATTCTCTGGGCGGTGGCTTACGACACGCAGTATGCGATGGTTGATCGTGATGATGATGTGAAGATTGGCATTAAGTCCACTGCAATCTTGTTCGGCCAGTACGATAAATTGATTATTGGTATTTTGCAGATTGGCGTACTGGCGCTGATGGCGATTATCGGTGAGTTAAATGGCTTAGGCTGGGGATATTACTGGTCAATTTTGGTGGCTGGCGCGCTGTTTGTTTATCAACAAAAACTGATTGCCAACCGCGAGCGTGAAGCCTGCTTTAAAGCATTTATGAATAATAACTATGTTGGTCTGGTACTGTTTTTAGGGCTGGCAATGAGTTACTGGCATTTCTGATGATGTAAAAAAGCCGGATGATCATCCGGCTTTCTTCTGGGTTGCCTTATGCGCTGCGCTTCTCAGGCCTACACAACAGATCGCAATTTATTGAATTTGCAGATTATGGAAGGCCGGATAAGGCGTTTTCGCCGCATCCGGCAATTCTCTCTGATTACCCTTCGCCCTGCGTCGCACTCTCAATCGTCAAACGCACGTCTGATGTAATCAACTCCGCCAGCAATTGATAAACCTTCATCGTTTCTGCCGGTTCGGCGTCGCCGCTATCGCTGATATACCCTTCATCACGCAGTGTCAGCACCAGAGAACTGAACACCGCCTTGTCGAAGAACTCCGGCGCGTTGATACCGTGCAGCACGGAGAGACGTTGCGCGACGGTGCGGCTCTCTTTTTCCAGCGTACCGCGGTTGATCGACGGGTTGGTGCTCAACAGCCAGAAGGTGATGGCATAACGTTGCAGCGTTTCGCGCGCGCCTGCGGCCAGCAGCTGTAGCGTGCGAGAATGCGCCGGGTTGATATGCAATTCATTATCTTGCAGGGTAATCAGTCCCTGGCGCTGCATCTCATTTGCCAGCGCATCAATAACGTCCGGCAACTCGTCGCGATCCCAGCGCAGGAACAGCTCCGCTTTCAGCATTGGGTAAAGCACATTGACATGCTCCATCAATACGTCACGGGAGATGTGGCGATGCTGGGTGACAATTGCCGCCATCAGCGAAGGCAGCACCAACATATGCGCAATGTTGTTGCGATAGTAGGTCATCAGCACCGCTTGTTCGCGCGGCAGAATGATGATGTCGCCGATAGTGTCTTTCTCGACTTCAAACTTGTTCATTTGCAGCGCGTGATCGATAAGCTCGCTGGCGCTGGCTGAAGGAACAGTAGAGTCCGTGGAGTAAGGCACGTTGCGCATTAGATCCAGGTAGCAATTGAGTTGCTCGGTTAACTGCTCGCGAGTGAGTGAGCGCTGACGTGACGCCAGAAGCGCAGTGCAGCACAGGTTCATGGCGTTAGCCGCACCTGCGTTGTTGATGCGTACCATCAGATCGGCAGCAATGTTATTGACCGTCGGCGTTAACCAGGCCGGACGCACCGCTTCGATGGGATCGATAGATTCACGCCAGTCTGGTACGTGCTGGTTAAGGTAGGTCATCAACGGCATTGGTTCACCGAAGTTGACGTAACCCTGACCGAGATTACGTAGCTTGCTTAAACCGCGCAGCATCTGCGGCAGGCTCTCTTTCTCTTTCGTTGCACCGCGCAGTTCTTTGGCGTAAGTACCCACTTCCATGACGTGCTCATAACCGATGTAGATCGGAATCAGCGTAATCGGACGCGTGCCGCCACGCAGCATCGCCTGAATGGTCATCGACAGCGTACCGGTTTTCGGATCCAGCAAACGCCCCGTACGGGAACGACCGCCTTCCACAAAGTACTCGACGGAATAACCACGGCTGAACAGTTCGCCGAGATACTCACGGAAAACGGTGGAGTAGAGTTTATTGCCTTTAAAAGTACGGCGAATGAAGAACGCACCCAGACGGCGGAAAATCGGCCCGGCAGGCCAGAAGTTCAGGTTGATCCCGGCGGCGATATGCGGTGGCACCAGCCCCTGGTGATAGAGCACGTAAGAAAGCAGCAGGTAGTCCATGTGACTGCGGTGGCAAGGCACATACACCAGCTCATGACCGTCATGAGCCAGCTGGCGAACGCGCTCAGCGTTATGGACGTTAATGCCCTGATAAAGTCGGTTCCAGGTGAAGCCCAGAATACGGTCAGTCAGGCGAATCATCTCGTAAGAGAAATTCGCCGCAATCTCTTCCATCAGTGCAATGGCGTTCTGCTGCGCTTTTTCATGGGAGATTTTTTTGCTGCGCGCTTCATCTTCTACCGCTTTGGCAATGGCGCGGGAGGCGAGCAGCTTATTAAACAGATCCTGACGGGCAGGAAGACGTGGACCTACGGCAGCCAGACGCTGACGAGCAAAGTGCATACGCGCCACGCGCGCTAGTTTCTGGGCGATAGTTTTATCCGTGCCGTGTTCATCGGCCATGCGGCGCAGAGAAACTGACGGTGAGAAACGCACAAAACTGTCGCGACCGAGCCACAGTACGGCGAAAAATTTCTGCACGCCATTTAGCATACGCAGCGGTGGGTTCACTTCACCTTTTTCCCGCCCAGGCGCGCGACCGAACATCACCGATACCGGCACCATCTGCACATCCAGATTTGGATTGCTACGATGCAAATCAAGATAGTCGTGGAACAGCTTAATGGACTCTTCTTTCGGTGTGTAATAGGTGAAAACACGCGGCCCGCCGTGAATGAACACATAGCGCGGCAGTAGCGTGCCGTCAATCTCCAGCGGCTCTAAGGGGTCAGGCAGGTCATGTGCCAGACACTGGGCGCGCAACGTCAGCAAATCTGCTTTCGAGTTGTACGGTAAAACGTACATAATTGGACGAGAGGTATCCAGTCCCAGTTCCGGGGCAGGATCTGCCGGAATAGACTTGCTTTTTACCAGGATGCTTAATGGTAAATTCAGTAATTTGTAGTAAATTCGTGGCCAGCCGGACATAAACGATGTAAAGCCTCTGGTTAATAATGCAAATGCGCGGCAAGGATAGCAGAAACTCATGGGAAATTCTGTGGTATCCGCTCATGTTTCGCGCGGCGTTACGCAAACCCGAATCATCGGATTTAACGGTACACTGATATTGACGCTCATAATGTAAAAAGGTTCTTTCAATGGCCAATAATACCACTGGATTCACTCGAATTATCAAAGCTGCTGGCTATTCCTGGAAGGGGTTACGCGCGGCATGGATCAACGAAGCGGCATTCCGTCAGGAAGGCGTAGCGGTATTGTTGGCGGTGGTCATCGCCTGCTGGCTGGATGTGGACGCGATTACTCGCGTGCTGCTTATCAGCTCCGTCATGCTGGTGATGATTGTGGAAATTCTCAATAGTGCTATTGAAGCCGTGGTTGACCGAATTGGCTCTGAATACCATGAGCTTTCCGGACGCGCTAAAGATATGGGGTCCGCTGCGGTACTGATCGCGATTATCGTCGCCGTGATTACCTGGTGCATCCTGTTATGGTCGCATTTTGGATAACCCTTCCAGAATTCGATAAATCTCTGGTTTATTGTGCAGTTTATGGTTCCAAAATCGCCTTTTGCTGTATATACTCACAGCATAACTGTATATACACCCAGGGGGCGGAATGAAAGCGTTAACGGCCAGGCAGCAAGAGGTGTTTGATCTCATCCGTGATCACATCAGCCAGACAGGTATGCCGCCGACGCGTGCGGAAATCGCGCAGCGTTTGGGGTTCCGTTCCCCAAACGCGGCTGAAGAACATCTGAAAGCGCTGGCACGCAAAGGCGTTATTGAAATTGTTTCCGGCGCATCACGCGGGATTCGTCTGTTACAGGAAGAGGAAGAGGGGTTGCCACTGGTAGGTCGTGTGGCTGCCGGTGAACCGCTTCTGGCGCAGCAGCACATTGAAGGTCATTATCAGGTTGATCCTTCCTTGTTCAAACCGAATGCGGATTTCCTGCTGCGCGTCAGCGGGATGTCGATGAAAGATATCGGCATTATGGATGGCGACTTGCTGGCTGTGCATAAAACTCAGGACGTACGTAATGGTCAGGTCGTCGTCGCTCGTATTGATGACGAAGTTACCGTTAAGCGTCTGAAAAAACAGGGCAATAAAGTCGAACTGTTGCCAGAAAACAGTGAGTTTAAACCGATTGTCGTTGACCTTCGTCAGCAAAGCTTCACGATTGAAGGGCTGGCGGTTGGGGTTATTCGCAACGGCGACTGGCTGTGACATATCTCTGAGACCGCGATGCCGCCTGGCGTCGCGGTTTGTTTTTCATCTCTCTTCATCAGGCTTGTCTGCATGGCATTCCTCACTTCATCTGATAAAGCACTCTGGCATCTCGCCTTACCCATGATTTTCTCCAATATCACCGTCCCGTTGCTTGGGCTGGTCGATACGGCGGTTATTGGTCATCTTGATAGTCCGGTTTATCTGGGCGGTGTGGCGGTTGGTGCAACGGCGACCAGCTTTCTCTTTATGCTGTTGCTGTTTTTGCGCATGAGCACCACCGGGCTTACTGCGCAGGCTTATGGTGCCCAAAATCCCCAGGCATTAGCCCGTGCGCTGGTACAGCCGTTGCTGTTGGCTCTGGGGGCTGGGGCGTTAATTGCGCTACTGCGTACGCCGATTATCGATCTGGCGCTGCATATTGTTGGCGGTAGCGAAGCAGTGCTGGAACAGGCGCGGCGCTTTCTTGAAATCCGCTGGTTAAGCGCACCGGCGTCGCTGGCGAATCTGGTGTTACTTGGCTGGCTACTCGGCGTGCAATATGCCCGTGCGCCAGTAATTTTGTTAGTAGTCGGCAATATTCTCAACATAGTGCTGGATGTCTGGCTGGTGATGGGGCTGCATATGAACGTGCAGGGCGCTGCGCTGGCGACGGTTATTGCGGAATATGCAACATTGCTGATTGGTCTGCTACTAGTGCGTAAAATCATCAAAACACGCGGTATCTCCGGCGAAATGCTGAAAAAAGCCTGGCGAGGTAATTTCCGCCGTTTGCTGGCGCTTAACCGCGATATCATGCTGCGCTCGCTGTTGCTGCAACTCTGTTTTGGTGCGATCACCGTACTTGGCGCACGACTTGGAAGTGACATCATCGCGGTAAACGCGGTTCTGATGACGCTACTCACCTTTACCGCCTATGCGCTTGATGGTTTTGCCTACGCGGTTGAAGCGCATTCAGGTCAGGCGTACGGTGCGCGCGACGGGAGCCAGCTATTGGAGGTCTGGCGCGCAGCGTGCCGCCAGTCGGGGATCGTTGCACTGCTGTTTTCGGTGATTTATTTACTGGCAGGGGAACACATCATTGCGTTGTTGACGTCGTTAACCCAGATTCAGCAGCTGGCCGACCGCTATCTTATCTGGCAGGTGATTTTGCCATTGGTCGGTGTCTGGTGTTATCTACTGGATGGCATGTTTATAGGCGCAACGCGTGCGGCTGAAATGCGTAACAGTATGGCGGTAGCAGCAGCAGGTTTTGCCCTGACGCTCCTTACGCTGCCGTGGCTGGGCAATCATGGTTTGTGGTTGGCGTTAACTGTCTTTCTGGCGCTGCGCGGGCTTTCTCTGGCAGCTATCTGGCAGCGTCACTGGCGCAACGGTACCTGGTTTGCAGCAACGTGACGGTTAATAATTCTGAATAAATAATCCTGGGTAAAATTCCTGACTACACTTAATCTCACGTTCAGAAGAAAAGTGAGCGTACTCTCATTCACAACCTAACGATGAGGTCTTGATTATGAATAAAGATGAAGCCGGCGGTAACTGGAAACAGTTTAAAGGTAAAGTGAAAGAGCAATGGGGCAAACTGACCGATGATGATATGACGGTCATTGAAGGTAAACGTGATCAACTGGTCGGTAAAATCCAGGAACGTTATGGTTATCAGAAAGATCAGGCAGAAAAAGAGGTCGTGGATTGGGAAACCCGCAATGAATATCGCTGGTAATTAATCCCTTCTGCCCGACGTGTACAAGGATGTACGCCCTGTTAGCGAGATTTCTTTTTCACCTGAATAGAGTGGTCATGGTGGCACTGTTCAGGATGACGACACGCTTCTATTTCTACACATGCTGAACATAATCCATGTGCTTCAATCACATTATGCCGCAGGGCAAAACCCATTTTTGCCGCCAGCGTATGCATGATGTCCTCCACACCTTCCGCACACTCTTCTTTCACCGCACCGCAGCGATCGCAAATAAACATAGCTGAAGTATGCGTTGGCTGGTCGAACAGATGACAGAGCACATAGCTGTTGGTGGACTCAACTTTATGCACAAACCCTTGCTCAAGGAGAAAGTCTAGCGCGCGGTAAACCGTTGGCGGCTTGGCTTGCGGTTCAGCTTCGCGCAACAAATCAAGCAGATCATAAGCGCTGATAGCGCCATCCTGCAGACTCATCAGGCGTAACACTTCCAGGCGCTGCGGGGTCAGGCGCACATTACGCTGCGCACAGAGTTTTTCAGCCTGCGCTAATAATTCCTGCGTTGTGGTCTTTTCCATCGGGCACCTCAAGGTGTGGGTTAAGAATGTCCTTACTTTACCATGTTCCAGGAAAAACACCGAGAACCCTTATTGTTGTTGTAATGTTGATTTTCTGTTTCATAGGTAAGGTGTTGTATAGCCAGGTGACACCATTATCAACATGACAATAATTATTACTCCATTTTTAAATACATTGCTTGAAGTTAACTCGCTATTTATTTAAATGCGTTTGAAAGTATGCCTACAGATCAGAAATTATGAGCGGTTTTTGATAGTGACTTTTTGTCAAATGAATTATAAGAATGATACAGCTCGGTAAAAAGGTGGATAAATTATGTCAAGTATAATAGGAAGTTCAAGAGATTACTTTAATAAAAGCCTCAACTCAAATCAATACGATAATAAAAATGTAAGCTCGGAAAAACTTAAGGATATGTATAATAAATCGGTTGATTATGCAACGATGAGTAATCGCGCTGCGATTATTGCAAAAATAGATTTGTTTATTCAGAGTATTACCCATAATTTATGGACTGCAAGTGAAAAGAATGTTTCCTTAATTGGACGAATAAATGCTCTCAAAGATTGGGTTGACGAGTGTATTGTACAGTGCACTAATGAGCAATTAGGTGATCGTGACTATATTTCTGCATTTGTAGAACGGGCGATTTTTCATTATGCGATGGATTTTGTTTGTAATCCAATGGAAAATAGCGATGCAACTCTAATAGACAGGTGTACGTTCGATGTAATAAATCAGAATGACCTTCCCTCCGCAATTCAGCTATTTTATGATAAACCCTATGGTAAAGTACCTGTAGCGTCATTACATCTAAAAACTGTAAGCGAAGGTTTTTTAAATTTGGAAAATGCATATAAAGCAAAGAACGATGCTCGCTTAAAACCCTTGGCTTCCCTTTTACTTTCATTTTCATATGGTAGTGCATCAGCTGATATCATAGCAACAGCACGAAGAGTTAATGATTATTGTGAAAACTACATAACAAGTAAGATAAAAATATTATCTCGTCAAGTGATGAAAAAAAGCCTGATGGATATGAAAGAATTGGTAGATAAAAATGAACTGGATTTTAATTTAATTCTGAATGATAGGAAAAAGCAGGCTGAAGAAGACAATAAAGACATCACAGACATTACAAAAATGCAGGCTGCAGGTGAGACGTTAATTAAATTCGTTCAATCATTTGACCCAGACTCAACGGGACCCATTGTAATTGGCAAAGATATGAATGACAAAGATATAAATGACAACGATCTCATTAACGAAGATATTATTAAGTTCATTTATGACCTATTCGGTATTGTGTTAAAAAAATAAAATGTGAATTTTCTCTGTAGAATGGAATTTTTTACATAAAAGAACCCAATATTGCTTGGGTTCTTTTTTATCTATCATTGCCATTCGCCGCGAGATAGTTCAACACGCTTTTATGTATGATTTTTTATTTATCGTCGAAACTGAATTGCTTATCATTGCTTTTCACAACGCTAACATCTAATAAGATTATTTCTTCAATTCGCGAGAGCGTCACGCTTTGAAGGGATCTCATTTTTCTTTTTCAAAGAGCCAGGCGCTTCCTGTTGTTATGGTATAGTACCCCGCTATTGAGCCTCCTGAACAGTGATGCTGAATAACATAACTCCATGATATATCGTTAAAATAATCTCTACTTTTGAAAATGCACGGTAATTCTGAAATGCAAAAAATCAACCAAACCAGCGCAATGCCTGAAAAAACTGACGTTCACTGGAGTGGTCGGTTTAGCGTTGCACCAATGCTCGACTGGACGGACAGACACTGCCGTTATTTCCTGCGTCTGCTTTCCCGCAATACGTTGCTGTATACAGAAATGGTGACCACAGGGGCGATTATTCACGGTAAAGGTGATTACCTGGCGTACAGTGAAGAAGAACATCCGGTAGCGTTGCAACTGGGCGGTAGCGATCCGGCGGCGCTGGCGCAGTGTGCGAAGCTGGCAGAAACGCGCGGATATGATGAGATCAACCTGAATGTCGGCTGCCCGTCTGACCGGGTACAGAACGGCATGTTTGGTGCGTGCCTGATGGGCAATGCGCAGCTGGTTGCCGACTGCGTGAAAGCGATGCGCGATGTCGTATCGATTCCGGTGACGGTGAAAACGCGTATTGGCATCGATGACCAGGACAGCTATGAATTTCTCTGCGATTTCATCAACACCGTTTCCGGCAAAGGCGAGTGTGAGATGTTCATCATCCACGCACGTAAAGCCTGGCTTTCTGGGTTAAGCCCGAAAGAAAACCGTGAAATCCCGCCGCTTGATTACCCGCGCGTTTATCAACTGAAGCGCGACTTTCCGCATCTGACGATGTCGATTAACGGTGGTATCAAGTCGCTGGAAGAGGCTAAAGCGCATTTGCAACATATGGATGGCGTGATGGTAGGGCGCGAGGCGTATCAGAATCCGGGTATTCTGGCGGCGGTAGACCGAGAGATTTTTGGTTCCTCGGATACCGATGCCGATCCGGTGGCGGTGGTGCGTGCCATGTATCCGTATATTGAGCGTGAACTCAGCCAGGGAACTTATCTGGGCCATATTACCCGGCATATGCTGGGGCTGTTCCAGGGTATTCCTGGCGCGCGGCAGTGGCGGCGTTATTTAAGTGAAAATGCCCATAAAGCGGGTGCTGACATTAACGTGCTGGAACACGCGCTCAAACTGGTGGCAGATAAGCGTTAACTTTTCACCAAAAAGTAGTCAAATTCACCACGCCCTGCGCACCGTCGCGGGGCGTTTTGCTGTTAAATCAATAGATTATTTTTGGCATGATTCTTGTAATGCCAGCAAGAGATTTCATATTTGGGAGAGCATCATGCTGGAACTACTTTTTGTGATTGGCTTTTTTGTCATGCTGATGGTCACCGGCGTTTCGTTGCTGGGTATTATCGCTGCGCTGGTTGTGGCGACGGCCATTATGTTCCTCGGCGGTATGCTGGCATTGATGATTAAGTTGCTGCCGTGGCTGTTATTGGCGATTGCGGTGGTGTGGGTTATTAAGGCGATTAAAGCACCAAAAGTGCCGAAATATCAGCGCTATGACCGTTGGCGTTACTAAGGGATTGTGCGGACGATCACAACCTAAGGTTTTATCCTTAGAACAAAATAGGAATTGATAATCAAATCTGTCACTATTGCGCCTCTAACAGATTCATCGTGCTGTACCCTACATACAGCCGAACTATAAAAAGAAAGGGCTTCCCAGGTGGAAGCCCTATTTCTTTTATGGAATCAACAGGCTGGAGCCTTGCGTCGCCCGGCTTTCCAGAATCGCATGCGCACGCTGTGCATCCTTCAGCGGATATTTCTGTTGTTCGGCGACATCGACCTTAATCACACCGCTGGCAATCAAAGAGAACAGTTCATTACTGGCCTCGGTTAATTCCTCCCGCGTGGTGATATAGCCTTGCAGGGAAGGGCGTGTCACATACAACGAGCCTTTCTGATTGAGAATGCCTAAGTTCACACCGGTAACCGCACCTGATGAGTTGCCAAAACTGACCATTAAGCCGCGGCGTTGCAGGCAATCCAGCGACCGTTCCCAGGTGTCTCTGCCCACGGAATCGTACACCACGCGCACTTTCTTGCCACCGGTGATCTCTTTTAACCGCTCGACCAGATTCTCTTCGCGATAGTTAATAACCTGCCATGCGCCCGCTTTTAGCGCACTCTGCGCTTTTTGCGCGCTTCCCACGGTGCCGATAAGTTTCGCCCCAAGGGCTTTTGCCCACTGGCAGGCAATTAAGCCAACGCCGCCAGCCGCTGCGTGGAACAGGAACTGCTCATCAGGTTTAATTTCATAGGTTTTGCGCAGCAGATAATAAACCGTTAAGCCTTTCAGGAATGATGCCGCCGCTTGCTCAAAAGAAATTGCCGCGGGCAGAATCGCCGCTTTATCGGCATTGACGTTATGCACAGAGCTGTAAGCGCCTAATGCCGACTGTGCATAGACTACGCGATCGCCTGCCTTAATATGCTTTACACCACTGCCGACTTTACTCACGATGCCTGCCGCTTCGGTACCTAATCCGCTGGGTAGCGATGGCGGCGGATAAAGGCCGCTGCGGATATACGTGTCGATAAAATTGATGCCGATGGCTTTATTTTCGACCTGGATTTCATTCTCCGCCGGATCGGCAGGAGTGAACTCTACGGCTTGAAGTACTTCCGGGCCACCGTGCTTGTGAAATTCAATTCGTGTTGCCATGTGTCCTCCAGAACGTATCGTCAGGGTCTGCTTCATATGGTAAAGTTTCGACCCATTCTTTATCTCGGTAACTCCATTCACTATGGCAGGAAATAAACCCTTCAACAAACAGCAGGCTGAACCCCGCGAACGCGATCCACAAGTTGCCGGGCTGAAAGTGCCTCCGCACTCGATCGAAGCGGAGCAGTCGGTGTTGGGCGGTTTAATGCTGGATAACGAACGCTGGGACGATGTAGCCGAGCGTGTGGTGGCAGACGATTTTTACACCCGCCCACACCGTCATATCTTTACCGAAATGGCGCGTTTGCAGGAAAGCGGTAGTCCTATCGATCTGATTACCCTTGCGGAATCGCTGGAACGTCAGGGACAACTCGACAGCGTTGGTGGTTTTGCTTACCTGGCAGAGTTGTCAAAAAATACGCCAAGTGCGGCGAACATCAGTGCCTATGCGGACATCGTGCGTGAACGTGCCGTTGTCCGTGAAATGATCTCAGTCGCGAATGAGATTGCCGAAGCCGGTTTTGATCCGCAGGGGCGAACCAGCGAAGACCTATTGGACCTGGCTGAATCCCGCGTCTTTAAAATTGCCGAAAGTCGTGCAAACAAAGACGAAGGGCCGAAGAACATCGCCGATGTGCTCGACGCAACCGTGGCGCGTATTGAGCAGCTGTTTCAGCAGCCACACGATGGCGTTACCGGGGTAAACACCGGTTATGACGATCTCAACAAAAAAACCGCTGGCTTGCAGCCGTCGGATTTGATCATCGTCGCCGCGCGTCCGTCGATGGGTAAAACAACATTTGCGATGAACCTCGTCGAAAATGCGGCGATGTTGCAGGATAAACCGGTACTTATCTTCTCGCTGGAGATGCCATCAGAACAGATTATGATGCGTTCTCTGGCGTCGCTGTCGCGCGTTGACCAGACTAAAATCCGTACCGGGCAGCTCGATGATGAAGACTGGGCGCGCATTTCCGGCACCATGGGTATTTTGCTCGAAAAACGCAATATCTATATCGATGACTCCTCCGGCCTGACGCCAACGGAAGTGCGTTCCCGCGCACGCCGTATTGCCCGTGAACACGGCGGCATCGGGCTTATCATGATCGACTACCTGCAATTGATGCGCGTACCGGCGCTTTCCGATAACCGTACGCTGGAAATTGCAGAAATCTCCCGCTCGCTGAAAGCACTGGCGAAAGAACTGAACGTGCCGGTGGTGGCGCTGTCCCAGTTGAACCGTTCTCTGGAACAACGTGCCGACAAACGCCCGGTTAACTCCGACCTGCGTGAATCCGGCTCCATCGAGCAGGATGCGGACTTGATCATGTTTATCTATCGTGATGAGGTGTATCACGAAAACAGTGATTTAAAAGGCATCGCGGAAATTATTATCGGTAAACAACGTAACGGCCCAATCGGGACGGTACGCCTGACCTTTAACGGTCAATGGTCGCGCTTCGACAACTATGCGGGGCCGCAGTACGACGACGAATAATAATTATTTTATGAATTAGGTAATTAAAGCAAACACTTATCAAGGAACACAAATGCAAGCGGCAACTGTTGTGATTAACCGCCGCGCTCTGCGACACAACCTGCAACGTCTTCGTGAACTGGCTCCTGCCAGTAAAATGGTTGCGGTGGTGAAAGCGAACGCTTATGGTCACGGTCTTCTTGAGACCGCGCGAACGCTCCCCGATGCTGACGCCTTTGGCGTCGCCCGTCTCGAAGAAGCTCTGCGACTGCGTGCGGGGGGAATCACCAAACCTGTACTGTTACTCGAAGGCTTTTTTGATGCCAGAGATTTACCGACGATTTCTGCGCAGCATTTTCATACCGCCGTGCATAACGAAGAACAGCTTGCTGCGCTGGAAGAGGCTAGCCTGGACGAGCCGGTTACCGTCTGGATGAAACTCGATACTGGTATGCACCGTCTGGGTGTAAGGCCGGAACAGGCTGAGGCGTTTTATCATCGTCTGACGCGGTGCAAAAACGTTCGTCAGCCGGTGAATATTGTCAGCCATTTTGCGCGCGCGGATGAGCCAAAATGCGGTGCAACCGAGAAACAACTCGATATCTTTAATACCTTTTGTGAAGGCAAACCTGGTCAACGTTCCATTGCCGCGTCGGGGGGCATTCTGCTGTGGCCACAGTCACATTTTGACTGGGTGCGCCCGGGCATCATTCTTTACGGTGTCTCGCCGCTGGAAGATCGCTCCACCGGTGCCGATTTTGGCTGTCAGCCGGTAATGTCATTGACCTCCAGCCTGATTGCTGTGCGTGAGCATAAAGCCGGAGAGCCTGTCGGTTATGGTGGAACCTGGGTAAGCGAACGTAATACCCGTCTTGGCGTAGTCGCTATGGGTTATGGCGATGGTTATCCGCGCGCCGCGCCGTCCGGTACGCCGGTGCTGGTGAACGGTCGCGAAGTGCCGATTGTCGGGCGAGTCGCGATGGATATGATCTGCGTCGACTTAGGTCCACAGGCGCAGGATAAAGCCGGGGACCCGGTCATTTTATGGGGCGAAGGTTTGCCCGTAGAACGTATCGCTGAAATGACGAAAGTGAGCGCTTACGAACTTATCACGCGCCTGACTTCAAGGGTCGCGATGAAATACGTGGATTAATCGTTCTGTAATATCTGATTATCTGTGCCGGATGTGGTATGAATGCCTATCCGGCTAATAAAATCTTACTAATTCAATAAATTGATATTATTTCATGCTGTTATAAAGGTCGTGCCTCTGGCGAATGTGCGTTTGTCATTGGTCACTTTTTGTTGCTAATTGTCGTTCACCCCTGAACATCCTCTCGATCTTCCCCACCTTCCGGTTTATTGTGTTTTAACCACCTGCCCGTAAACCTGGAGAACCATCGCGTGTTTCAAAAAGTTGACGCCTACGCTGGCGACCCGATTCTTACGCTTATGGAGCGTTTCAAAGAAGACCCTCGCAGCGACAAAGTGAATTTAAGTATCGGTCTGTACTACAACGAAGACGGCATTATTCCACAACTGAAAGCCGTGGCGGATGCGGAAGCGCGCCTGAATGCGCAGCCTCATGGCGCTTCGCTTTATTTACCGATGGAAGGGCTTAATAGCTATCGCCATGCCATTGCGCCGCTGCTGTTTGGTGCGGACCATCCGGTACTGCAACAACAGCGCGTAGCAACCATTCAAACCCTTGGCGGCTCAGGGGCATTGAAAGTGGGCGCAGATTTCCTGAAACGCTACTTCCCGGAATCAGGCGTCTGGGTCAGCGATCCTACCTGGGAAAACCACGTAGCAATATTCGCCGGGGCTGGATTCGAAGTGAGTACTTACCCCTGGTATGACGAAGCGACTAACGGCGTGCGCTTTAATGACCTGTTGGCGACGCTAAAAACATTACCTGCCCGCAGTATTGTGTTGCTGCACCCATGTTGCCACAACCCAACGGGTGCCGATCTCACTAATGACCAGTGGGATGCGGTGATTCAAATTCTCAAAGCCCGCGAGCTTATCCCATTTCTTGATATTGCCTATCAAGGATTTGGTGCCGGTATGGAAGAGGATGCCTACGCCATTCGCGCCATTGCCAGCGCTGGATTACCCGCTCTGGTGAGCAATTCGTTCTCGAAAATTTTCTCCCTTTACGGCGAGCGCGTCGGCGGACTTTCTGTGCTGTGTGAAGATGCCGAAGCCGCAGGCCGCGTACTGGGGCAATTGAAAGCAACAGTTCGCCGCAACTACTCCAGCCCGCCGAATTTTGGTGCGCAGGTGGTGGCGGCGGTGCTGAATGACGAGGCATTGAAAGCCAGCTGGCTGGCGGAAGTAGAAGAGATGCGTACTCGCATTCTGGCGATGCGTCAGGAACTGGTGAACGTATTGAGCACAGAGATGCCAGAGCGCAATTTCGATTATCTGCTTAATCAGCGCGGTATGTTCAGTTATACCGGTTTAAGTGCTGCTCAGGTTGACCGACTACGTGAAGAGTTTGGGGTCTATCTCATCGCCAGCGGTCGCATGTGTGTTGCCGGGTTAAATACGGCAAATGTACAACGTGTGGCAAAGGCGTTTGCTGCGGTGATGTAATGTCGTTGGCAGGCGGATGAACAGCCGCCTGCTCAATCATCAATAAGTGGGTATACGTATTTTTTCGGCTAATCGTACAAAGGAATGGGTTCTGATAAGCGATATTTCCTACTGAGAAAATAGAAGTTTTTATATCCGAATATTTTTACACAATAGAGAGCCATTAAGTTATTAAATACAACAAACATAGTCTGATCGCATGTGATCCTGCTCCCTTTCTTAACAAAAGCCGTAGATAACCCTTTTATTCCCTGGCAGCTGGCGTTATGGTCAGATGGTTTTTGCAACAAATCTCATAATAAAACGTTTCAATAGACTGACTATTTAGGGAAAAATATGCGCAAGATCACACAGGCTTTGAGTGCCGTTTGCTTATTGTTCGCTCTAAACAGTTCCGCTGTTGCCCTTGCCTCGTCACCTTCACCGCTTAATCCTGGTACTAACGTTGCCAGACTTGCAGAGCAGGCTCCTGTTCATTGGGTTTCAGTCACACAAATAGAAAATAGCCTCGCAGGGCGTCCACCAATGGCGGTGGGGTTTGATATTGATGACACGGTGCTTTTTTCCAGTCCGGGATTCTGGCGCGGCAAAAAAACCTTCTCGCCAGAAAGTGAAGATTATCTGAAAAATCCTGTGTTCTGGGAAAAAATGAACAATGGCTGGGATGAATTCAGCATTCCAAAAGAGGTTGCTCGTCAGCTGATTGATATGCATGTACGCCGCGGTGACGCGATCTTCTTTGTGACTGGTCGTAGCCCGACGAAAACAGAAACGGTGTCAAAAACGCTGGCGGATAATTTTCACATTCCTGCCACCAACATGAATCCGGTAATTTTTGCAGGCGATAAACCAGGTCAAAATACAAAATCGCAATGGCTACAGGATAAAAATATCCGAATTTTTTATGGCGATTCCGATAACGATATTACCGCCGCACGCGAAGTCGGTGCTCGTGGTATCCGCATTCTACGTGCCTCCAACTCTACCTACAAACCCTTGCCACAAGCGGGTGCGTTTGGTGAAGAGGTGATCGTCAATTCAGAATACTGACAGAGCGGGAGAGCGTGACACTCTCCCGAATGCTGTTTTTTTAATCACACCTTTATCCTTTCGCTGTCTTGCTGCAAACTGATTAAGAGAGTTTTATCAAGGAGCAGCACATGTGGTATCAAAAGACGCTCACGCTTAGCGCCAAATCTCGTGGATTTCATCTGGTAACGGATGAAATACTGCATCAGCTGGCTGATATGCCGCGCGTTAACATCGGTTTACTGCATCTGTTGCTGCAACATACCTCCGCCTCTCTGACACTTAATGAGAACTGCGATCCCACCGTACGCCACGACATGGAGCGTTTTTTCCTCCGCACCGTTCCCGATAACGGAAATTATGAGCATGACTATGAGGGAGCAGACGATATGCCTTCTCATATCAAATCCTCAATGCTGGGAACATCGCTTGTATTGCCGGTGCATAAAGGGCGTATTCAGACCGGCACCTGGCAAGGCATCTGGCTGGGGGAACATCGCATCCACGGCGGATCGCGTCGCATCATCGCGACACTACAAGGGGAGTAAAAAATGACCATTTCGGAGTTGCTACAATATTGCATGGCAAAACCAGGCGCAGAACAGAGCGTGCATAACGACTGGAAAGCGACGCAGATCAAAGTGGAAGATGTACTGTTTGCGATGGTGAAAGAAGTAGAAAATCGCCCAGCTGTTTCGCTGAAAACCAGCCCGGAGCTGGCGGAGCTGCTACGTCAGCAGCACAGCGATGTGCGTCCAAGCCGCCATCTGAATAAAGCGCACTGGAGCACCGTGTATCTCGACGGTTCGCTGCCAGATTCGCAAATCTATTATCTGGTGGATGCGTCTTATCAGCAGGCGGTGAATTTACTGCCGGAAGAAAAACGTAAATTGCTGGTGCAACTCTGAAAGGAAAAGGCCGCTCAGAAAGCGGCCTGAGAATGATGACAAACGCAAAATTGCCTGATGCGCTACGCTTATCAGGCCTACGTAATTTCTGCAATATATTGAAATTGCATGTTTTTGTAGGCCGGATAAGGCGTTCATGCCGCATCCGGCAAGAACAAAGCGCACTTTGTCAATAATCTGAGGCCGCTCAGAAAGCGGCCTTTGCGATTACAGCATCGGCTTAAGGAAGCGTGCCGTGTGTGATGCTTCACACTCCGCGACGGTTTCTGGTGTACCGGAGACGAGGATCTCGCCGCCGCCACTGCCGCCTTCCGGCCCCAGGTCGACAATCCAGTCAGCGGTTTTGATCACGTCGAGATTGTGCTCAATCACCACAATGGTGTTGCCCTGATCGCGCAGTTTATGCAGTACGTCGAGCAGTTGCTGAATATCGGCGAAGTGCAGACCGGTGGTCGGCTCGTCGAGAATATACAGTGTCTGCCCGGTGCCGCGTTTTGACAGCTCACGCGCCAGCTTCACGCGCTGGGCTTCACCACCAGAAAGTGTGGTTGCGGACTGCCCCAGGCGAATGTACGTCAGACCAACGTCCATCAACGTTTGCAGCTTACGTGCCAGAGCTGGCACCGCATCAAAGAACTCACGCGCCTCTTCGATGGTCATATCCAGCACTTCGTGGATGGTTTTGCCTTTGTACTTAATCTCCAGCGTTTCACGGTTATAGCGTTTACCTTTGCACTGGTCGCACGGTACGTAAATGTCCGGTAGGAAGTGCATCTCCACTTTGATCACGCCGTCGCCCTGACAGGCTTCGCAGCGTCCGCCACGGACGTTAAAGCTGAAACGTCCTGGCGTATAACCACGCGCACGGGATTCCGGTACGCCCGCAAACAGTTCGCGCACAGGCGTAAACACGCCGGTATAGGTCGCCGGGTTAGAACGCGGAGTACGACCAATTGGGCTTTGGTCGATATCGATCACTTTATCGAAATGCTCCAGCCCCTGAATATCGCGATAAGGTGCCGGTTCGGCGATGGTCGCACCATTCAACTGGCGTTGGGCAATCGGGAACAGTGTGTCGTTAATCAGCGTCGATTTACCGGAACCTGAAACCCCTGTGATGCAGGTAAACAGACCGACTGGCAGCGTCAGCGTCACGTCTTTCAGGTTATTACCACGTGCGCCTGTCAGCTTCAGCACTTTTTCCGGATTCGCCGGAACGCGTTTCTTCGGCACTTCAATTTTGCGTTTGCCGCTCATGTATTGTCCGGTTAACGACTCTGGCACGGCCATAATCGCTTCCAGGGGACCTTCCGCGACTACTTCACCGCCGTGTACACCTGCGCCCGGGCCAATGTCGATCACATGGTCAGCGGCGCGAATCGCGTCTTCGTCGTGCTCCACCACAATCACGGTATTACCGAGATCGCGCAGATGGATAAGCGTACCCAGCAGGCGCTCGTTATCGCGCTGGTGCAGGCCGATAGACGGCTCATCGAGCACGTACATAACGCCAACCAGGCCCGCACCAATCTGGCTCGCCAGACGGATACGCTGGGCTTCACCGCCAGAAAGCGTTTCTGCCGAGCGGGAAAGTGTCAGGTAATTCAGGCCGACGTTAACGAGGAATTTCAGGCGATCGCCAATCTCCTTAAGAATTTTTTCCGCAATCTTCGCTCGTTGACCTGCGAGTTTGAGATTGTTGAAGAATTCCATCGCATGACCGATGCTCATGTCGGAGATAGCAGGCAGCGGCGTATTCTCGACATACACATGGCGCGCTTCCCGACGCAGACGCGTTCCTTCGCAGCTGGCGCACGGGCGATTGCTGATAAACTTGGCTAATTCTTCGCGTACCGCACTGGATTCCGTCTCTTTATAACGGCGCTCCATATTGTGCAGCACGCCTTCAAACGGATGACGACGAATGGAGGTATCGCCGCGATCGTTCATGTATTTGAATTCAATGTTTTCTTTGCCTGAACCGTACAGCACCACTTTATGCACGTTCGCGCTCAGGCTGCCCCACGGCGCTTCGACGTCGAACTTATAGTGATCTGCCAGCGATTTCAGCATCTGGAAATAATAGAAGTTGCGGCGATCCCAGCCTCGGATCGCACCGCCAGCCAGCGACAGTTCCGGGTTTTGGATCACGCGATCAGGATCGAAATATTGCTGTACGCCAAGGCCGTCACAGGTCGGGCAGGCCCCCGCCGGGTTGTTAAACGAAAACAGTCGCGGCTCCAGTTCACGCATACTGTAGCCGCAAATTGGACAAGCGAAGTTCGCTGAGAAAAGCAGCTCTTCCGCTTTTGGATCGTCCATATCAGCAACCACCGCTGTACCACCGGAAAGCTCCAGCGCGGTTTCAAACGACTCGGCAAGACGTTGGGTAAGATCGTCACGCACCTTGAAGCGATCAACCACCACTTCAATGGTGTGTTTCTTTTGCAATTCCAGTTTCGGCGGATCGGAAAGATCGCAGACTTCGCCATCAATACGAGCACGGATGTAACCCTGGCTTGCCAGATTTTCCAGCGTTTTGGTGTGTTCGCCTTTGCGCTCTTTAATGATTGGCGCGAGCAGCATCAGGCGTTTACCTTCCGGCTGCGACAGCACGTTATCCACCATCTGGCTGACGGTTTGCGCCGCCAGCGGTACATCGTGGTCCGGGCAGCGCGGCTCACCGACGCGGGCGAACAACAAACGCAAATAGTCGTGGATTTCGGTGATTGTCCCCACCGTAGAACGCGGGTTATGAGACGTCGATTTCTGCTCAATCGAGATGGCAGGAGAAAGCCCCTCAATATGATCGACGTCCGGCTTTTCCATCAGTGACAGAAACTGCCGCGCGTAGGCGGAAAGGGATTCAACGTAACGGCGCTGCCCTTCGGCATATAAGGTGTCGAAAGCGAGCGAGGATTTGCCAGAACCCGAAAGCCCGGTCACGACAATGAGCTTGTCGCGGGGGATAACGAGGTTGATGTTTTTGAGATTATGGGTGCGGGCGCCCCGAACTTCGATCTTATCCATTCACCTTTCCCGGATTAAACGCTTTTTTGCCCGGTGGCATGGTGCTACCGGCGATCACAAACGGTTAATTATGACACAAATTGACCTGAATGAATATACAGTATTGGAATGCATTACCCGGAGTGTTGTGTAACAATGTCTGGCCAGGTTTGTTTCCCTGAACCGAGGTCACAACATAGTAAAAGCGCTATTGGTAATGGTACAATCGCGCGTTTACACTTATTCAGAACGATTTTTTTTCAGGAGACACGAACATGGCCAGCAGAGGCGTAAACAAGGTTATTCTCGTTGGTAATCTGGGTCAGGACCCGGAAGTACGCTACATGCCAAATGGTGGCGCAGTTGCCAACATTACGCTGGCTACTTCCGAATCCTGGCGTGATAAAGCGACCGGCGAGATGAAAGAGCAGACTGAATGGCACCGCGTTGTGCTGTTCGGCAAACTGGCAGAAGTAGCCAGCGAATATCTGCGTAAAGGTTCTCAGGTTTATATCGAAGGTCAGCTGCGTACCCGCAAATGGACCGATCAATCCGGTCAGGATCGCTACACCACAGAAGTCGTGGTAAACGTTGGCGGCACCATGCAGATGCTGGGTGGTCGTCAGGGTGGTGGCGCTCCTGCAGGTGGCAATATCGGTGGTGGTCAGCCGCAGGGCGGTTGGGGTCAGCCTCAGCAGCCGCAGGGCGGCAATCAGTTCAGCGGCGGCGCGCAGTCTCGCCCGCAGCAGTCTGCTCCGGCAGCACCGTCTAATGAGCCGCCGATGGACTTTGATGACGATATTCCGTTCTGATTTGTCATTAAAACAATAGGTTATATTGTTTTAAGGTGGATGATTAAAGCATCTGCCAGCCATAAAAAAAGAAGCCTCCGTTATGGAGGCTTCTACATATCAAGTCAAAATCATTGGCCATTGTGGCGGTGTCTGATTCATCTCTTCTATCATCACCGACTCGATGTTGTGCCAGATGGCGGTGATGTCCGCCATTGTGATGCCAAGCAACCCCATTGCGAACCAACAGGCGGAAACCACGCCCAGACCGCTGCTGATCACTGCAAGCCCGACATAATCAGACCGACGAAAACGGATGTTGAGTGTGCTGGCCAGAAACATCATTACGGCACTAAGAAGTTGCCAGCGAAGAAGAACCACGCCAGTGGTGAGGGTAGCCATCAAACAATTCCTCTGAAAAGAGCCGATGCCCTGGACAGCGCGGCGTTGTTCACGGGAGGCGTGGTACACTCTGGCTATCGCGGGGCTTGCAGAACACAAAAATGAAACACTCTTTTTGTTTCATTAATTTTGTGAACTATATCACAATTGATTGTTTGTTAGCCATATTAGGACGTGACTTTTATTGCTGTACAGATTATGTGGTTTTTCAGGGGCATTAAGGGTATATCTTCCCGCCGCCTCTGTATTCCTGTAGAAAATTAATTTTGAATATCAATGAATTATTTTTATTCAGGTGACGATTAAAAAGGTATCAATTTCAAATCAGGCAAAAGTGCTATTTATACCGTAAGATTTATCTAAAGACGTCGATAACCAGGGTTCTCGCCTTGCAATGACCGGGTATAAACAGGCAGGAAATTGATAGCAATGAGTCATCGTGCACGACACCAATTACTGGCGTTGCCGGGCATTATCTTTTTAGTTCTCTTTCCCATCATTCTGTCGCTATGGATTGCCTTCCTTTGGGCAAAATCAGAAGTGAATAGTCAGCTCCAAACTTTTGCTCAGCTGGCGCTGGATAAATCCGAGCTGGTCATTCGCCAGGCAGATTTAGTGAGCGATGCAGCAGAACGCTATCAGGGGCAAGTTTGCACTCCGGCCCATCAAAAGCGAATGTTGAATATTATTCGTGGCTATCTTTATATTAATGAATTGATCTATGCCCGTGATAACCATTTTTTATGCTCATCGCTGATAGCGCCTGTAAACGGTTATACGATTGCACCGGCCGATTATAAGCGTGAACCTAACGTTTCTATCTATTATTACCGCGATACGCCTTTTTTCTCTGGCTATAAAATGACCTATATGCAGCGGGGAAATTATGTGGCGGTCATCAACCCTCTCTTCTGGAGTGAAGTGATGTCTGATGATCCGACATTGCAATGGGGTGTGTATGATACGGTAACGAAAACCTTTTTCTCGTTAAGCAACGAGGCCTCGGCAGCAACGTTTTCTCCACTGATTCATTTGAATGATTTAACCGTACAAAGAAATGGCTATTTATATGCGACAGTTTATTCGACAAAACGCCCAATTGCAGCCATTGTTGCGACTTCATATCAACGTCTTATAGCGCATTTTTATAATCATCTTATTTTTGCGTTACCCGCCGGTATTTTGGGGAGTCTTGTTCTGTTATTACTCTGGCTACGTATTCGACAAAACTATTTGTCTCCCAAACGCAAATTGCAACGCGCCCTCGAAAAACATCAACTTTGCCTTTATTACCAGCCAATAATCGATATCAAAACAGAAAAATGTATCGGCGCTGAAGCATTGTTACGTTGGCCTGGTGAGCAGGGGCAAGTAATGAATCCGGCAGAGTTTATTCCGCTGGCAGAAAAGGAGGGAATGATCGGACAGGTAACTGATTATGTTATTGATAATGTCTTCCGCGATCTGGGCGCGTACCTGGCAACACATGCCGATCGCTATGTTTCTATTAACCTGTCGGCCTCCGATTTTCATACGTCACGGTTGATAGCGCGAACCAATCAGAAAACAGAGCAATACGCGGTGCGTCCACAGCAAATTAAATTTGAAGTGACTGAACATGCATTTCTTGATGTCGACAAAATGACACCAATTATTCTGGCTTTCCGCCAGGCTGGTTACGAAGTGGCAATTGATGATTTTGGTATTGGCTACTCTAACTTGCATAACCTTAAATCATTGAATGTCGATATTTTGAAAATCGATAAATCGTTTGTTGAGACGCTGACCACCCATAAAACCAGTCATTTGATTGCGGAACACATCATCGAGCTGGCGCACAGTCTGGGGTTAAAAACGATCGCAGAAGGGGTAGAAACTGAGGATCAGGTTAACTGGTTGCGTAAACGCGGCGTGCGTTATTGCCAGGGATGGTTCTTTGCGAAGGCGATGCCGCCGCAGGTGTTTATGCAATGGATGGAGCAATTACCCGCGCGGGGGTTAACGCGCAGGCAATAAAACTACAGGCGGTGGCGATAATCGCTGGGAGTGCGATCAAACTGCCGACGGAAAACGCGGGAAAAAGTCTGCTGCGAGACATAACCAAGGTCCATTGCGATATCAAAAATCGGACGCTCGGTGGTGCGCAACTCAACGGCGGCCAGTAACAGGCGGCGTTGGCGAATGTAATCACCAAGTGTCTGATGCGTCACCGTGCGGAACATCCGCTGTAAGTACCACTTTGAATAGCCTGATTTTTTTGCGACGACATCAATGTTAAGCGGCTGGTCAATATGCTCGTCAATCCATGCGATAAGATCCTGAATAATTTTCTGATGGGACATAAATCTGCCTCTTTTCAGTGTTCAGTTCGTTAATTCATCTGTTGGGGAGTATAATTCCTCAAGTTAACTTGAGGTAAAGCGATTTATGGAAAAGAAATTACCCCGCATTAAAGCGCTGCTAACCCCCGGCGAAGTGGCAAAACGCAGCGGTGTGGCGGTATCGGCGCTGCATTTCTATGAAAGCAAAGGGTTGATTAGCAGTATCCGTAATAGTGGCAATCAGCGGCGATATAAACGTGATGTGTTGCGATATGTCGCAATCATCAAAATTGCTCAGCGTATTGGCATTCCGCTGGCGACCATTCGTGAAGCATTTGGCGTGTTGCCCGAAGGGCATACGTTAAGTGCGAAAGAGTGGAAACAGCTTTCGTCCCAATGGCGAGAAGAGTTGGATCGGCGCATTCATACCTTAGTGGCGCTGCGTGACGAACTGGATGGATGTATTGGTTGTGGCTGCCTTTCGCGCAGTGATTGCCCGTTGCGTAACCCGGGCGACCGATTAGGAGAAGAAGGTACCGGCGCACGCTTGCTGGAAGATGAACAAAACTAAAGCGCCACAAGGGCGCTTTAGTTTGTTTTCCGGTCTTTGTCTTTCTCTCTATCCCGCTGGTACACAGGAGGGTTTCCCCCGACGTCAACACACCTCATTCGAGCACGTGGTGGAGGTTCCGGTTGGTGTTGATGCTTTAATTGTATGTTACCGGCGTTTCTTCGCCAGTGTAAAAGTACACTTTTTAGCCGCAATATTTTTGTCATCTCAGACGATTTTTTATCGCAATCCTGAACGGTATACGGTTCGATAACGCTGCAATCTTGCGCATCGACGATAACGTTTGCGCATCAATTGCCTGGTTTTTCATCGTCAAGACAATAAAAGAGAAAAAAGCAGCAAACTTCGGTTGAAAAAGCCGCTATGATCGCCGGATAATCGTTTGCTTTTTTTACCACCCGTTTTGTATGCGCGGAGCTAAACGTTTGCGTTTTTGCGACGCACCAATTTGTCGCAAACCTGGAGCAGGAAGATAACGTTTCGCTGGCAGGGGATTGTCCGCCACGCATCTTGACGAAAATTAAACTCTCAGGGGATGTTTTCTTATGTCTACGCCATCAGCGCGTACCGGCGGTTCACTCGACGCCTGGTTTAAAATTTCACAACGTGGAAGCACTGTCCGTCAGGAAGTGGTTGCCGGGTTAACAACGTTTCTGGCGATGGTCTACTCGGTTATCGTCGTTCCAGGCATGTTGGGTAAAGCGGGCTTCCCGCCTGCGGCAGTTTTCGTTGCGACCTGTCTGGTTGCCGGACTCGGTTCTATCGTGATGGGTCTGTGGGCTAATCTGCCGTTGGCGATTGGTTGCGCCATCTCCCTGACGGCGTTTACCGCATTCAGTCTGGTGCTGGGGCAACATATTAGCGTACCTGTCGCGCTGGGTGCCGTGTTCCTGATGGGTGTGCTGTTTACGATAATTTCTGCCACGGGTATTCGTAGCTGGATTTTGCGCAACTTGCCGCACGGTGTGGCGCACGGCACGGGGATCGGTATCGGTCTTTTCCTGCTGCTCATTGCCGCTAATGGTGTCGGTCTGGTGATTAAAAACCCGCTTGATGGTCTGCCCGTTGCGCTGGGTGATTTCGCGACCTTCCCGGTGATTATGTCACTGGTAGGTCTGGCGGTGATCATCGGCCTGGAAAAACTGAAAGTCCCTGGTGGCATTCTGCTGACCATTATCGGTATCTCAATTGTCGGTTTGATCTTCGATCCTAACGTCCATTTCTCCGGCGTTTTCGCTATGCCTTCATTGAGCGATGAAAACGGCAATTCACTGATTGGCAGCCTGGACATTATGGGCGCGCTGAACCCTGTGGTTCTGCCGAGCGTGCTGGCACTGGTGATGACTGCTGTTTTCGATGCCACCGGAACCATCCGGGCCGTCGCCGGCCAGGCAAACCTGCTGGATAAAGACGGGCAAATTATCGACGGCGGGAAAGCACTGACCACCGACTCCATGAGCAGTGTTTTCTCTGGTCTGGTGGGGGCAGCTCCGGCAGCGGTATACATCGAGTCTGCGGCGGGTACAGCGGCGGGCGGAAAAACCGGTCTGACGGCTATCACCGTTGGCGTGTTGTTCCTGCTGATTCTGTTCCTCTCTCCACTCTCTTACCTCGTTCCGGGTTACGCAACGGCTCCGGCGCTGATGTACGTTGGCCTGCTGATGCTGAGCAATGTGGCGAAAATTGACTTTGCTGATTTTGTTGATGCGATGGCGGGCCTGGTAACAGCAGTATTCATCGTACTGACCTGTAACATCGTAACAGGCATCATGATCGGCTTCGCGACTCTGGTGATTGGTCGTCTGGTTTCCGGAGAATGGCGCAAGTTGAACATCGGTACGGTCGTCATCGCCGTGGCGCTGGTGACCTTCTATGCGGGCGGTTGGGCTATCTAAGCTTTAATAAGATTCTGAAAACGGGTGGCAATGGCTGCCCGTTTTTATTTTCTCCGCACATTGTGTGAGCTTTTGCGATATTCTGAAAAAATGAGAATTCAGGCATAACGCCTTTCTCAGATCATAAAAAACATCGCAAACAGGGAACGCATGGAAATCTTCTTCACCATACTGATAATGACCCTCGTGGTCTCGCTGTCCGGGGTGGTCACTCGTGTCATGCCCTTTCAGATCCCGCTTCCGCTTATGCAAATCGCCATCGGTGCGCTACTGGCGTGGCCGACGTTTGGTTTGCATGTGGAGTTTGATCCTGAACTCTTTTTAGTCTTGTTTATCCCGCCGTTGCTGTTCGCAGATGGCTGGAAAACGCCGACCCGTGAATTTCTCGAACATGGTCGGGAGATTTTCGGCCTCGCGCTGGCGCTGGTGGTGGTCACCGTGGTTGGCATTGGCTTCCTTATTTACTGGGTGGTGCCGGGCATTCCGCTGATTCCCGCCTTTGCGCTGGCGGCGGTGCTTTCTCCGACCGATGCTGTGGCGCTTTCCGGTATTGTTGGCGAAGGGCGCATCCCGAAAAAAATCATGGGTATTTTGCAGGGCGAAGCGTTGATGAATGACGCCTCCGGCCTGGTGTCATTAAAGTTTGCTGTGGCAGTGGCGATGGGGACGATGATCTTCACCGTCGGCGGTGCAACGGTGGAATTTATGAAAGTGGCCATTGGCGGTATTCTCGCCGGTTTTGTGGTGAGCTGGCTGTATGGTCGTTCGCTGCGATTCCTCAGCCGCTGGGGCGGTGATGAACCCGCGACGCAGATTGTACTGCTGTTCCTGCTGCCATTCGCTTCTTATCTGATTGCCGAACATATTGGCGTTTCCGGTATTCTTGCTGCGGTTGCCGCTGGGATGACCATCACCCGCTCCGGTGTAATGCGCCGTGCGCCGCTGGCGATGCGCCTGCGCGCAAACAGCACCTGGGCGATGCTGGAATTTGTCTTCAACGGCATGGTATTCCTGCTGTTAGGTCTGCAGCTGCCGGGTATTCTGGAGACGTCGCTGATGGCGGCAGAAATCGACCCTAACGTCGAAATCTGGATGCTGTTTACCGATATCATTCTGATTTATGCGGCGCTGATGCTGGTCCGTTTCGGCTGGCTGTGGACGATGAAAAAGTTCAGCAACCGCTTCCTGAAGAAGAAGCCGATGGAGTTTGGTTCGTGGACCACACGAGAAATCCTGATTGCGTCTTTTGCCGGGGTGCGTGGGGCGATCACACTAGCCGGTGTGCTCTCTATCCCGCTGCTCTTGCCGGATGGCAACGTCTTCCCGGCGCGCTATGAGTTGGTGTTCCTGGCGGCTGGCGTCATTCTCTTTTCGCTGTTTGTCGGCGTGGTGATGTTGCCCATTCTGCTGCAACACATTGAAGTCGCAGACCATTCGCAGCAGTTGAAAGAGGAGCGTATTGCGCGAGCGGCAACGGCAGAAGTGGCGATTGTGGCAATCCAGAAAATGGAGGAGCGTCTGGCGGCGGATACCGAAGAGAATATCGATAACCAGCTGCTCACGGAGGTCAGTTCTCGCGTCATTGGTAACCTGCGTCGTCGCGCCGATGGACGTAACGACGTTGAAAGTTCCGTGCAGGAAGAGAACCTTGAGCGTCGCTTCCGTCTGGCGGCATTGCGTTCTGAACGTGCTGAACTGTACCACCTGCGCGCCACGCGGGAGATCAGTAACGAAACTCTGCAAAAATTATTGCACGATCTCGATTTGCTTGAAGCGTTGTTGATTGAGGAAAATCAGTAAGCCGAAAGCGACGTAACCAGGCCCGAGGTAATCTGAAAAAGGTGCAATCTTTTGCACCTTTTTCAGATTACCTCGGGCTAACATTCATGATTCTAAAATAAATAAGTCAGAAGTCCGTGAGTATCTCTCTTTTAAAGTCAATTCATTGGCTATTCTTCGGCTTAATCTCAATCTGCGTATTGCATAGTATCTTCAGTGGTATTCATAGACACTTCCTGAATATTATGCTCAGTTTGTGACATGCCAGTATGAGTGGCACAATCCTCTTCAAAGAGTTTCTGTAGTGTTATCAGGATATCACTATTAATGGGAATATTATCCTCCCCACGGAGAATGGATATGCCCATTCCCTGGACGATAGCCTCATCGAAATTAACCCGATAGAAACGGGTATTAAACATCCAGGCTTTTGTTAAAATAGAACAGTTGAAATGGCAATTGCTTAAATTGGCATTATTAAAATTAGCATTAGCCATATTAGAATCGGTACATATAACCATTTCGAGGAACGTATTTGTCAGCCGCGTAAAAAAGAGTTTGCTATTAATTAAGTTTATATTCTGGAGGGTTGCTTTGTTCAGGTTGACGCGAGAAAGATTAGCATGTTCAAAGTTAATTAAATCGAGTTTAGAGAAACTAAGGTCGGCTCTAAATAAATTAACATATGGCGCTATTACTTTATAAAGATTCACCTCAGCCATGTACGCCATATAAAAATTTGAATAGTCAAGGAAGGTATTTTTAATTTTAGCTCTAATCATTGTTGCATTGAAGAATTCAACATGCATAGCGGAGCATGCATTTAGAGTTCCGTCAGTCATTTTTATCTGAGCGAAATTTGAGTCATCGAGAATACAATTATCAAAAATTATTTTTTCCATTATGGCAAAATTAAAATTCGTTTGATACATATTACAGCCCTGGAAAATAGCATTTTGTAGTCTGCAACCTGCAAAATCCGAATTGGATAAATCTTCATCTTTCATCCTGATACCTTTCAGGCTAAGGTGTGAAAAATCGTAACCACCATTTACTGTCTGTGGGATTTCGATAGTATTATTATGGACAGTGACATTATTTATAAAATACACTACCTTAATTGACACTTCCTTATCTTTATTAAGGTAAACTCTTCTCGTAATTCTATCGTCATATTTATTACTTGCATATAAAGCTATATCTATAAAATATTTATGAATTTTCCTGTCAGTTTCTTTAGTGATTTTTCCTGATGGTAAAGTATCATAAGTTCTTTTCATTTTCTGAATCAAGCCTATCACTTTTTCATGATCATCCATTTTGAAAAGAGAGAGGGCTTTATTGTCAATTAACGTGTCTTTATGATGTTTGCTATAATTATCTGATTTTGTTTTCTTTGTATGTGATGGACTTGTGACAGGGTGGTTATCGTTAATCAGGCAAAGAGGGAAAAACATATTATTTAAACCATTATAGCGCATAAAATATCCTTATAATTAACAAGAAAGAAAAGGCATATTCTCTGCATTATCTTTTTCTACGACTGTCAAAAATCGCTCATTTTTTATTGAGTTTATTTGTTTAATATTATTAGAAAAGGTGATGCATATTGGAGAGGAAGAGTATTCCCCGATCAAGCGACCGGGGAAGGGTAGAGATTAATGCGCGCGGCCTTGCTCAACGCCAAAGCCGGTCTGGGAGCGGATAAACTGCGCACGGAACAGTTCACGCTCGCGCGCACCTTCCGCTGAATTATCCGTTGCCGAGAAGAACCAGATGCCGAGGAATGCCACACTGATAGAGAACAGCGCCGGGTATTCGTACGGGAAGATGGCTTTTTCGTGACCGAGGATCTGTACCCAAATGGTAGGGCCGAGAATCATCAGTACCACTGCGGTAATCAGCCCCAGCCAGCCTCCCATCATCGCGCCACGGGTGGTCAGTTTCGACCAGTACATGGAAAGCAGAATGATCGGGAAGTTACAGCTCGCCGCGATGGCAAACGCCAGGCCCACCATAAATGCGATGTTCTGATTCTCAAACAGCACGCCGAGGATAATCGCAATCACGCCCAAAATCAGGACGGTGATTTTCGATACTCGCAGTTCTTCTCGTTCAGTCGCGCCTTTTTTGAAGACGTTAGCGTACAGGTCATGCGAAACCGCGGAAGCGCCTGCCAGCGTCAGTCCCGCAACCACCGCAAGAATGGTGGCGAAAGCAACCGCTGAAATAAAGCCGAGGAACAGGTTGCCGCCCACCGCATTGGCCAGGTGAACTGCCGCCATGTTGTTACCACCAATCAGATGGCCCGCCGCGTCTTTATATTCCGGATTCGCACCGACCAGCATGATCGCGCCAAAGCCGATAATAAAGGTCAGGATATAGAAGTAGCCCATAAATCCGGTGGCGTAGAACACGCTCTTACGCGCTTCGCGGGCATCGCTGACCGTAAAGAAGCGCATCAGAATGTGCGGCAAACCAGCCGTACCAAACATCAGCCCCAGACCCAGAGACAGCGCGGAGATGGGATCTTTCACCAATCCGCCCGGCTTCATGATATCGACACCTTTCGGGTGTACCGCCATCGCTTCGCTGAACAGATTGTTGAAGCTAAAGCCGACGTGTTTCATCACCATAAAGGCCATAAAGCTGGCACCAAACAGTAACAGCACAGCTTTGATAATCTGTACCCAGGTGGTCGCCAGCATGCCGCCGAACAGGACGTACATCATCATCAGCACGCCGACCAGCACTACCGCAATGTGATAGTTAAGGCCAAACAGCAGCTCGATGAGTTTACCTGCCCCCACCATCTGGGCGATAAGGTAAAGCGCCACCACCACCAGAGAACCACAGGCCGAAAGAATACGGATAGGCCCCTGTTTCAGACGGTACGAGGCTACATCGGCAAAGGTGTAGCGACCGAGGTTACGCAGACGTTCGGCAATCAGGAACAGAATGATCGGCCAGCCCACCAGGAAGCCCAGCGAGTAAATTAAACCATCATAGCCGGAGGTAAACACCAGCGCGGAGATACCCAAAAATGAGGCGGCAGACATATAGTCCCCGGCAATCGCCAGCCCGTTCTGGAAACCGGTGATATTGCCGCCTGCGGTGTAGTAGTCATTACGCGAACGTACGCGTTTTGACGCCCAGTAGGTAATGCCGAGCGTAAACACGACGAAAATCAGGAACATAATAATTGCCTGCCAGTTTGTTGGCTGGCGCTCTACGGCCCCGCTAAGAGCATCCGCGGCGTTAGCTGCGAAAGGGAGTGTGGCGGCAAGCGCCGTCAGAACTCTTTTCATGATGCTTGTACCTCATGCAGGACTTCATTATTAAGACGGTCGAATTCGCCGTTCGCCCGCCAGATGTAGATACCGGTGAGAACAAAGGAGATCACAATCACTCCAACACCAATCGGAATACCGCGTGTGACGCTGGTGTTCGGATTCAGCGGAGTGCCCAGCCAGCCGGGCGCGAAGGCGATCAGTAAAATAAAGCCGATATAAACTGCCAGCATAATAATCGACAGGATGGTGGCAAACCGTTGCCGTTTTTCGACTAACTCCCTGAAATGCGCATTGTCTTCTATCCGCTGATAAATAGTGCCATTCATCACAGATTCTCCAGAGGTAATGTAGGGATTGTTTTAATTCCCGCGCCCTTATGGGAGCGGGTTAACGCCCAGGTAACCCTCGCCGAATGTAGGCTGGATAAGGCGTTATACGCCGCATCCGGCAATCAATGCCTGATGCGACGCTGTCGCGTCTTATCAGGCCTACAAATCGTTTCCGACTTGTTGCCCGGATCGCATCCGGCAATTGAGAGTTACGAGGGCATCGCGATAGCCTGCTTCTCTTCAAGCAGCTTCTCGACTACGCCCGGATCGGCAAGCGTCGAGGTATCGCCCAGGTTGCTGGTATCGCCCGCCGCAATTTTGCGCAGAATACGGCGCATAATTTTGCCGGAGCGGGTTTTTGGCAGGGAGTCGGTCCAGTGCAGCACGTCTGGCGTTGCCAGCGGGCCAATCTCTTTACGCACCCAGTTGCGGACTTCTGCGTACAGTTCTGGTGACGGTTCCTCCCCGTGATTAAGCGTGACGTAGGCGTAGATCGCCTGACCTTTAATATTGTGCGGAATACCGACGACAGCGGCTTCGGCAATCTTCGGATGTGCCACCAGCGCCGACTCAATCTCCGCTGTTCCCAGACGATGACCGGAGACGTTCAGCACGTCGTCCACACGCCCGGTGATCCAGTAATAGCCATCTTCATCACGTCGCGCGCCGTCGCCGCTGAAATACATATTTTTGAAGGTGGAGAAGTAGGTCTGTTCAAAACGCTCATGATCGCCAAACAATGTACGCGCCTGACCCGGCCAGGAGTCGGTGATCACCAGGCTGCCTTCGGTAGCCCCTTCCAGCGGGTTACCTTCGTTATCGACCAGCGCCGGTTGCACGCCGAAGAACGGACGCGTTGCAGAACCTGCTTTTAGCTCGGTAGCACCAGGCAGTGGTGTGATCATGAAACCGCCAGTTTCGGTCTGCCACCAGGTGTCGACCACCGGACATTTCTCGTTGCCGATCTTCTTCCAGTACCACTCCCACGCTTCCGGGTTGATTGGCTCGCCTACGGAACCGAGAATGCGCAGCGACGAACGGTCAGTGCCTTCGATCGCTTTATCGCCTTCTGCCATCAGCGCGCGGATCGCCGTGGGCGCGGTATAGAGAATATTGACCTGATGCTTGTCCACCACCTGGGCCATACGGGCAGGCGTCGGCCAGTTCGGTACGCCTTCAAACATCAACGTGGTCGCGCCGCAGGCCAGCGGGCCATACAGCAAATAACTGTGTCCGGTAACCCAGCCCACATCGGCGGTGCACCAGTAGATATCGCCAGGATGATAATCAAAGACATATTTAAAGGTCAGCGCCGCGTACACCAGATAACCGCCGGTAGTGTGCAGCACGCCTTTCGGCTTACCGGTAGAACCGGAGGTATAGAGAATAAACAGCGGATCTTCGGCGTTCATCTCTTGCGCCTGGTGCTGATCGCTCGCTTGCTCAATCAGATCGTGCCACCACAGATCGCGCCCTTCCTGCCAGTCAATTTTTCCGCCAGTACGCTTCAGTACCACCACATGTTCAATGCTGGTGACGTTCGGGTTTTTCAGCGCGTCATCGACGTTTTTCTTCAGCGGAATACTGCGCCCAGCGCGCACACCTTCGTCAGAAGTGATCACCAACCGTGAGTTGGAATCGATAATGCGTCCGGCAACGGCCTCTGGTGAGAAGCCGCCGAAAATCACCGAATGCACCGCGCCAATGCGGGCGCAGGCCAGCATTGCGACCGCAGCTTCCGGCACCATCGGCATATAAATCGCCACTACATCACCTTTTTTAATGCCCAGCTCGAGCAGGGTATTGGCGAAGCGGCAGACGTCGCGGTGCAGCTCTTTATAGCTGATATGTTTGCTCTGGCTGGCGTCGTCGCCTTCCCAGATGATGGCGGTGCGATCGCCGTTTTCTTGCAGATGGCGGTCAAGGCAGTTCGCCGCCAGATTCAGCGTGCCGTCCTCGTACCATTTAATGGACACATTACCCGGGGCAAAGGAGGTGTTTTTCACCTTCTGGTACGGTTTGATCCAGTCGAGAATTTTTCCCTGTTCGCCCCAGAAGGTATCTGGTGCGTTAATAGATTGTTGATACATCGCCTCGTACTGCTGAGGGTTTATCAGGCAACGGTCTGCGATGTTGGCAGGAATGGTGTGTTTGTGAATTTGACTCATGCTTTTGTTCTCCTTGTAGGATGTTAATAATATGTGGCATAAGCGTTAAATGTAGGGGTATTGGCAGTTTTGTTTAGTATTTGGGCGACAGATCACGCAAAAGTAGAATTGTGCAAATAAACGGCAGGATAATTTTTGAAGGTCAGCAACAAAAGTTGATTAATTCTTTGAGGAACATGCAGTTATGCATGCCGTTGAAAAAGAGGAAAATACTGACTAACTCTAAAGTGGTATTTTACATGCACTTACAATTGATTAAAGACAACATTCACAGTGTGGTTATTTGTTACACATAGGAGCGAGCAATGTCATGGCAGTGTAGGTGCGGTTACTGTCGTGAAAAACAATAAAAACCGCCATTGCAACAATGGCGCAATTCGGATGAAGCCCCTATGACAAGGATAAAAATAAACGCACGCCGTATCTTCAGCTTATTGATTCCTTTTTTCTTTTTCACTTCTGTTCACGCTGAACAAACGGCTGCTCCCGCAAAACCTGTAACTGTGGAAGCGAAGAATGAAACCTTTGCCCCGCAGCATCCCGATCAATATCTCTCCTGGAAAGCCACCTCGGAACAGTCAGAGCGTGTTGACGCCCTGGCGGAAGATCCACGACTGGTGATTCTGTGGGCGGGGTATCCTTTCTCGCGCGATTACAACAAGCCGCGCGGACATGCCTTTGCGGTAACCGATGTTCGTGAAACCCTGCGTACCGGTGCGCCGAAAAACGCTGAAGATGGTCCGCTACCGATGGCATGCTGGAGTTGTAAAAGCCCGGATGTGGCGCGTCTGATCCAGAAAGACGGCGAAGATGGCTACTTCCACGGTAAATGGGCGCGCGGCGGCCCGGAAATCGTCAACAACTTAGGTTGTGCCGATTGCCATAACACTGCCTCACCAGAGTTCGCCAAAGGCAAACCGGAGTTAACCCTTTCCCGTCCGTATGCTGCTCGCGCGATGGAATCCATTGGTAAACCTTTTGAGAAAGCCGGACGTTTCGACCAGCAATCGATGGTCTGCGGTCAGTGCCATGTGGAGTATTACTTCGATGGCAAAAACAAAGCCGTTAAATTCCCGTGGGATGACGGCATGAAAGTCGAAAATATGGAGCAGTATTACGACAAAATTGCCTTCTCTGACTGGACTAACTCCCTGTCGAAAACGCCAATGCTGAAAGCGCAGCACCCGGAATATGAAACCTGGACAGCGGGCATTCACGGTAAAAACAACGTGACCTGTATCGACTGCCATATGCCAAAAGTGCAGAACGCCGAAGGCAAACTCTACACCGACCATAAAATTGGTAATCCGTTTGATAACTTCGCCCAGACTTGTGCGAACTGCCATACCCAAGACAAAGCTGCTTTGCAAAAAGTTGTCGCGGAACGTAAGCAGTCGATTAACGACCTGAAAATCAAGGTTGAAGATCAACTGGTTCACGCTCACTTCGAAGCGAAAGCGGCGCTGGATGCAGGCGCAACGGAAGCCGAAATGAAACCGATTCAGGACGATATCCGTCATGCTCAGTGGCGTTGGGATCTGGCGATCGCTTCCCACGGCATTCATATGCACGCACCGGAAGAAGGTCTGCGGATGCTCGGTACGGCGATGGATAAAGCCGCGGATGCGCGTACCAAACTGGCGCGTTTACTGGCAACCAAAGGCATTACCCATGAAATCCCGATCCCGGATATCTCGACCAAAGAGAAAGCCCAGCAGGCCATTGGCCTGAACATGGAACAAATCAAGGCTGAGAAGCAGGACTTCATCAAAACGGTGATCCCGCAGTGGGAAGAGCAGGCACGTAAAAACGGTCTGTTAAGCCAATAACCCCCGTTCCGCCTCGCAAGGGGCGGAAAACACAATGGAGTGAATATGAGCGTATTACGTTCGTTATTAACTGCCGGGGTGCTGGCGTCGGGCCTGTTGTGGAGCCTGAACGGAATTACCGCTACCCCTGCGGCGCAGGCATCTGGTGATCGCTACGAAGTTACCCAGCAGCGTAACCCGGATGCCGCCTGTCTGGACTGTCATAAACCAGATACCGAAGGTATGCATGGCAAACATGCTTCCGTTATCAACCCGAATAACAAACTGCCGGTCACCTGCACCAACTGTCACGGCCAGCCATCACCGCAACACCGCGAAGGGGTGAAAGATGTGATGCGCTTTAACGAGCCGATGTACAAGGTTGGAGAGCAGAACAGCGTCTGTATGTCCTGCCATCTGCCGGAACAGTTGCAAAAAGCGTTCTGGCCGCACGATGTCCACGTAACCAAAGTGGCGTGCGCCAGCTGCCATTCCCTGCATCCACAGCAAGATACGATGCAGACGTTAAGTGACAAAGGACGGATTAAGATTTGCGTCGATTGCCACAGCGATCAGCGCACCAATCCGAACTTTAACCCGGCGTCTGTTCCGTTGCTTAAGGAGCAGCCATGACCTGGTCTCGTCGCCAGTTTCTCACCGGCGTCGGCGTGCTGGCAGCCGTCAGCGGCACCGCAGGACGCGTGGTGGCGAAAACGTTGAATATCAATGGGGTGCGTTACGGCATGGTGCATGACGAGTCGTTATGCATCGGCTGTACTGCCTGTATGGATGCTTGTCGGGAAGCGAACAATGTGCCGGAAGGCGTCTCGCGCCTGACAATTATTCGTAGCGAGCCGCAGGGCGAATTTCCTGATGTGAAATATCGCTTCTTTCGTAAGTCTTGCCAGCACTGCGACCATGCACCGTGCGTTGACGTCTGCCCAACGGGTGCGTCTTTTCGCGATGCTGCCAGCGGGATTGTCGATGTTAACCCGGATCTCTGCGTCGGTTGTCAGTACTGCATCGCCGCCTGTCCGTACCGCGTGCGCTTTATCCATCCGGTCACGAAGACGGCGGACAAATGCGATTTCTGCCGTAAGACCAATTTGCAGGCCGGTAAGTTGCCCGCGTGCGTTGAGGCTTGCCCAACGAAGGCGCTGACGTTTGGCAATCTGGACGATCCCAACAGTGAGATTTCACAACTGCTACGCCAGAAGCCCACTTACCGCTACAAGCTGGCGCTGGGAACCAAACCGAAGCTGTACCGCGTACCGTTTAAATACGGGGAGGTGAGCCAATGACGCAGACTTCCGCATTTCATTTTGAATCGCTGGTGTGGGACTGGCCGATTGCCATCTACCTGTTTTTGATTGGTATTTCTGCCGGTCTGGTGACGCTGGCCGTGCTGTTACGTCGCTTCTACCCGCAGGCGGGTGGTGCAGACAGTACGTTGCTGCGAACCACGCTGATTGTCGGGCCTGGCGCGGTGATCCTCGGTCTGTTGATTCTCGTCTTCCACCTGACAAGACCGTGGACCTTCTGGAAGCTGATGTTCCATTACAGTTTTACCTCGGTGATGTCGATGGGGGTGATGCTGTTTCAGCTCTACATGGTGGTGCTGGTGTTGTGGCTGGCGAAAATCTTTGAACATGATTTGCTTGCCCTGCAACAACGTTGGTTGCCGAAGCTGGGGATCGTACAAAAGGTTCTGAGTCTGCTGACGCCCGTTCATCGCGGACTGGAAACATTGATGCTAGTGCTGGCGGTGCTGCTGGGGGCTTATACCGGCTTTCTGCTGTCGGCGCTGAAATCGTATCCGTTCCTCAATAACCCGATCCTGCCGGTGCTGTTCCTCTTCTCCGGCATCTCGTCCGGTGCGGCGGTGGCGCTGATCGCCATGGCGATACGCCAACGCAGTAACCCGCATTCCACGGAAGCGCACTTTGTTCACCGGATGGAAATCCCTGTGGTATGGGGCGAAATCTTCCTGCTGGTGGCGTTTTTCGTCGGTCTGGCCCTGGGCGATGACGGTAAAGTGCGTGCGCTGGTGGCGGCATTGGGCGGCGGTTTCTGGACGTGGTGGTTCTGGCTTGGTGTCGCCGGGCTGGGGCTGATTGTGCCAATGTTGCTCAAACCGTGGGTCAATCGCAGTTCCGGCATTCCTGCCGTGCTGGCAGCGTGTGGGGCCAGCCTGGTCGGGGTGTTGATGCTGCGCTTTTTCATTCTCTACGCCGGGCAGTTAACGGTGGCGTAAGCCAGAAAAGAGGTGGTTTCTGGACGTATTCCTTCCTGAAGTCGGTTTTCTGGCGTTGTTGTTAAGTCTTGGGGTCAACGTGTTGACCCCGTTGACAACCTTTGCGGGAGTGCGGTTGCGCTGGCCTGCCATGATGCGACTCACTTGCATCGGCATTCTGGCGCAGTTCGCGCTCCTGCTGCTCGCCTTTGGCGTACTGACGTATTGTTTTCTCATCAGCGATTTCTCGGTCATTTATGTCGCCCAACATAGCTACAGCCTGCTGTCGTGGGAACTCAAACTGGCGGCAGTGTGGGGAGGGCATGAAGGTTCGCTGCTACTTTGGGTGCTACTCCTTTCCGCGTGGAGCGCGCTGTTTGCCTGGCATTATCGGCAGCAAACCGATCCGCTATTTCCGCTGACGCTAGCCGTTTTATCTCTCATGCTCGCCGCACTGCTACTGTTTGTGGTGCTGTGGTCCGATCCCTTCGTGCGGATATTTCCACCAGCAATCGAAGGCCGCGATCTCAATCCGATGCTGCAACATCCCGGTCTTATCTTTCATCCGCCGCTGCTTTATCTCGGCTATGGTGGTTTGATGGTGGCGGCGAGTGTGGCGCTGGCGAGTCTACTGCGCGGCGAGTTTGATGGTGTCAGCGCCCGAATTTGCTGGCGTTGGGCACTACCAGGCTGGGGGGCATTAACTGCGGGGATCATCCTTGGTTCCTGGTGGGCCTATTGCGAACTGGGCTGGGGCGGCTGGTGGTTCTGGGACCCGGTGGAAAACGCCTCTTTATTACCCTGGCTTTCTGCCACTGCGCTGCTGCACAGTTTGTCCCTGACACGCCAGCGGGGGATTTTCCGCCACTGGTCGCTGTTACTGGCGATAGTTACTCTGATGCTGTCGCTGCTGGGCACCTTAATTGTCCGCTCTGGCATTCTGGTTTCGGTTCATGCGTTCGCACTGGATAACGTCCGCGCCGTGCCGTTGTTCAGCCTGTTTGCGTTGATTAGCCTTGTGTCTCTGGCTCTGTATGGCTGGCGAGCGCGGGACGGTGGCCCGGCGGTGCATTTTTCGGGGTTATCGCGGGAAATGTTAATCCTCGCTACGCTGTTGCTGTTTTGCGCAGTGCTACTGATCGTGCTGGTGGGAACGCTTTATCCGATGATTTACGGCCTGCTGGGCTGGGGACGCCTCTCCGTTGGCGCGCCGTATTTTAACCGCGCGACGTTACCGTTTGGTCTGTTGATGCTGGTGGTGATTGTGCTGGCGACGTTTGTCTCTGGCAAACGCGTGCAGCTTCCGGCGCTGCTGGCGCATGCGGGTGTGCTGTTATTTGCCGCGGGGATCGTGGTTTCAAGCGTCAGCCGTCAGGAGATCAGCCTGAATTTACAGCCGGGTCAGCAGGTGACTCTGGCAGGATATACCTTCCGTTTTGAGCGCCTCGATCTGCAAGCCAAAGGTAATTACACCAGCGAAAAAGCGATAGTGGCGCTGTTTGACCATCAGCAACGCATTGGTGAACTGACGCCGGAGCGGCGTTTTTACGAAGCACGTCGTCAGCAAATGATGGAACCGGCAATTCGCTGGAACGGCATCCATGACTGGTATGCGGTCATGGGCGAGAAAACCGGACCGGATCGTTACGCTTTTCGTTTGTATGTACAACGCGGTGTGCGCTGGATCTGGGGGGGAGGATTGTTGATGATTGCGGGCGCATTGTTAAGCGGATGGCGGGGGAGGAAGCGCGATGAATAAAGGGCTTCTCACGCTACTGCTGTTATTTACCTGTTTTGCGCGCGCTCAGGTTGTAGACACCTGGCAATTCGCCAATCCGCAACAACAGGAACAGGCGTTAACTATTGCCAGCCAGTTACGCTGCCCGCAGTGCCAGAATCAGAACTTACTGGAATCCAATGCGCCGGTGGCAGTCAGTATGCGCCATCAGGTTTACAGCATGGTGGCGGAGGGGAAAAGTGAAGTCGAAATCATTGGCTGGATGACCGAACGCTACGGAGATTTTGTTCGCTATAACCCACCGTTAACCGGTCAGACGCTGGTGTTGTGGGCGCTGCCAGTGGTGTTGTTACTGCTGATGATACTGATCCTCTGGCGGGTAAGGGCGAAGCGATGAAACAGCCTCAAATACCGGTGAAAATGCTGACAACACTCACGATATTGATGGTATTTCTCTGTATCGGCAGTTATCTGTTAAGCCCAAAATGGCAGGCGGTACGTGCGGAGTATCAGCGTCAGCGCGATCCGCTACATCAGTTTGCCAGCCAGCAAACCCCGGAAGCGCAGCTTCAGGCATTGCAGGATAAAATCCGCGCTAATCCACAAAACAGCGAACAATGGGCGTTACTGGGCGAGTATTATCTGTGGCAAAACGATTACAGCAATTCGCTGCTGGCGTACCGTCAGGCGTTGCGACTACGTGGTGAAAACGCTGAACTGTATGCGGCGCTGGCGACGGTGCTTTATTACCAGGCCAGCCAGCATATGACCGCCCAGACTCGCACACTGATCGACAAAGCCCTCGCGCTGGACTCTAACGAAATCACCGCTCTGATGCTGCTGGCTTCAGATGCGTTTATGCAGGCGAATTACGCGCAAGCCATCGAACTATGGCAAAAAGTGATGGATCTCAACTCACCCCGGATCAACCGGACACAGCTGGTCGAGTCGATTAATATGGCGAAACTGTTGCAGCGGAGATCGGATTAATCATCTGGCGATGAAGATTATGTTATTGAGCTGCATAAAAAATAATCGAATGAACATCTGCCAAAAATAATCACCAATCAGTATTATTGCAGATTAAACAAATAAAAATCTTTCCATAACAAATGGTTATTCATTAATCCTGCCATAAACTCGCGTTATTATGCATTAATGCAGCGAAAAGCTCTGTTGTTAAAGGGTTGCGCAACATACCGCGCAAATGATACTGATCATAAGCGTTAAAAAAATCTACAAACCAACGCAACACAATTCATGCCCTGGCAGTATGTCACGTTCTCGCGTTTCTGAACGGGGAACGGCGCTCCATTGAGGAAGTTATTCTGATGAAAAATATAAAATTCAGCCTGGCCTGGCAGATTCTGTTTGCTATGGTGCTGGGCATTCTCCTGGGAAGCTACCTGCACTATCATAGCGACAGTCGCGACTGGCTGGTCGTCAATTTGCTCTCTCCGGCGGGTGATATCTTCATCCATCTGATCAAAATGATTGTTGTGCCGATTGTGATCTCCACGCTGGTGGTGGGTATCGCGGGTGTTGGTGATGCCAAACAGCTCGGGCGTATTGGCGCGAAAACCATTATTTACTTCGAGGTGATCACCACCGTCGCCATCATTTTGGGGATTACTCTGGCGAACGTCTTCCAGCCCGGTGCCGGGGTGGATATGTCGCAGCTGGCGACCGTCGATATCTCGAAATATCAGAGCACTACGGAAGCGGTACAAAGCAGTTCCCACGGCATTATGGGCACGATTTTGTCGCTGGTACCGACGAACATTGTGGCGTCGATGGCGAAAGGCGAAATGCTGCCGATCATCTTCTTCTCGGTGCTGTTTGGTCTGGGGCTTTCCTCCCTGCCCGCGACGCATCGTGAACCGCTGGTGACCGTGTTCCGCTCCATCTCTGAAACCATGTTTAAAGTGACTCACATGGTGATGCGTTATGCGCCAGTGGGTGTGTTTGCGCTGATTGCGGTGACGGTGGCTAACTTTGGTTTCTCGTCTCTGTGGCCACTGGCGAAACTGGTGCTGCTGGTGCATTTCGCCATTCTGTTCTTCGCGCTGGTAGTGCTGGGAATTGTGGCGCGCCTGTGCGGGTTAAGCGTCTGGATCCTGATTCGTATTCTGAAAGATGAGCTGATTCTGGCGTACTCCACTGCCAGTTCTGAAAGCGTGCTGCCGCGAATTATTGAGAAGATGGAAGCCTACGGTGCACCGGCGTCGATCACCAGTTTCGTGGTGCCGACCGGTTACTCTTTTAACCTTGATGGTTCAACGCTATATCAAAGTATTGCCGCTATCTTCATCGCTCAACTGTATGGTATTGACCTGTCCATCTGGCAGGAAATCATTCTGGTGCTGACGCTGATGGTGACCTCGAAAGGGATTGCTGGCGTGCCGGGCGTGTCGTTTGTGGTGTTGCTGGCAACGCTGGGCAGCGTAGGGATCCCGCTGGAAGGTCTGGCGTTTATTGCCGGTGTTGACCGTATCCTCGACATGGCGCGTACTGCGCTGAACGTGGTGGGTAATGCGCTGGCGGTGCTGGTGATTGCCAAGTGGGAACACAAATTTGACCGTAAGAAAGCGCTGGCTTATGAGCGCGAAGTGCTGGGCAAATTTGATAAAACTGCGGATCAATAATTGAGGATTGCCGGGGACATACACCCGGCAATGTGTGGATGCCTGATGCGACGCTTGCCGCGTCTTATCAGGCCTACATTAACCGTTAGTTAATTTTTCAAACTCTTCACACCCGGTATCAAACCCTTCCATACAGCTCAGGTTCAGCCAGTGCAGCGCCTTCTGTTTGTTCTTCTCGATAAAACCTTCTTCACCATTTAAGAACATCATTCCCGCCCAGTACTCGGAATAACCGGTTCGGGAAATCGCAGAGCTGCGTTTGAAATACCAGGTTGCCTTGTCATCGTCGGCCTTAATGCCCACGCCGTTGGCGTAAATCAAACCAAGCAGCATTTGGGCATCGACGGCGGAGTCGTTCTCCAGATCTTCCGAGGCGTTTTCTAACAGCGAAATCGCCTTTGGATAATCCGGTTTACCCGCTTGAGTATTCACCAGAATATGCGCCAGCGTCACTTCACCTTCTTTACTGCCTGCTTGCGCCGCTTTCTCTGCAAGAACTTTTGCTTGTGGATAGTCCAGACTGACCGGATTGGTGATTTTGATCTGCGCCAACAGCGCGCAGGCATCAGCATCACCGCTGTCGGCGGCTTTCTGTGCCCAATATTCGGCTTTGCTCAAATCGCCGGAGCTAAACCAGCTGTCGGCAAGAAAATATTGTGCGCGTCGGTCTCCAGCCTCTGCAGCCTTGAGATACTGACTGCCAGGCTCGGAGCCGTTCGCATGGGCAAAGAATGTCAAAAACAACATCAATGCGATAATTTTTTTCATTTTGATAATACGATTGGGTAGGGAGTGACCAGTATAAAGAGTTCGAATGGATAAAAAAACAGCCTCCGAAAGGAGGCTGTAGAAAGGACTGTATTACGCCAGTGCCGCTTCGCGCAGGCGAGTTTTCAACTTGTTGTACTCGTCAATCACGTACTGCTCGGCGGCGCGCTGATCGGCGATCGGCTCGACGCGCACGGCGCAGTATTTGTATTCCGGCGTTTTCGTAATCGGGCTTAAGTTTTCGGTAACCAGCTCGTTACAGGCACCAATCCACCACTGGTAGGTCATGTAAATCGCCCCTTTGTTCGGACGATCGCTGACCTGCGCACGGGTGATAATTTTGCCTTTACGCGAGTGCACCCAAACCAATGCCTCATCTTCAATACCCAGACGTTTGGCGTCTTCGGTATTGATTTGTGCGTAGCCAGGTTCATCAGCCAGCGCCGCCAGTGCCGCACAGTTACCGGTCATCGAACGGCAAGAGTAGTGACCGACTTCACGCACCGTTGACAGTACCATCGGATACTCGTCGGTGAGTTTGTCGATTGGCGCTACCCAGTCGCAGGTGAAGAACTGCGCCAGACCGTTCGGAGTATCAAACTTCTCTTTAAACAGATAAGAAGTCCCCTGATCGGCATCTGAAGTATCGCGACAAGGCCACTGAATGAAGCCCAGTTCGCCCATTTTCTCGTAAGTCGCACCGTAGAAATCCGGGCACAGATGACGCAACTCATCCCAGATCTCCTGGGTGTTGTTGTAGTGCATCGGATAACCCATACGGGTGGCGATTTCACTGATAATCTGCCAGTCCGTTTTCAGATCCCACTTCGGTTCAACCGCCTTGAAGAAACGCTGGAAGCCACGGTCAGCCGCAGTAAACACGCCTTCATGCTCGCCCCACGAGGTGGACGGTAAAATAACGTCCGCCGCTGATGCGGTTTTAGTCATAAAGATGTCCTGGACGATGACCAGTTCCAGATCTTCAAAGGCTTTACGTACTGCCGACAGCTCCGCGTCAGTTTGTAGCGGATCTTCGCCCATAATGTACGCGGCACGCACTTCACCATGCGCTGCGCGATGCGGTAGCTCGCTGATGCGATAACCGGTATGAGCAGGCAGGCTTTCCACGCCCCAGGCTTTGGCGAATTTCTCGCGGTTAGCCGGATCTTTCACATACTGGTATCCCGGATACGTATCCGGCAGCGCGCCCATATCGCAGGCACCCTGCACGTTGTTCTGACCACGAACCGGGTTTACACCCGCATGCGGCTTACCGAGGTTACCAGTCAGCATCGCGAGGCTGGTCAGAGAACGCACGGTTTCCACGCCCTGGTAGAACTGGGTTACACCCATGCCCCACAGGATGGCGGCGCTTTTCGCCTGGGCATACATCCGCGCCGCCTGACGAATCTCACTGGCGCTGACGCCGGTGATATCTTCAACCGACTCCGGCGTGTAGCCTTCAACGATTTTACGATACTCTTCAAAGCCTTCTGTACGGGAAGCGACGAACGCTTTGTCGTACAGATTTTCTTCAATAATGACATGGCCCATTGCATTCAACAGCGCGATGTTCGAGCCGTTTTTCAGTGCAATGTGCATGTCAGCAATGCGCGCAGTTTCAATTTTGCGCGGATCGCAGACGATAATTTTCGCCCCGTTACGTTTAGCGTTAATTACGTGATTCGCCACGATAGGGTGGGAATCCGCCGGGTTGTACCCGAAAACGAACACTAAGTCGGTATTATCAATTTCGTTAATAGCATTGCTCATTGCGCCATTACCGACCGATTGGTGCAGACCTGCAACCGATGGGCCGTGTCAGACACGAGCGCAGCAATCAACGTTATTGGTACCAATAACGGCGCGCGCAAATTTTTGCATTACATAGTTGGTTTCGTTACCCGTACCACGCGAGGAGCCGGTCGTCTGGATGGCATCCGGACCGTACTTCTCTTTGATGGCGCTCAGGTGCTCGGCAACGTAATTCAGTGCCTCATCCCAGGAAACAGGTTCGAGTTTGCCGCCACGCTGGCGACGGATCATGGGGGTTTTCAGGCGCGGGGTCAGGATCTGGGTATCGTTAATGAAATCCCAGCCATAATAACCCTTCAGACACAGGGTACCCTGGTTGGTTTTGCCCTGCGCTGCCTCCGCCCGGACGATTTTGCCGTTATCGACGACCAGGTTGATTTTGCAACCTGATGCGCAATAGGGGCAAACCGTGACGACTTTTTTCATCGGTCTCGCTCCAGTTAATCAAATCACGCATACGCGCTCTCGACTACAGTATGCATCTTTTATGCCACATTTTATTTGGGGTCATTCCCTGATATTACGGGCACTATTTGTTCAAAACTCTGACGAAAAACAGGCTGTCGTCAGTTTTGACGTGACGAAACGAAATACCGCGTGACAGCCATCACGCGGCTGACATTTTATTTTTTCTCGACGACGGGACCTGCCTGATACCCGCCGCCCAGCGATTTCATCAACTGAATGCTTTGGATCACCCGGCGGCTGTCCAGCATCAGTAATGACATCTCTTCGGCAAGCACCGGCAACCGGGCTTCGGTGGCCTGTAAGCGACTTGTTAAGCCGCGTTGGTAGGCGGCGTCGGCAGCGCGCTGGGTGAAGCGCGTTGCTTCTACGCGTTCTGCCTGCATCTCCCGCTCGTCGTTGAGCGTTTGCAGACGCGTGCCGTTGACGGCAACGTCGCGCACCGCATTCAGTACTGACTGGTTGTAACGTTCAATCATCATGTTGCTGGCGGCGCGCGTGCCTTCGAGATTGGCATTCAACCGTCCACCATCAAACAGCGGTAATTTCAGACCAGGAATGAAATTGAACTGGCGACTGGTTTTTTTGAATAAGGTATCCAGGTGGATGGCATCAAGGCCGAAAAATGCTTTGATATCAAAGCTCGGGTAGAACAGCGCCCGCGCGGAATCCACCTGATCTAATGACGCCTGAACATACCAGCGCATGGCTTGCAGATCCGGGCGTCTGGCGAGCAACTCATAAGAGAGTGTCGCCGGAATACCGGTCTGGACTTGCGGTAATGCCACCGGTTTGATCTCCGGCATATCGCTGGCTCCTGCGCCAATCAATGCACGCAGAGATTCTCGCGTTTCGGTGATTTGCCCTTTAACGGCAGCAATTTGTTTATCGACCGCCAGAATCTGTGCCCGCGCGCCGTGGAAAGGCACTTGCGCTTCCAGACCGTGCGCCACTTTACTCTGATGCGCTTTCACCGCGTAATCAATCACATCGCGTGTTTGTTCTAACAGATCGAGCATCTGATAGCTGGCCTGCATACTGTAATAAAGCTGCGCTACGCCCGTGGTCAGCGATAGCTCTACTGCTGCGGTTTCTGCCAGCGCTGCATTATGCGCGCCAATGGCGGCGGCAACCGCTGAGCGATGCACACCCCACAAATCAAGATCCAGTCCGGCAAACAAACCGACTGTGGCTTCCGTATAGTACGGCCCGTCCATACCCAGTGCTGGCGCATCCATAGCATAAGGGCTTAAAAAGCCGTTCGCCGAGACACGTTGGCGGTTGAGCATCCCTAACGCTGCGACCTGTAATTGTGAACCGGCATCTAACAAATCGGCCTGCGACTGCGCTTTTTCTTCCCGCAGTTTCGCTTCGGCGAGGGTGTGTGAACCACTTAGCGTCCGTTGGATCAAAGCATCCAACTGCGGGTCATTGAGTTGTTTCCACCACTGCGCCTGCGGCCAACCGGAGCTGGCAAGATGAATATCATCGGCCAGTTTGATTTGTTCCGGTTTGAGCTGTTGATGAGGCGCAGAATCCTTACGTACCAGGGCACAGCCGGAAATCAGCGTCGTGCTGCCGAGAATGCTGCATAACAGCAGGCGTGAAAGTTGACGATTGATCATTGCATGGCTCCTTGTGCCTGTTCCGTGGCGGGCGTTAATGCCGGGGCTGTCCAGTCTGGCAAGCGGGCGAAAAGCTGGCAGACGTGTTGCTCCTGTTTTAATAAGGTCGGCAGGATGGCCTGCGAGGCGGGTGTTTCTTCAAGCGTTATTTGAGGAGAACGACTGAGTGCGGTTGCCAGACCGGCGGCGTATTTCTCCAGTGCGTCGGCAAACTGACCTGCTCTGTCCGGCTGTAGTGCGTTATCCAGCGCCTGCGCCGAGTTCCAGGTTGCATCCCAGGCGTGAAGAATATCGCGGCCCTGACGAATAACCGTTTGCGAACGTTCAATCAGTAACGCGCGTTCTTCGCTGTCCAGTTGACGCTCCAGCGCCACGCGTTGGCACATCTCTTCACAGGCATTAAACGCCGCATGCAGACCTATACGAATTTGCAGATAAGTGCGCAGAGCCGTGACTTCCTGCTGGCGTGGGATCCGCATTACTTTACTCAACATACCCAGCGCGCCAGCCAGTTTTTGCGGCAGTGTGCGCGCTTCACTTTCAGGCCAGACAAAGGTGTAAATCACCGCGGACACCACGGTACCAATGATGATACCCAGGGCGCGATCGCGAATTTCCACCAGGTCGTACACCGGGCCAAAAACGTTTTCGAGCGTGGCGAGCGCGAAGGTGACCACCATCTGTGTGCCGATATAAGAAGAGCGTTCAGAGCTGGTGGCAATCCATGCGCCCAACAGGAAAATCGGTGCCAGCACAAATAGCAATTCGACAATATTGTCCAGCCAGGGCATGACCAGTAGCGTGAATAACAGCGCCAGAATTGCGCCGGAAAAAGCCCCGCCAAAACGCAACACCATCTTCTGGTACGACGAACCGACATTGGGGTTAGCGACGATCACGCAGGTCAGCATACAGGTGTGAATGCCTTCCCAGTCCACGCCGCTGTAGAAGGTGTAACAGATCAAACAGGCGAGCAGCGTTTTTACCGCGTAGCGCATATAGTCTGGATTGGTAAAAGCATCGGCGACCATTGATGGCGGTTTGGCGGCGGGCGTTGGCGGCGTATTCGGGTCCATCTGACCCAGTTGCAACAATGTCTGGCAGATATTCTCCAGGTTACATTCCCGTGCCGCCATCGCTTCACTTTCAGTGATCCGCCAGTCGCTTTGCCAGCACTGACCTTCGGCAATGGCATGCTGCAGTTTGTTGATTTCTGAGGCTAATTTTTGCCGAAATTCAATAATTGCCTGAGAATCAGCAAAAGAGGTGGGATCGTAGCGATTCAGCGTCGAGTAAATGTAGGTTACCGTTGCCACGCAGCTTTGCCACCATGCGCTCTGAGTTCGCCAGTTGGCATCGTCCGCGAGGCAAAAGACATTGAGTTTTTGCAGCGCCAGCGCCTCTCTTTCAATCCGCGTTTCGGGTAGCGGTGCGAGGCTGTCCGTCAGGTGGCTAATGGCATCATCAAGCCGATCATTAAGCACCTGATGCATCTGCGTGATAGCGCGGCTGGGAAACCACAGCACGCCGATTAACGTCATCAATAACGTCGGGTAGAGGCCGACAACAATACACCACAGGGTTAAGCGCACGACCACTTCCGGATAGTCGAGCATGGCGGGGAATGTTTGCCCGTAAATGGCGACAATGGCGACGGCGAAAAAAACCAGCCCCAACCGATGGGTGCGCATCAAAAACATACAGCCCATCAGGATCGGTCCGGCAATGATCAATCGGATCAACGGTTCGCCATATGACCATTTGTAGATCAAAAACAGGCTGGCGATTTCCAGCATCGTGGCGACCACAAACAAGATCGCGACAAATTTGGTGTAAAACGCGTTCGACTGAATACCGTAAAACAGCACTGCCAGTGATAACGCCACAAAAGGGATCTCAAAAGTCATCGAGATCAGAATCACCAGCAAGCAGCCTACCCAGAGTTGCATAGTCTGCGGCACGCGGCCTGGTCGCCGCTCGCTTAACTCTTCATGAAAGAACGCCAGCAGCCTGACCACTGGTAATGGCAGGGAGTTGAGCGCGCTCATTATTGCGGCTCAAGATTAGCGACTGCCGAAGCGCCGATGCGGAACATTTCCGGGTCAGGTTTTTCAACCATGATTTTGACCGGAAAACGCTGGGCAACGCGGACCCAGTTAATAGAACGAGACACTTTCGGCAGGCCGCCCAGCACCAGGCCGCCGTCATCCGGTAGCACGCCGTAGCCAATCGAATCCACTTTACCTGCGAAGGTTTTGCCGCTGTCGCTCATCAGGCGAATCGTTGCGGGTGTACCCGAGCGAATATTTTTCAGATCGGTTTCGCGGAAGTTGGCGATCACGTACCAGTGACGGGTGTCGATTAGGGTGAAAATAGGGCGCATGGCAGAAGCAAATTGCCCAACCGAGGTTTTGAGGGAAATGACCCGGCCATCAAACGGCGCGCGAACGGTCGCCATTTCCAGATGCAGTTTGGTCAGGGCGATATCCGCTTCAACAGCTGCACGTTGGGCAACGAGTGCATCAACGCCGCTGACGGCGCTGGCGGCTGACTGCGCCTGCAACAATACGGCGTTAAGATCGGCTTCTGCGGCGCGCTGCGCCGTTCTTGCACGATCAACGTCTTCCGCTGAGACGAAACCTTCTTTCAGTAATGGCTCGGTGCGGCGTAATGTATCACTGGCCTGTTTCGCGGCGGCACGGGCTTTTTCTACCGTGGCATTAACCGAGTCGGCACCAAACTGTTGTGCGTCAACGCTACGCTGGGTGAGCATAATTTGCTTATCCAGCGCCGCGAGGGAGGCTTCGGCTTTCGCCAGATTGGCTTCGTACGGGCGCGGGTCGATGCGGAACAGCAAATCGCCCTGTTTCACCGCCTGGTTGTCGGTGACCGCCAGTTCTACAATGCGACCGCTGACTTCCGGCACCACATCAATGGTATCTGCTGACGCGTAGGCGTCATTAGTTGATGGCGCACTGTCTACGCGCCAGATAACGAAAACAAGGGCAACCAGCGCCAACGCAACCACTAACAGAGCAGGGAATTTACTGCGAGGAGCTTTTTTCGGCGTACTTTCCATGAGCGCGTCTCAAATAGATTAGAAAAATGCCAGCCAGAACAGCATGGCGTAGAGAGCAAAAAGGGCGGTATAAATAATTCCGACAAATGCCAGATTGATATTTGCCCGCTGAATAATTCGCCTCGTGATGAGCGTCAAAATAAGGCTGGCAATGGCGCAGAAAAACCAGCTGGGATAATAAGCGCCGATCACCGGGATTGCCGGAGATAATGAGCATCCCGAAACCATGAAGACGGGAATTATCCAGGCTGTTTTTTTGAGTTGCATCGCCATGCGAGAGAGAACTGTTGGCATATTAAATACATCCTGTCTGCTGCGAACAATATCTGTAGTGAATATCAATATCCATTGAAGGCGTCAGTATGGCTATTTTCTCGATGAATAAAAATAGCTTTATTCAGCCACCGCATTCATAACTTATATATTTTATGTATTAATTTGTTGTATGTATTTTTAAAATAAATGCTTTTGGGGGCTTAAGCGCCCCCAAAAGTGAGTGGCATTAATTTGGGGTTACGATATTCACCCACAAATCAAAATTATCCAGACAGGCAATAATTTCTTCCAGTTTCGCGCCATTGCCAATAATTTTGGCTTTCTTCGTTTTCACCAGATCGGCCATTTTGGCTTGTCCGGTCAGCACGGCGTGCAGATCTTCACGGCTGATGTAGAAAGAGGCGTTGGCTTCAGGTTGCAGCGTTTTACGGTAGTTAAGCACGCTATCGTTCAGCGTCAGGTTGAGGTTATCGCCGTTGCTCATATTGAAGTTCAGGCTGATATTCTTACCTGCGGCTTTCGCGCTATCGAGGCGAACGGCCATAAAGTCGAACAGCATTTCGACCGACATCCCGCGAAGGGTGTCCGGAGAACCGGTGGTGCCGTGGCTGAACTTATGCACCCCTTCGCGCAGCTCTTTTGCGCCGGTCAGGTAGAAACCGCGCCAGGTGGCGGACTCGGCCTGATAACCCAACTGTTCAAAGTTATTTGCTTGCAGATTCTTCGCCACCTGGTCACCCGGATTGGCGGCAATCACCTGTTTCAGCAGTTCTGCCGACCAGCGATAATCACCTTGCTTGTTCGCTTCTTTCGCCAGGTTAATAACGCGGGCAGAACCGCCCAGAGCTTGCACGTAACGTTTACCCATCTCCACCTGACCATACGGATGCAGGTTAGCCGGGTTACCGTCGTAATAGCCAAGATAGAAGTTATACACCGCGCGGGCGTTGTGGCTGACAGAACCGTAATAGCCGCGGCTGGCCCAGTTATTGGCAAGCGCAGGTGGCAGCTTAATCATGTCGCCAATTTCATTCATGGTGTAACCCTGGTTCGCCAGGTGCAGGGTCTGGTCGTGAATGTATTTGATAGTATCGCGATATTTACCAATATAATCATTGATATGCTTATTGCCCCAGACCGGCCAGGTGTGCGGCATAAACAGTACTTCCGCGTCGTTACCCCACATATCCAGCGTTTCGTTCAGATACTCTGTCCACTTGCTGGTGTCGCGGGTTTTCGCGCCGCGCAGGGTGTAGAAGTTGTGCAGGGTATGCGTGGCGTTTTCGGCGGTACACAGGGCTTTCAGGGCCGGAATATAGAAGTGCATTTCGGCTGGAGCTTCGCTACCCGGAGTCATCAGAAAGTCAAACTCCAGACCGTCGATAACCATCATCTCGCCAGTTCTGACAATCGTTTTGGTTGGCGCAATAATGCTCGGGTCGCCCGTTGCCAGCGTCACGCCCAGGCCGTTGCCCACGTTGCCTTGCGCGTTGTGCGGCAGTAACAGACCGTAAGAGTAGAGCGCACGGCGGCTCATGATGTTACCCGCCAGCACGTTTTCACTGATGGCTTCGTCCATAAAGCCTGCCGGAGCGATCACCTGCACTTTGCCGGATTTAACATCCGCTTCAGAGATAATGCCTTTCACGCCGCCATAGTGGTCGGTGTGGCTGTGAGTATAAATCACAGCAACAATCGGTTTTTGTGGACGATGTTGATAATAGAGGTCAAGTGCGGCTTTTGCGGCAGGCGGCGTTACCAGCGGGTCGATAACAATAATGCCTTTCTCGCCTTCCACGAATGTAATGTTAGAGATATCCTGGCCGCGCACCTGATACATTTTATCGGTGACTTTGAACAGGCCAGAAATGCCGTTGATTTGCGACTGACGCCACAGGCTGGGGTTTACGGTTTCCGGCGCAGCGGCATTAATATCAAATTTGTAATCATTCGCGCGGTAGTAAACTTTGCCGTTAGCATCACGCAGAATACCTTCATCCAGCAGCGGGGCGATAAATCCACGCTGGGCATCGTCAAAGTCCTGACGATCGCTAAACGGTAATGATTTTGCGTAATGCTGATTAACCTGCTGGGTATATTGAGTCGCGGCTTTCGCTTCATCTGTTGCGTAAGCGGTATTTACCATCATGCCGCTGGCGGCAGTTAACGCAATAACAATCCTGCTCAAACGGAATAACCGAGAGTTATTCATATAAATCTCCATTTATCATTTGTGTCGTAAATATGTAATCCATGCAAAATACGTCATTTAAAGCTGGCGTTATCATAATTGGGAATTTGCGACTTTAATAAGTGGAAGTGTGAGCGGAACGAGCCATTTTATTAGGCATTTGTGCTGAAGAGGGAAAAGTACGCGAATTCATTATCTCTGTAAATAATATGAGGTGTTTTATATATTTATTATATATATTGTACTTCGGCAAATACTGAGCACAATTAATCAATGCAACCGGTGTTTCTTATTAAAAAACGTACCGGAGCAATGGGCGGTCATGTCGCTGGCACCGCAGGATTCTGCGTTGCTGTGCCAGCCTTTTATTCATGGTCAATGAGTGAGGGGATTGATAAAGAAACCAGGTCGTCAGAGCGCACTGATTATCCGCATTACGCCAGTGAAGTTGCACTGGCTTTTGGTTCGCGAGTGGTTGGCCTCGAACTGGCAAAAATGATTGTGGATGCGTGGCTGGGCGCGCAGTACGAAGGCGGTCGTCATCAACAACGCGTGGAGGCGATTACGGCAATAGAGCAGCGGAAAAATTGAGATTCATCCACTACTTGCATGGATGAGTAATGACTAATGTGGATAGAGTTTCTTTTTGAGGTTGGCTAATGAAACGTTTTCCGCTATTTCTTTTATTCACCCTGCTCACGCTGTCCACCGTTCCGGCCCAGGCCGATATTATCGACGACACCATTGGCAATATTCAGCAGGCGATTAACGATGCTTATAACCCTGACCGTGGGCGAGACTATGAAGATTCGCGCGACGACGGCTGGCAGCGTGAAGTGAACGACGATCGGCGCAGACAATATGACGATCGCCGCCGCCAGTTTGAAGATCGCCGCAGGCAGCTGGACGATCGCCAGCGCCAGCTGGATCAGGAGCGTCGGCAGCTAGAAGATGAAGAGCGGAGAATGGAAGATGAGTATGGGCGGTGATGTTGAGTTTAGAGCAGGCATCGCCCCTCACCCATCACTCCACCCCAATCTCCATCCCATCAAACCCCGCCTCAAACCCTGACGGCAGTACGTTCTCCATCAGCCACGCATCAAACTGATGGCTGATATGCGTCAGAATCACCCGTGGCGAGCGGATAACCTCATTCAGCGCCAGCACGGTGTTTAAATCACAGTGATTGCGTGGCGCATCCTCGCGCGGCGGGTGACTGCAATCAATCACCATCACCTGCGGATGATTATTGCGTAAAAATTTCAGCGTTTTTTCCGGAAGGCCAGAGGTGTCAGATAGCCACGCCACCCGGCTGTGCGCCGTTTCCAGTAAGTAACCGAATGTGAGTTTCGAATGGTTGAGCGGCAGCGGCGTGACCTGTAATCCCTGCAAATCAAACATCACAAATGGCTCCACCGTGTGGCTGAAATCAAGCAGGCCCGGATGTTTAAACAGATCGTCGCAGCCCTGTTCATCCGGCGGGCCGTAGACCGGGATCGAATCGCCCACGCCCCAGCGCAGCGGAAACAGCCCCTGCACGTGATCCATATGGTAGTGCGTCAGCAAAAACTGCTGGAACGATCCGGGCGACCAGCGATCGGCGAGATCGTGCAGCCCGGCGTCGATCAGGGTGATCGCGTCGTTAAACTTCACGACGCCGCTGCATGGCTGGCGGCGATACTGCGGTGAGCGCCGCGCTCTGGCGCAGGCCGCGCACTCACAGCCGCATGCGGGAACACCCTGTGCGCCGCCAGTGCCAGTAAGTGTGAGGGTCAGGCTCATGTTACAGCGCCTTGGTGAAGCGGAAGTGGCTCTGCTCGTAGCCTTCGCGCAGATAGAAACGGTGCGCGTCGTGGCGCTTGACGTTGGTGGAAAGCTCGGTCATTTCGGCCCCGGCCTGGCGGGCTTCTTCTTCGGCCCATGCCAGTAATTTACTGCCGACGTTCAGACCGCGCGCCTGCGGCATCACCACCAGTTCCTGAATTTCGCCGATCCAGTTGACATGATGCAGATGAAACTGCAAATGCAGGCCGATCATGCCGACAACTTCGCCATCCAGCAGCGCCAGATGGTAGCGCATGTTCGGATCGCGCAGATTGGCGTTAAACCCCACGCGAAACGCGTGGTGGTCAAACTCCGCCTGTTTTAGCTCACAAATCAGCGCGTAAACTGCGTCGGTGTCGTACTGCGTGGCCGGGCGAAGCTCACAAGCAGGCATGGTGTTTCTCCTTCTGATGAATCAGCGTCAGCAGCTTGTCGACCGACTGGCGCAGGCTGCCGTCATTATTGAGCGTAAGACAATCCTGAGGAGTATAGCGGGCAGCGCGCGCCAGCCGGGCGTTAATTTCACTGGCATTTTCACGACCACGGTTTTCCAGGCGCTGGCGCAGGATCTCTGGCGAAACCTGTAAACAAATGGGCAGCAGCGCCGATTGATAGCGCGCCCGCGCCTGCGGCAGATGGGAGCGTGAGCCGTTGACCACCACGTCAAATCCAGCGTGCAGCCAGAGGTCAATCTCGACGCCGATGCCATAATACAGGCCGTTGGCGTGCCAGCTTAAGGCCAGAAGGTTCTGCCCCGCGCGGGTAAAAAACTCCTGCTCGCTCAGGGCGATATGGTTTTCACTTCCGGCGCTGGCGGCGCGCGTGATGTAGCGATGCGCTACCAGTAGCTGAGTTTGTTCCCGCTGGCGGAGTTCCGTCAACAGACTGTCTTTTCCGGAGCCAGAGGCCCCCATTAACCAAATCAGTTTTCCCGTCATCAGAACACCCTTTTACCCTGACGCCAGACGTGATCGATATGAATGTGGTTGCCCTTGCGATGCGCCAGCACCAGGTCGGCGCGTTTGCCCTCGCCAATCACCCCGCGATCCTGAAGATTAAGCGCCTGGGCCGGATTTTTAGTCACCAGCTTCACCGCCTGCGGCAGCGTAAAGCGGTTGCTCTCGTCATCGGCGACGCGAAATGCCGCATCGAGCAGGCTGGCGGGGTAGTAGTCGGAAGAGAGGATATCCAACAGACCAAGCTGTGCCAGTTCACAGGCCGCCACGTTGCCGGAGTGCGAACCGCCGCGCACAATATTCGGCGCGCCCATCAATACATTCATGCCATGCTTGCGCGAAGCTTCCGCCGCTTCGAACGTGGTGGGAAATTCGGCGATTACGCTGCCAAGCTGGTGGGATTCGGCAACGTGCGCGTGCGTGGCGTCATCGTGGCTGGCGAGGGCAATTTGTCGCGCGCGGCACATTGCGGCGATGGTTTCGCGATTCGGCTGCGACCAGCGTGCGGCAAGCGCCAGTTGTTCCTCTTCATACTGCTGCATCTGCGCATCGGTGAGCGAGTATTTGCCCTGGTAATATTCGCGATACTTCTCGCGATTGGCGAACTGGCGCTGGCCCGGTGAGTGGTCCATCAGCGACACCAGCGTGACCGGCTCGCGCTGCACCAGTTTTTCAAACAGCGGCAGCGTGGTGTGATGTGGCAGTTCACAGCGCAGGTGCAGACGGTGCTCGGCGCGGTTGACGCCGCGTTTCTGCGTCTCTTCGATGGCGTTGATCATCTTCTCCAGATTCTCCAGCCGATCGCCGCCGTCGCGCACGTCGCCAATCGCCACGGCATCCAGCACGGTGGTGATGCCGCTCGCCACCATCAGCGCGTCGTGGCTGCTCATCGCCGAGTGGGCAGGCCAGTCCACTTTTGGGCGCGGAGTGAAGAATTTATCGAGGTTGTCGGTATGCAGCTCAATCAGCCCCGGCAGCAGCCAGCCGCCTTCGCCGTCCATCGCCTCTGGCAGGCGGCTCTGGCTTTCGGCAAAGGCGCGAATTTCGCCGTCCTGCACCTCCAGCGAACCGTGTACCACTTCGTTTTCCAGCACCAGTTTGACGTTATTGATAATCATGCAGAGGCTCCCATTGGGTGGAGGCGGTCGGCGACGTCATTGCGTACGGCTTCGTCGTGGAAGATGCCGACGATGGCTGCGCCGCGGGTTTTAGCTTCGCGGATCAGTTCCACCACCGCGGCGCTGTTTTTGGCGTCCAGCGAGGCGGTGGGTTCATCCAGCAGCAGAATCGGATAGTCGACGATAAAGCCACGAGCGATGTTGACGCGCTGCTGTTCGCCGCCGGAGAAGGTCGATGGTGCCAGGTGCCACAGGCGTTCAGGCACGTTCAGGCGCGTCAGTAATCGGGCGGCTTTAGCGGCGCAGGCTTCACGCGGAACGCCGGTATCGAGCAGCGGCTGCATCACCACTTCCAGTGCCGAAATACGCGGGATGACGCGCAGAAACTGGCTTACCCAGCCGACAGTGGTTTTGCGGATTTCCACCACTTTGCGCGCTGGGGCGGTGACCAGGTCTATCCATTCGTCACCGTGTTTAATCTGGATTTGCCCTTCGTCGGGCAGATAGTTGGCGTACAGCGAACGTAGCAGGGTCGATTTCCCGCTGCCGGAATGGCCGTGGAGCACCACGCATTCGCCTGCGTTGACGGTGAGCGAGGCGCGTTGTAAGACGGGCAGGCGCACGCCGTTTTGCTGGTGCAGGATGAAGGTTTTACTGACGTTTTGTACGTTAATCATTTTTCGCCTCGTGGTTCGCATATTGGGGAGCGGTGCGCGCATTGCCCCTCACCCTAACCCTCTCCCCGAAGGGGCGAGGGGACCGATTGTGCGCGGTGTTGAATATTGCGCCGGTTTTCTCCCTCTCCCTCCGGGAGAGGGCCGGGGTGAGGGGATCAGCGCGCACGGTGTTGCATTCAATTCTGCAAAACCGATGACACCAGCAACTGGGTATACGGGTGATGCGGGTCGTCGAGCACGCGGTCGGTTAACCCACTCTCCACCACTTGCCCCTGTTTCATCACCAGCAAACGGTCCGCCAGCAGGCGGGCGACGCCCAGATCGTGGGTGACAATCACCACCGCCAGATTCAGCTCCACCACCAGACCGCGCAGCAGATCGAGCAGGCGCGCCTGCACCGATACATCCAGCCCGCCGGTCGGTTCATCCATAAACACCAGCTTCGGATGCGTCACCAGGTTGCGGGCAATCTGCAAACGCTGCTGCATACCGCCGGAAAAGGTGGTCGGCAGGTCGTCGATACGGTTGGCGGGAATCTCCACCTCTTCCAGCCACCTTTGCGCGGTGGCGCGAATGTCGCCGTAATGACGCGCCCCGGTCGCCATCAGCCGCTCGCCGATATTGCCGCCTGCCGAGACCTGGCGGCGCAGGCCGTCGAGCGGATGCTGATGCACCACGCCCCATTCGGTGCGCAGCAGGCGACGGCGGTCGGCTTCGCTCATGCCATAGAGGGAACGGTTTTCATAGTGAATCTCCCCCTGCTGCGGCGTCAGGCGCGCGGAGATTGATTTCAGCAGCGTGGTCTTCCCGGAGCCGGATTCCCCGACGATGCCCAGCACTTCCCCCGGCCATAAATCAAAAGAGACATCGCTAAAGCCTTTGCCCGGCGCGTAAAGGTGGGTCAGGTTATTGACCGAAAGTAATGGTTGATTCATTGGCTTTTCGCCTCGCTCTGTTGGCGGCAATAATCGGTATCGGAGCAGACAAACATGCGGTTTCCGGCGTCATCCAGCACCACTTCGTCGAGATAGCTGTGGGTCGATCCGCAGATGGCGCATGGCTCATTCCACTGCTGAACGGTGAACGGGTGATCGTCGAAATCGAGACTTTCCACGCGGGTAAACGGCGGCACCGCATAGATGCGCTTCTCGCGCCCTGCGCCGAACAGCTGCAGGGCGGGCATCATGTCCATTTTCGGGTTATCAAATTTCGGGATCGGCGATGGGTCCATTACGTAGCGTCCGTTCACCTTCACCGGATAGGCGTAGGTGGTGGCGATATGACCGAAGCGGGCGATATCTTCATACAGTTTCACCTGCATCACGCCATACTCCTCCAGCGCGTGCATGGTGCGGGTCTCCGTTTCGCGCGGCTCGATAAAGCGCAGCGGTTCGGGGATGGGCACCTGGAAAATAATGATCTGATCTTCGGTCAGCGGCGTTTCGGGGATGCGGTGGCGCGTCTGGATAAGCGTCGCATCGTCCGTGCGTTCGGTGGTATTTACCCCGGTCACGCGCTTAAAGAAGTTGCGAATCGACACCGCGTTGGTGGTGTCATCCGCGCCCTGGTCAATCACCTTCAACACGTCGCTTTCGCCAATCACGCTGGCGGTAAGCTGGATACCACCAGTTCCCCAGCCGTATGGCATCGGCATCTCGCGCCCGCCAAACGGCACCTGATAACCGGGGATCGCCACCGCTTTTAAGATGGCGCGGCGGATCATACGTTTGGTCTGCTCGTCGAGGTAGGCAAAGTTGTAGCCGCTCAGATTAGCCATGGTTCTGCTCCTGTTGCAGACGTTTGAGTAGCTCCAGTTCGGCCTGGAAATCGACGTAGTGCGGGAGTTTGAGGTGCGAGACAAAGCCTGCGGCTTCGACGTTGTCGGCATGCGCCAGCACGAACTCTTCATCCTGCGCCGGGCCTGTCGCGTGCTCGCCGTACTCCGGAGCCTGCAACGCACGGTCAACCAGCGCCATTGCCATCGCTTTGCGCTCGCTCATGCCGAACACCAGCCCGTAGCCGCGCGTGAAGTGCGGCGGCTCATCCGGCGGGTCGATAAAACCGTTGACCATTTCACACTCGGTCATCAGCAGTTCGCCGACGTTTACTGAAAATCCCAGCTCTTCTGGCACAATCGACACGTCGATATAGCCGCTGCGGATTTCACCTGCGAAGGGGTGATTGCGACCATATCCGCGCTGGGTGGAGTAGGCCAGCGCCAGCAAGTAGCCTTCGTCGCCGCGCATGAGCTGTTGCAGGCGGGAGGCGCGAGAGCAAGGGTAAACCGGCGGTGTACGGGTGATGTCATCCGGCTGTGCGCCGCTATCCTCTTCAAACTTCGCCAGCCCCTGACGCGCCAGCAGGCTGAAAACGTGCGGCGATGGGGCTTGCTCGCTGTCGGCGGTGGTCAGCGTCGGCGCTTCGCCATTCGCCAGCAGGGTGAAATCCAGCAGGCGATGGGTGTAGTCGTAGGTCGGGCCAAGCAGCTGGCCGCCAGGAATGTCTTTATAAACGGCGGAGATACGGCGTTCGAGACGCATCCCGGTGGTGTCGAGCGGCTCGCTTACCGCCAGTTTTGCCAGCGTCGTGCGGTAGGCGCGCAGCAGGAAAATTGCTTCAACGTTATCGCCACTGGCCTGTTTCAGCGCCAGTGCGGCCAGTTCGCGGTCGGCAATGCCGCCTTCGGTCATCACGCGATCTACCGCGAGGTTAAGCTGCTGTTCAATCTGGGCGACGCTCAGTTCAGGCAAATCGGTATCGCCCCGGCGTCGGCTCTCTTGCAGGGCGTGGGCGGCGTCGATCGCCTTCTCGCCCCCTTTCACGGCAACGTACATCAGCACACCTCCACATGAGTGGTTCGCGGGATAGCCAGCATGCGCTCGCCGCAGGTCAGGATCAGGTCGATGCCGAGCGGGAACGGGTGCGGGCGCTCGGTAAGTTCGTGCAGAATGCACTCTGGCAGCTGCGGGGCGATCATTCGTTCTTCGGCAATACCCGCGCCAGTAAGGCGCAGCATGCGCCCGCCGCTCAGGCTGGTGACCTGTAAAATCAACGTCGCACCGGCTTCCGGCGCAACGGCGGTGCCGGTGGAAAGGGCGTTGAGCTGCTCGCTGGCAATCGCCTCATCCGTCACTGCGAAGGTCGCCTGTTCCGGCTGATTGACCAGCGGGGCGTTGGTATGAAAACGCAGGCTCTGGCTGACGATATCGTTACTTAATGGCGTGGAAAGCCATACCGGCGTGTCGTTATCAGCCAGCGTCAGCAGCACGCTGGTAGAGGCAATATTCAGCGGCTGCCAGCTGCGTTTGAGCTGATGCAGGGCGACAATCACGCCCGGCTCGCTCATGGCCTTTAACAGGCGACGAAAACTGTGCTGGGCATCCTGCACGGGAAGCATAAAAGCGGTTTCCAGGGTCATGCGTTGTCTCCGCGAACCATCGTAAAGAAGTCGACCCGACTGGCGTTCACTTCGGCCTGGCGTGCGGCAATGCGTGCCATACGGTCAGCGTCCAGCGGGGCAATAAGGGTTTCTGATAAGTTTTGAAAGTGGCGAGATTGCTGCATCAGCGCGTCAATCAGCGCGCAGCGTTCGGCGTGCTGTTTGTCGCGCCCCAGCACCCAGCTGTAGCCGAGCGTGCCGTCAGTAAGGCGTACAGCGGCGCGGGTGAGCGTAGCGTCGCCAGCAAAAAAGCGTTCGCCGGTGCCACCCATTCGCGCCTGAATCTGTACCAGGCCGGTTTCGGCGGCGCGGATAATGTCATAGTCGGCGGTGATGTTTAGCGCTTTAAGGCGGTTAGCCAGTTCAGCCGGTTGGCTGTGCGCCAGCACGGACATCCAGTGCTGGCGGGTCGCGGTATCTGCGTGCATTCAGTGCTCCATAGTGAATTCAATCATGTCGGCGCGCGTCAGGCTGACGGAGTACTCCGCCGGGCTGCTTTCACCGTCACGGTGGTTAAGGGTGCGCACGCACAGCAGCGGCGACATATTCGGGATTTCAAGACGCTGGCACTCTTTGGCCTGGGCGCGGCGGGCGCTGATCCGCGTCTGGCTGCGGCGCAGCGCAATCCCCGTTTGCTCACGCAGAAAATCGTGCAGCGAGCCGCTGTCGAAGCGTTGCAGCGTCGGCCAGAGGGTGAGGTCCGCAAAGTAGTGGTCGATTAAACAGAGCGCGACGCCGTTGACCCGGCGCAGGGTGCGCAGGTGGATAACGTTCTCGCCCTCGGCGATCCCCAGCGCGTCAGCGACGTGGCCGGAGGCCGGGCGCAGCACCGACAGCAGTTTTTCGCTGGTGGGATGGCTGCCCTGGTCCAGCAGGTTCTGGCTAAAACGCGCCTGGGCGTTGAGCGGGTAATCGAACGGGCGCATCAGCACCAGCACGCCGACGCCCTGACGGCGCTGTACCCAGCCTTTTTCCACCAGTTGGTCGATGGCACGGCGCAGGGTGTGGCGATTCACCTCAAAGCGCGCTGCCAGTTGCTGCTCGGCGGGAAGATAGTCGCCGCACCGGTAGTGTTGACGAAGCTCCTGCTCAAGTTTTGCGGCTATCTCCTGATAGCGTGTTGGGTAGCTGGTCGGATGTGTAGACAAGTGCATAGATATCAATGCCTCGCTTATCAGATAAAGTGCTTACGCAACCGTTGAGAGAGGAAATCCAGCAGGCTGACCGTGACGATAATCAGCACCATCAGGGCGCAGGTTTGCTGGAACTGGAAACCGCGAATCGCTTCCCACAGCGTGACGCCGATCCCGCCAGCGCCGACCATGCCAACAACGGTGGCCGAACGGACGTTGGATTCGAAGCGATAGAGGGAGTAGGAGATCAGCAGCGGCATCACCTGCGGCAGCACGCCGTAGAGGATCTCTTCGAGCTTGTTGGCACCAGTGGCGCGAATACCTTCCACCGGGCCGGGTTCAATCGCTTCCACCGCTTCGGAAAGCAGCTTGGAGAGCACGCCGGTGGTGTGAATAAACAGCGCCAGCACGCCAGCGAACGGGCTGGTAAACCCACCACGGCACCAGGTTTTCGGCGCTCATCAGGCCGAAGGGGATGGAGAGAACGACTGCCAGCGCAGTGCCCCAGACGGCGATTTGCAGCGTGACGGCCATTTCGGTGAGGTAATCCTGCCACTGGCTGAAATCGGGCGGGAAGAAGTCGGCGGCGAAGGTTGCCATGTTGCCGCCGTCTTTGATCAGCGTGAGCGGGGCCATTTCCGCGCCCTGCCACGAGACGACCAGCACGGCGAGAACAATGGCCCAGCTCAGAAGCGAGAACCAGCTGCGCTTGGGTGGGGCGATGGTGATGGTTTGCATGTTTGGCTCCGTTTAATGTTTTCTCCCTCTCCCTGTGGGAGAGGGCCGGGGTGAGGGCACCAGCGTGCGCATTTCCCCCTCACCCTAACCCTCTCCCTCAAGGGAGAGGGGACCGATCGAGCACATTACTGCACCGCTTTACTCACCGAACTCATCGCGCTTAACGCGTTGTTCAGGCGGTCCAGGTCATCCAGTTGCGCCTGAATGGCGCTGGTTTTTGCCAGCTTGTCCTGCTCATTCAGCCCTTTATTGCCTTTCACGCCCTGCATCTCTTTAAACAGCGCGAGCTGGCGAATCGGCACCAGTTGCAGGTCGCTGGAGGCGCGGAACGGGGCCCAGCCCAGGCGCTCCAGCACCGCTTTCTCTTCCGGCGTTTTGCCGTAGTTCATAAAGAAGTCGTAGATCTTGTCTTTGGTGGTTTCGGAAAGATTTTTGCGCCAGACGATCGGATCGCCTGGGATCAGCGGCGATTTCCAGATCACCTTCAGTTCTTTGAGCTTCTCCGGTGCGGAGGTTTTCAGCTTGTCGAGGTTCTCGGTGTTGTTGGTCGCCACATCCACCTGCTTGTTGGCGACGGCCAGCGCGTTGGTTTCATGCCCGGCGTTGACGGTGCGCTTGAAGTCGCTGGCGGAGATATTGTTTTTGGCGAAGACGTAGTAGCCGGGGACGAGGAAGCCAGAGGTGGAGTTAGGATCGCCATTGCCAAAGGTGAGATCTTTACGCTTCGCCAGCAGATCGTTCAGGTTGTTGATCGGACTGTCTTTGTTGACGATCAACACGCTCCAGTAACCCGGCGATCCATCCGCCGCGACCGTCTGGGCGAAGACCTGACCGTTGGCGCGATCCACCGCTTCCATCGCCGACAGATTGCCGTACCAGGCGATATCCACTTTGTTGAAGCGCATTCCCTGGATAATGCCCGCGTAGTCCGGGGCAAAGAAGGCGTTCACTTTCACGCCCAGCTTCTTCTCCATATCCTGTAAGAATGGCGTCCATTGCGGTTTCAGGTTTTGCTGTGATTCCGTTGAAATAATGCCGAAATTCAGCGCCTTTTCCTGCTCTTCGGCGTGCGCCGGGCTGAACAGGGTGCTGAGGCTGAACATGCTGGTGAAGGCCAGCGAGGCAATTATCTTAGCGTTCATTCGTTTTCCTCAATGATGGGGATGTCAGGCAGCTTTCGCGTTTTCTTCGACGCGGTTGATGCTGCGGTAGAGATGGTCAAAACGTTCGTTGTCAAACTGTTGGCTGCTGCCGTCGTAGAAGACGTGCCCCTGACGCAGGGCGACGATGCGTTCGCAATAGCGCAGGGCGTAATCCACCTGATGCAGCGTCACCACCACGGTGATGCCGTCGTTCTGGTTGATGTCGCGCAGGGTATCCATCACGATGCGGGCCGATTCCGGGTCCAGCGAGGCGATCGGTTCGTCCGCCAGAATCACCTTCGCCTGCTGCATCAGCGCACGGGCAATCGCCACACGCTGCTGCTGTCCGCCGGAGAGGGTGGAAACGCGCTGATGGGCAAAGTGCACCATGCCAACGCGGGTCAGCGCCTGTAACGCGCGCTGTTTCTGCTCGCGGGTGAAGTAGCTAAAACAGGTGCGCCAGAATGGCGTGCTGCCGAGCGCGCCAATCAGCACGTTCTCCAGTACGCTCAGGCGATTCACCAGGTTGAATTGTTGGAAGATGTAGCCGGTGTTGGCGCGGCTTTTGCGGATATCGCGGGCCAGGCGGCCTTCGCGCTGGACTGTGCGGCCCAGCAGCTCGATATGGCTACCGGCAGATTTATCGCCGGTAATCAAACCGCTTAAATGACGTAAAAGGGTGGATTTTCCGGAACCGGACGGCCCAAGCAAAGCCACCATTTCACCGTGATGAATGTTCAGATCAACCGCATGCAGCGCCTGATGCTGATTGAAGGTTTTGGCGAGCTTCTCGACACGGATAATCGTTTGCATGATGCAGCCTCCCTAAAAAAGTGGCTCCATCGTGGCGGATTATCGTGACGATTTTGTTAACTAAAAGTGACTAACAGATGAAGAGTTAACGGGAATTCGATGACAGTGCGGGAGGGCGGGCCTCCCGGCGGGTTAGTGCGTTGGTTGTTGTTTGACGACATTAATCATCCACGGCACGCCAAATTTATCGGTGACTTTGCCGAAGCCATGCGCCCAGAAAGTTTCCTGCCAGGCCATTTCGATTTTTCCGTTAGCAGCAAGGTTATCAAACCAGCGTTTTCCTTCTTCGACCTGTTGCGAATCGAGTACCAGTGTAAAACCGGAGTAGCTGGCTTTTCCTGACGGTATGGCATCGCTCATCATGATATCGCTTCCGGCAATACGCACGTTAGCATGGGCGATAGCGGTATCGGGAAATTGCATACCGGAAGGGCAGTTCTCGGCGCTGTCCTGCGCTGATTTCGGCATTTCGCCGAAGCTGATTTTATAGAGCAGTTCCGCGCCCAACGTACGTTGATAATAGGCAATCGCGTCGGAACAGTTACCGGCAAAAGAGAGGTAGGGACTTAACGGCATGATGGTGACCTCAGTTAAGAGAAGCCAGTTAAGTGTAGTTCGAAAATTATACAGATGAGCGGAGGCTGATAAGACTCGGTAAGCGTCGCATTAGGCACCGTTGCCGGATGGTGCGAGAATTTGTAGGCCTGATAAGACGCGCGAGCGTCGCATCAGGCAGTCGGCACCGTAGCCGGATGCGGCGCGAGCGCCTTATCCGGCCTACCGATCATGTGCCAATATTACATTGAGCAATACAATCAGTTCTTTTTCACAAACTCAGATTTCAGTTTCATCGGACCAAAACCGTCGATTTTGCAATCGATGTTGTGGTCGCCTTCAACCAGGCGAATGTTTTTCACTTTGGTACCGATCTTCAGCATCGAAGAGCTACCTTTCACCTTCAGATCTTTAATGATGGTAACGCTGTCGCCGTCAGCCAGCAGATTGCCGTTAGCATCTTTAACGATCAGCTCGTCGCTTTCCTGTGCAGGTTCTGCGTCGTTCCATTCGTAGGCACATTCCGGGCAGATGTACATGCCGTTATCTTCGTAGGTGTATTCGGAGTTGCATTTTGGGCAGTGTGGTAATGACATGTGGATTTCCTCAAAAGTCAGCAGGGCAAAAGCGCCAAAAAACGGCAGATTGCCGAAAAAGGCCGCAATTATACACAAAATCCCTGAGTTTGTCGGGGGTACTGCTGATTTTAGACGACGATCGTTTTCATTTGAAAGGAAACGCAAAAAGAAAATAATCTTTTTGCCTCCATTTATTATTTAAGATAAGGTTAATGCTCTACTTGTTCTTTTTTTAATTCAAATGATATTTTTATCTTTCTGACATTTTAAACGTATCGGAAGACGTTATTTATTCTAATAAAAAACAACACTCTAAATATAAAATTATTTCTTGCAGTAATTATAAAAGCCGAAAACAGAACTCAAAAACAATCTGGCTAAATAAAAGTAATAAAATTTGCTTTAAGGAAAAATTTTCTATGTACACACAGACCCTGTATGAGTTAAGTCAGGAGGCTGAACGCCTGTTACAGCTTTCTCGCCAACAGTTGCAGTTACTGGAAAAAATGCCTCTCTCTGTACCCGGAGACGATGCGCCACAACTGGCTTTACCCTGGAGTCAGCCTAATATCGCCGAACGTCACGCGATGCTGAATAATGAGTTGCGTAAAATTTCCCGACTGGAAATGGTGCTGGCGATTGTCGGTACTATGAAAGCAGGGAAATCAACCACCATTAATGCTATTGTTGGTACGGAGGTTCTGCCTAATCGCAATCGCCCAATGACTGCGCTGCCGACGCTTATTCGCCATACGCCCGGGCAAAAAGAACCGGTACTGCATTTTTCACATGTCGCGCCAATCGACTGTTTAATTCAACAATTACAACAGCGCCTGCGTGACTGCGATATTAAGCATCTGACCGATGTGCTGGAAATAGATAAAGATATGCGTGCGCTTATGCAGCGGATCGAAAATGGCGTCGCTTTCGAAAAATATTATCTGGGTGCCCAGCCTATTTTTCATTGTCTGAAAAGTTTGAATGATTTGGTGCGACTGGCGAAGGCGCTGGACGTCGATTTTCCTTTTTCTGCTTACGCCGCCATTGAGCATATTCCCGTGATTGAAGTGGAGTTTGTCCATCTGGCGGGGCTGGAGAGTTATCCCGGTCAGTTGACGTTACTGGATACCCCTGGGCCAAATGAAGCCGGGCAACCGCATCTGCAAAAAATGCTTAACCAGCAGCTGGCTCGCGCCTCGGCGGTACTGGCGGTGCTGGATTATACGCAACTGAAATCGATCTCCGATGAAGAGGTCCGTGAGGCGATTTTGGCGGTGGGGCAATCGGTGCCGCTGTATGTGCTGGTCAATAAGTTCGATCAACAGGATCGTAACAGTGACGACGCCGACCAGGTGCGGGCACTGATTTCCGGGACGCTGATGAAAGGCTATATTACGCCACAGCAGATATTTCCAGTGTCGTCGATGTGGGGCTACCTGGCGAATCGGGCGCGTAATGAGTTAGCCAACAACGGTAAGTTACCCGCGCCAGAGCAACAACGCTGGGTGGAAGATTTTGCCCATGCCGCGCTCGGCAGGCGCTGGCGTCATGCCGACCTGGCGGACCTCGAACATATTCGTCATGCTGCCGATCAGTTGTGGGAAGATTCGCTGTTCGCCCAGCCAATTCAGGCGTTGCTTCATGCCGCTTACGCTAACGCCTCGTTGTATGCTCTGCGATCTGCCGCGCATAAACTGTTGAATTACGCGCAGCAGGCGCGGGAATACCTGGATTTTCGTGCGCACGGGTTAAACGTCGCTTGTGAACAATTGCGGCAAAATATCCACCAGATCGAAGAAAGTTTGCAGCTATTTCAACTCAATCAGGCTCAGGTGAGCGGCGAGATTAAACATGAAATCGAGCTGGCCCTGACCTCCGCCAACCTCTTTCTGCGTCAACAGCAAGATGCGGTGAATGCCCAGTTAGCCGCGTTGTTTCAGGATGATTCGGGGTCATTAAGCGAGATTCGTACCTGCTGTGAGACACTGTTACAGACGGCGCAGAACACCATCAGTCGCGACTTTACGCTGCGTTTTGCCGAGCTTGAATCCACTCTTTGCCGGGTGTTAACCGATGTTATTCGGCCCATTGAGCAACAAGTCAAAATGGAATTGAGCGAGTCAGGGTTTCGTCCTGGGTTTCATTTTCCTGTTTTTCACGGCGCAGTTCCCCACTTCAACACTCGCCAGTTGTTCAGTGAAGTCATTTCGCGCCAGGACGCAATGGACGAGCAGAGCACGCGTTTAGGCGTTGTGCGTGAGACTTTTTCGCGCTGGTTGAATCAGCCAGACTGGGGACGGGGAAATGAGAAATCCCCGATAGAGACGGTTGATTACAGTGCGTTGCAACGAGCATTAAGCGCAGAAGTCGATCTTTATTGCCAACAAATGGCTAAAGTTCTGGCAGAGCAGGTCGATGAATCTGTTACGGCAGGCATGAATACTTTTTTCGCTGAGTTCGCTTCATGTTTGACGGAATTACAGACGCGTTTACGCGAAAGTCTGGCTCTGCGTCAACAAAATGAATCGGTGGTCAGGCTGATGCAGCAGCAATTGCAGCAGACTGTGATGACTCATGGCTGGATTTACATCGACGCTCAGCTGTTACGCGATGATATTCAAACACTTTTCACGGCAGAACGATATTGACCAAGACGTTACTGGACGGCCCCGGTCGCGTGCTGGAGTCGGTTCATTCCCGCTTTTTAGTGGATCTGGCGCAGGGCGATGATGCCCGCCATCCACAAGCCCATCAGCAGCAGTTTCGTGAACGACTGATGCAGGAACTTCTTGCGCGCGTGCAGCTTCAGGCATGGACGAACGGCGGCATGTTAAATGCGCCGCTTAGCCTGCGTCTGACATTGGTGGAAAAACTAGCGTCGATGCTGGATCCCGGTCATCTGGCGCTGACGCAGATCGCGCAGCATCTGGCGCTGCTGCAAAAAATGGATCACCGCCAGCACTCTGCTTTCCCGGAGCTCCCCCAGCAAATTGCCGCCTTGTATGAGTTGTTTTCAGCCCGTTGTCGCTGGAAGGAAAAGGCGTTAACGCAACGAGGATTACTGGTACAGGCCGGTGATCAGAGTGAGCAAATTTTTACCCGCTGGCGTGCTGGTGCGTATAACGCCTGGTCGTTGCCTGGGCGCTGTTTTATCGTTCTGGAGGAACTGCGCTGGGGGGCATTTGGCGATGCCTGCCGTCTGGGAAGCCCGCAAGCGGTGGCGTTGTTGCTGGGTGATTTGCGCGAGAAAGCGACACAACATCTGGCAGAGAGTATCAATGCGGCACCGACCACGCGTCACTATTACCATCAGTGGTTTGCCTCTTCGACCGTTCCGACGGGAGGGGATCATGCTGATTTTTTAAGTTGGCTGGGAAAGTGGTCCACGGCAGATAAACAACCCGTTTGCTGGTCAGTGACCCAACGCTGGCAAACTGTCGCACTGGGGATGCCACGACTCTGTTCAGCGCAGCGTCTGGCGGGGGCAATGGTCGAGGAAATCTTCTCTGTAAATTTGGTGTAAATAATCAGTTACATCAATGACTCCTAAACGAAAATCATGTGTGAAGTTGATCACAAATTTAAACACTGGTAGGGTAAAAAGCTCATTAACTGCCCAATTCAGGCGTCAACTGGTTTGATTGTACATTCCTTAACCGGAGGGTGTAAGCAAACCCGCTACGCTTGTTACAGAGATTGCATCCTGCAATTCCCGCTCCCCTTTTGCGGCCGTCGCGCTGATTTTTCTGGCGTTTGCGGAAATGGGCCAACTCTGCGAGGAAAGCTATGCTGAAAAGGAAAAAAGTAAAACCGATTACCCTTCGTGATGTCACTATTATTGATGACGGTAAACTGCGTAAAGCCATTACCGCAGCATCACTGGGTAATGCAATGGAATGGTTCGATTTTGGTGTTTATGGTTTTGTTGCTTACGCATTAGGTAAAGTTTTTTTCCCGGGGGCTGACCCCAGCGTGCAGATGGTTGCTGCACTTGCCACTTTCTCCGTTCCCTTTCTGATTCGACCGCTTGGCGGACTCTTCTTTGGTATGTTGGGCGATAAATATGGTCGCCAGAAGATCCTCGCTATCACTATTGTGATTATGTCGATCAGTACGTTCTGTATTGGCTTAATACCGTCCTACGACACGATTGGTATTTGGGCACCGATTCTGCTGTTGATCTGTAAGATGGCACAAGGTTTCTCGGTCGGCGGTGAATATACCGGGGCGTCAATATTTGTTGCGGAATACTCCCCTGACCGTAAACGTGGCTTTATGGGCAGCTGGCTGGACTTTGGTTCTATTGCCGGGTTTGTGCTGGGAGCTGGCGTAGTGGTGTTAATTTCGACCATTGTCGGCGAAGCGAACTTCCTCGACTGGGGCTGGCGTATTCCGTTCTTTATTGCTCTGCCGTTAGGGATTATCGGGCTTTACCTGCGCCATGCGCTGGAAGAAACTCCGGCGTTCCAGCAGCATGTTGATAAACTGGAACAGGGCGACCGCGAAGGTTTGCAGGATGGCCCGAAAGTCTCGTTTAAAGAGATTGCCACTAAATACTGGCGCAGCCTGTTGACATGTATTGGTCTGGTAATTGCCACCAACGTGACTTACTACATGTTGCTGACCTATATGCCGAGTTATTTGTCGCATAACCTGCATTACTCCGAAGACCACGGGGTGCTGATTATTATCGCCATTATGATCGGTATGCTGTTTGTCCAGCCGGTGATGGGCTTGCTGAGTGACCGTTTTGGCCGTCGTCCGTTTGTGCTACTTGGTAGTGTTGCACTGTTTGTGTTGGCGATCCCGGCGTTTATTCTGATTAACAGTAACGTCATCGGCCTGATTTTTGCCGGGTTACTGATGCTGGCGGTGATCCTTAACTGCTTTACGGGCGTTATGGCTTCTACCTTGCCAGCGATGTTCCCGACGCATATCCGTTACAGCGCGCTGGCGGCGGCATTTAATATTTCGGTGCTGGTTGCCGGTTTGACGCCAACGTTGGCGGCCTGGCTGGTCGAAAGCTCACAGAATCTGATGATGCCTGCCTATTACCTGATGGTAGTGGCGGTGGTTGGTTTAATCACCGGCGTAACCATGAAAGAGACGGCGAATCGTCCGTTGAAAGGTGCGACACCGGCGGCGTCAGATATACAGGAAGCGAAGGAAATTCTCGTCGAGCATTACGATAATATCGAGCAGAAAATCGATGATATTGACCACGAGATTGCCGATTTGCAGGCGAAACGTACCCGCCTGGTGCAGCAGCATCCGCGAATTGATGAATAAGCTGAAACGGATGGCCTGATGTGATGCTGTCTTATCAGGCCAATTGAACTCTTAAGGTTCACTTAATCTCTGACGCGCATACTCTCCTCCAGGTTAACGGAGGAGAGTGCAATGAAAAACCGTGTTTATGAAAGTTTAACTACCGTGTTCAGCGTGCTGGTGGTCAGCAGCTTTCTTTATATCTGGTTTGCCACGTACTGATCTTTTTTCAGCCGTATCCAGGCCCGTGTGCCAGAAGTCTCTTGCCGGTTTTGCAGGAAAAACTGCCCGTGATGCAACTGTGTAATGCGGCTGACAATACTTAAACCCAGACCAATCCCGCCATAACGGCTGTCCATACGTACAAACGCTTTACTCAACTCCCCGCATTTACTCTCATCAATACCCGGTCCTTCATCTTCAACGGCCATGACCGCTCCGCCATCTTCTTGCAGCTTAATCATAATGTTGCTGCCTTGCGGGCTGTAACGATGGGCATTTTCTACCAGGTTTCGCAATAACATCCGCAGCAGGGTTGCATCACCCTGAACGATGATGTCGGCGGCGCTCTCTGGCAATAGCAGGGTTTGCTGGCGCTGGTCGAGCATGGTACTGAGTTCGTCATACGAGGGGAGAATGACATCTTCCAGCAGTTTTACATGTTGATAATTACCGGAAGAAAATGACTGTCCGGCACGCGCCAGTTGTAGTAGCTGGGAGACACTCTCCATCATCTGATCAAGTCGTGCCACTAACGGTGCTACATCAATGTGATGCGTTTTCGCCAGCAGTTCCAGATGCAAACGCACCCCCGCCAGTGGCGTTCGCAGTTCGTGCGCGACGTCAGCGGTAAACAACCTTTCGTTATCCAGCGTGTTGGTCAGGCGACTGACCAGATCGTTTAACGCTGAAACCACCGCTTCGATTTCGAGGGTGGCGCTGTGAATGGCAATGGGCGTTAAGTTGTCGGCGGTGCGCGCTTCCAGCTCTTTTTGCAACTCCGCCAGCGGGCGGGTGATGCGGCGTACCGCCTGATAGCAGATAAATAGCGTCAGGCTGACCATAAAGACGCCAGGGACAATCAGGCTGGCGACCGCCTCGCGGATCTCACGCATGATGTGGCGATCGTTATTGCGATTGTCGCGTAACGCCTGCTCAAACAGCTGAATCTGCTCGGTACTTTCATGCCATAGCCAGAAGACGCTGATCAACTCAAACACCAACAAAATGGCCCCAATGGTCAATATCAGCCGTTGGCGCAGCGATATTGGTCGGCGCAGAAAACGCATCAGATTCAATTAGTTTTCCTCATTCGCGACCAGCATATAGCCAAAGCCGCGCACGGTGCGGATACGGGCTTTGCCCACTTTGTCGCGCAGATTGTGGATATGCACTTCAAGAGTGTTGGTCGAGGGTTCGTTGTCCCAGTTATAGATGTCGTTGTAGAGAATTTCCCGATGCACCGGACTGCCTGCTTTAAGCATTAACCGTGATAGCAGAGCATATTCTTTGGGCGTCAGAATCAACTCTTCACCGTCCATCCATACCTGACGGCGACCCATATTCAGCGTCAGATTGCCAACAATCAACTCACTTTCGCCCTGATTATTATGGCGTCGTAGCAGGGCGCGGATACGGGCATGTAACTCTTCCAGCGCAAAAGGCTTTACCAGGTAGTCATCGGCACCGACATCCAGCCCGGCGATTTTGTCGGTAAGGGTATCGCGGGCGGTGAGAATTAACACCGGCAGGGTGTATTTTTTCTGCCGGATTCGGGCGAGAAAATGCAGCCCATCTTCGTCGGGTAACCCTAAATCCAGTACCACCAGGCTGTAATGACCGGTCTCAAGGCTTTGTTCCGCCATCCGCGCGGTTGTCACGCCATCGCACGCGTAGCCTTCGGTTTGCGCCGCCAGAATCAATCCCTGCAATAACAGCGTATCGTCTTCAACAATCAGAATTTTCATTCACTCACTCTCCTGCAAGTTTGCAGAATATCATCCGCAGCCTGGTAATACTTCGTCTCAACGCCAGTTAATCCCAATAGCGTGGAGAATAAATTGTCTTGTGAATAGTGTTGCGTTTGCGCCTGTTTCTGTAGGCAACTTTGGTCAACCTGATACCGTTTTTGATAATCCTCAGACAGCCACAGCAGCATCGGCACCTGTTTTTGGCTATCCGGGGCGATGGCATAAGGCAGACCGTGCAGATAGATGCCATTTTCACCTAACGATTCACCGTGGTCAGAAAGATAAACCAGGCTGGTGGTAAATTTATCCTGATGTTCTTTCAGTAGATTAATTGCTTTATCAACAATATAGTCGACGTAGACCAGCGTATTGTCGTAAGTGTTTACCAGTTGCTCTTGGGTACAGGTCTGGATCTCGTTGGTGTCGCAGGTAGGGGTAAATTTCCTGAACTGTGGCGGATAGCGATTGTAATAGGTCGGGCCGTGACTGCCGATGGTGTGTAAGACAATTACGCCATCACCTTGCAGGTTATTGATGTACTCTTCCAGCCCGTGGAAAAGCACTTCGTCATAACATTCGCCGTTGATACACTGACCAGGCAGGTTCAGCGCAGTGACGTTCTGGTGAGGCACGCGATCGCAGGCACCTTTGCAGCCGCCATCGTTGTCATTCCACAGCACGTTTATGCCCGCCCGCTGAATGATATCCAGCACGCCTTCCTGATGTTGTGCCAGTTCTTCTTTGTAATGCTCACGCGGCATATCCGAGAACATGCATGGTACTGAAACTGCCGTTGCCGTGCCGCAAGACGCAGTATTGGGGAAATAGACCACGTTATCTTTCGCCAGCCGCGGGTTAGTTTCACGCGGGTAGCCGTTGAGGGAGAAGTTCTCCGCCCGCGAGGTTTCGCCGACAATCAAAATGGTCAAATTTTTACGTTTCTCGTTCTGCATTAACGGGTTGCGGTGCGCGTCTTCACCAATTCGCACCAGCGGCAGATTTGCTAGTCGCTGATGGGAGTACCATGACCAGCTGGCAATAATGCTGTTAGAGGGGCTTAAGGACTTCACCAGCTCTTTGTTGTTGCGAAACAGCGAGGCGTAGTCTTTATAAAACAGTGCGGCGACCAGCAGAATCAGGAGCACAGAAACCAGAATATTGGCTCCACGGAAAAGAACACTGCGCAGGCGCGAGGTGGCCGGTTTGATTTTAATCCAGCAGGCAATTAGCGCAGCAAGTACGCCGCTGAGTCCCAGCGTTAATAACATTTGCGGTGTCATCAGCGCATAACTTTCTGCTGGGGTGGTATCAATAATATTGGCAATCATCGAGCGGTCGATGACGATGCCGTAAGTCATTATGAAATATTGTGCAGCCGCGCCAACCAGAATAAACAGGCAGGCCAGCGGTCGATTAAGCCATAAGAAAGAGCTTAGTGTCAGGACAATATTAATCACGCTGAAGGCGACGACCGGCATCGACAAGAAAACCAGTACGTTATGCAGCGAGTCCAGCGGCAGCGCCTGCAACACCTGTTTAAAAAAGGCAATATTCAGGCAGATAGAGATATAAAAAGCGGCCAACAATAGCCAGGCGAGTAAATTCAAAGAGGGTCTTTTTAGTAGGCGCTTCAACATCACGGTGTTTCCATCGAACAAAGTGCGCATATGCTCGCAAAGCAAAATTAAGCCAACCTTAAGTTCTTAAGGTTGGCTTTTATGTTTGCTGGATTAAGGGGAATTAATCTTTGCTTATTGGTGCATCTAAGGGATACGGGTTTTTATGCAGCCGGTTGTAATTCAGCGCATACATGGCGGTGATGACCATCAGGGTGACAAATGACCACATAACCTCTTTCGCCCCGGACCCCACCACGGCCCAGATGCAGTAGAGGAAGGCAATGGTAGTAACTGCCAGATATGCCGGGCGTGCTTTACCAAAGTGACCGTGGCCGAGCAGCAGTAACGCCGCACAGGTGTAAAGATATGGCACCAGTGTAAAGATGACCGACACGGAAGAAACCAGACCGAACTCTTTAGTCGCGTTTGGCGAAATGCTACTGAGCTGGAAGATGGTCATCAAAATACCGACGATAATCAGCCCTGCCACTGGCGTACCCGCTTTATTTACACGGGCAAAAATCGGTGGGAACAGCCCGTCATCGGCAGCGGCTTTCGCCGTTTGACCCGCCAGCAATGTCCAGCCGCCCAGTGAACCTAAGCAACCCGCAGCTGCGCAGAAAGAAACAATGGCCCCGGCGGTGTCACCCAGCGCCATCCGTGCGGCATCACCGAATGGCGAAGCAGAAACGCGCAGTGCGGCATTAGGGATCATCCCCATAATCGCGGTGGTAGAAAGTACATAGCAAACGGCGGCAATCAATACCCCACCAATGGTGGCGATAGGGACGTTGCGTTTCGGGTTTTTCACCACACCTGCGGCAACGGAGGCACTTTCCACACCGATGAACGACCACAGCGTAACGTTAAGGGTACTTTGAATCGCGCCGAAGGTGCCCAGGCCGCTGACGTTCCATGCCGCCATATAGGTTTCACCACGGAACCAGAACCAACCAAATACGGCAATCCCGACGATGGGGATCAGCGCCAGCACGGTGGCAACGGCCTGCACGCGGGTGATCATTTTCGGACCGACAATGTTCAGCAGGACGAAGATCCACAGCACCACGACGCAGGTGATGGTTAATACCAGTGGATCTTTCAGAATCGGGAAGAAGTAACTTAAATATCCTACGCCAATGACCACCATGGCGATATTGCCGATCCAGCAGGCCAGCCAGTAGAGGACGTTGGTTTGATAACCGAGAAACGGGCCAAAGCAGCGGCGGGCGTAAGCGTAAGAACCACCAGGACTTGGGTCGAGGAACGACATTTTGGCGTATACCATCGAGAGCCCCAGCGCACCGATAATCGTCACCAACCATCCATAAATGGCAATCCCGCCAGTGGAGGCCAGGTTTGCAGGTAACAGAAAAACACCTGACCCCATAATATTCCCCGACACCATCAGGGTGACGGGGATTAAGCCCACTTTGTGAGCATCAGCATCCGAAGACATAATTAAACTCCTGCGAAGGCGAGCTTCGTGACAATAAATTACGTCATATCATACGCCTGCATTCGATAGTTGAATTATTATCGACCGGGTTATCGCTGATGCCGTTATTAATATAGCTCTTCGTTAAGGTTAAAAATCAGGCGACAGTGCGTTCTCTGTGCTGACTAACATAATGCAGAGGCGTCATACCGTAGAAGTCTTTAAAGACAGAAATAAAGTACGACGTACTGTTGTAGCCACACGACTGTGAAACCTGAGAGATATTTTTACCGTCCATCATTAATTCATTGACGGCATAACGCATGCGGCAGGTGGTGATTATTTGGCTATAACTGGTGTTTTCGCTTTTCAGCTTTTTCTTTAACAGGCTTGGGCTAAGACATAAACAACTGGCTACCATACTAAGATTCCAGTCTTTGTGGATATCGCTTTCAATAATTTGATAAACGCTGTCACTTACACAATTACGTAACATATACATCATTAATGAAAGGAATTTTTTACTGTCGAGAAAACGGGATAGCACTGTGAATAATAATGCACGTGTTCGTTCTTTTTCTGACTCAGTTTCAGCGGGCATCATGCTATGTTGCGCGGCAACGCGAAAGACGTCTGGCGTCAGGCATGGCAGGGTGAGGATGGGCGTAGCACTACGTTGCCATACTGGTATTTGCGAGAGATCTTTATTCAGAAACCGGAGGTAATCTTTGATGATGTCGTGACTAATATGAGCAACCAAAGTGTTATTAAGAGAGGAGACGTCGATAATATTATTTTCACAATTTAATAACGCCATATGGTTAGCTTTAAGGCTAATAGGTTCTTTCCCATTCACCCTTATCCAGACATCTTTTTCAGTCAATAAAACAATACAAGGTTGGTCGCTGCAAATCCTCATACATGTACTCCTGAGTGCGAATAAAAGACCAGTTCTCGCTAAAGCAAAGCGATACCGGGAAATGGTTATATAATTGTATGATGAATATAAACATGCATAAAAATAACGAGTTTTACTAATATTACAAATTTTTATAGTAATTTCTCATGTACATATTTTTTTACAGGATAAATAACAGGCGAAAAAAAGCGCGGGGTGGGACCGCGCAAAAAGTATGACATTTTTGTTTGCAGCAATTTTTATGAAAACGTTGCCATACTAAAAAGGCCTCAAGCCAGGCGGCGTAATGTTATTTAACAATTACGCCTTCAGCGGAATAGTGGTTACGCTTTCACACACATGACGTGGTAAATACCGTCAATAATTTCAGTCCCTTCAGTTTCGTGTTCAAATCCAGGGAAATGATGGTCCCAGGATTGCAGGGAGCGTAAATAACTTACCTGTGGACTGTTTTTATCGCCGAAGTTTTCACCAGACAGTAGCATCGGGATTCCTGGCGGATACGGGATAACTGAGTTTGCCGCGATGCGTCCAGGCAGATTTTCAATGGATACCAGTTCGACATTGTTATCGACAATTGCGTTGTACGCTTCACGCGGGGTGATTTCCGCCACCGGCAGGCCGGAATAGGCTTCGTTCAACCGTGCGCCAGGGTTATTTTCTTTTAGCCAGGCAAACATGGTGTCACCCAGATCGTGAATCCCCATATTCGCGTAAGTGTCAGGATATTGTTCAACAAGTTCCGGCATCACCTGCGCCAGCGGTGTGTTGGCGTCGTAGTGGCGTTTGAAGGAGCAAAGGGTGTTAACCAGAGTTCCCCATTTCCCACGGGTTACGCCCATAGAGAACAGGAACATAATTTGGAAGTCAGTGGTGCGGGTAGGCACAATGCCGTGGCGACCAAGCCAGGCAGTGACCAGCGCCGCCGGAACACCGGTTTCTTCCAGTTCACCATCTTCACCCATTCCCGGTGCGAGAATGCTGACTTTAATTGGGTCGAGCATACTCCAGTTATCCGGAATATCTTTGAAGCCGTGCCAGCTTTCGCCCGGATGCATTACCCAGCAGTCCTGAACGGTGGTCAGCAGTTTGGTTGGCGCGTCAGCAAAGTCGTAGGTTTTGCCGGTTTGTGGATCGGTGACCACTTCTTTGTTCCACGGTTTGAAGAACCAGCTACCGTCATGGGTGAACTCTTTATACAGCCGTGCCATCGCTTGACGGAAATCAACCGCTTCGTCGATCACTTCCTGGGTCAGTGACAGGCCGCTGTTGCCGTCCATCATCGACACCGCCACGTCGTTAGATGCACAGATGGCATACAGCGGGGAGGTGGTGGCATGCATCATGTATGCCTGGTTGAAGCGGGAGAAGTTAATCGCCCCACGACCTTCACGCACATGAATGTAAGAGGCCTGTGACAGCGCATTCAGCAGTTTGTGGGTTGAGTGGGTGGCGAAAACGGTAGGACCGTTGTGATCGCCAGGTTCACCGCGCATGGCATAGTGATCGGCATAGATGGGGTTGAAACGTGCATAGCCGTACCAGGCTTCGTCAAAGTGCAGACGATCGGAAGTTTTTTCCAGCAGATCCTGCGCTTCTTTAGCGTTATAACACACGCCGTCATAGGTGCAGTTGGTCACCACGCAGTAAGACGGTTTTTGCCCGGCTTTGTCTTTGGTCAGCGGGCTTTCACTGATTTTCTTCTGCAAGGTTTCAGGTTGCATTTCCTGCGGATAGATTGGCCCGATAATGCCGTAGCGGTTGCGGCTTGGCACCATGTAGACCGGTTTCGCGCCTGTCAGCATCAAGCCTTGTTCGATGGATTTATGGCAGTTACGGTCAACGACCACTACATCGTTATCGGTCATGCAAGCCTGCATGATGGTACGGTTAGAGCCGGAAGTACCGACGACTACCGACCAGGAGCGATCGGCACCAAATACGCGTGCGGCATATTTTTCGCTTTCGCCAAATGCGCCAGTATGGTCAAGCAAAGAACCGAGGGAAGTCCGTTCGATGCCCATGTCGGTGCGGAACAGATTTTCACCATAGTAGTCATGGTAGAAACGTCCGGCGGGTGTTTTGGTAAAGCCAACGCCGCCCTGGTGGCCTGGCGCTGCCCAGGAATATTCATGGATGTCGCTATATTTCATCAGCGCGCTGAACAGTGGCGGCAACAGCTGCTGGCGGTAGCGGGTCATTGCGGCAACGGCGCGTCCGGCGATAAAGTCGGCGGTATCTTCCAGAATCCAGGCGAATTCATCGACAAGCTCCAGCAGATCTCGGTCCATTGCGGCGAGGGCTTTTTCCCGATCGCCCAACAGGAAGACCGGCACGTTTTGTTGGCGCTCATGAAGCTTACCGATCAATTGTCTGACGTTTTGATGTTCGTCCGGATGTTCCATTTGATAGCTGAACATCAGGCAGTCAATGGCTTCGTTTGAAGAGAGAATGGCAATGCCATCATCAAAGGAGGTGGATTTAATCACGGTAACATTTTGCTGGCTTAAAGCATCTGCCAGACGCTCAACGGCGTTACCGACCCAGGTGTCCTGATGGAGAAACTCGCTTTCAACAATTAATACTTTCATCATTGCTTACCCGGTTATGAAGGAATCTTCGTTGCGGGCAAGTATCTTCCGGCCTTTTCGGGCTGTAAAGCGCATGAAAAACAAACATTTTTTAAATATTCATTTTTATAAACAATATGTTATGTGATTATTTTGATTTATTTTCACTGCTTATTATCGACGGCTAAACTATTTTTTTGGCTGATACTGATATCGTCTTTAGCCGGGAAACGTCTGGCGGCGCTGTTGGCTAAGTTTGCGGTATTGTTGCGGTGACATGCCGACATATTTGCCGAACGTGCTGTAAAAACGGCTACTCGAACGAAAGCCTGCCGTCAGGGCAATATCGAGAATACTTTTATCGGTATCGCTCAGTAACGCACGAACGTGGTTGATGCGCATCGCAGTAATGTACTGTTTCATCGTCAATTGCATGACCCGCTGGAATATCCCCATTGCATAGTTGGCGTTAAGTTTGACGTGCTCAGCCACATCGTTGATGGTCAGCGCCTGATCATAGTTTTCGGCTATGAAGCTCAGCATCTGGCTGACATAAAATTGCGCATGGCGCGAGACGCTGTTTTTGTGTGTGCGCGAGGTTTTATTGACCAGAATCGGTTCCCAACCAGAGAGGCTAAATCGCTTGAGCATCATGCCAATTTCATCAATGGCGAGTTGGCGAATTTGCTCATTCGGACTGTTCAATTCCTGCTGCCAGCGGCGCACTTCAAACGGGCTAAGTTGCTGTTTCACCAGTGATTTGATCACCATACCGTGAGTGACGTGGTTTATCAGGTCTTTATCCAGCGGCCAGGAGAGAAACAGATGCATTGGCAGATTAAAAATCGCCATGCTCTGACAGGTTCCGATATCTGTTAGTTGGTGCGGTGTACAGGCCCAGAACAGCGTGATATGACCCTGATTGATACTCACTTTTTCATTATTGATCAGGTATTCCACATCGCCATCGAAAGGTACATTCACTTCAACCTGACCATGCCAGTGGCTGGTGGGCATGATATGCGGTGCGCGAAACTCAATCTCCATCCGCTGGTATTCCGAATACAGCGACAGCGGACTGCGGGTCTGTTTTTCGTCGCTGCTACACATAAAAGTATCTGTATTCATGGATGACTCTCTTTCCTGGAATATCAGAATTATGGCAGGAGTGTAGGAATATGACTGCGAGTGGGAGCACGGTTTTCGCCCTCTTGCCTGAGGGGCGAAGGGATCATCCGAGTACCATGAGGCCGAAAACTCTGCTTTTCAGCTAATTTATTCCCATAAACTCAGATTTTCTGATGCTTCACACAGGATCTGAGTTTATGGGAATGCTCAGCCTGGAAGCCGGAGGTTTTCTGCAGATTCGCCTGCCATGATGAAGTTATTCAAGCAAGCCAGGAGATCTGCATGATGTCTGCACCTAAAATTACATTTATCGGCGCTGGTTCGACGATTTTCGTTAAAAATATTCTTGGTGATGTGTTCCATCGCGAGGCGCTAAAAACGGCGCATATTGCCCTGATGGACATTGATCCCATCCGCCTGGAAGAGTCGCACATTGTGGTGCGCAAGCTGATGGATTCAGCGGGGGCCAGTGGCAAAATCACCTGCCACACCCAACAGAAAGAAGCCTTACAGGATGCCGATTTTGTCGTGGTGGCATTTCAGATTGGCGGTTATGAACCTTGCACGGTGACTGATTTTGAGGTCTGTAAGCGCCACGGTCTGGAACAAACCATTGCCGATACGTTGGGGCCGGGCGGTATTATGCGCGCGCTACGTACCATTCCGCATCTGTGGCAAATTTGCGAGGACATGACGGAAGTCTGCCCCGATGCCACTATGCTCAACTACGTTAACCCAATGGCGATGAATACCTGGGCGATGTATGCCCGCTATCCACATATCAAACAGGTGGGGCTGTGCCATTCGGTGCAGGGTACGGCGGAAGAGCTGGCGCGTGACCTCAATATCGACCCGGCTACGCTGCGTTACCGTTGCGCAGGTATCAACCATATGGCGTTTTACCTGGAACTGGAGCGCAAAACCGCCGACGGCAGTTACGTGAATCTCTACCCGGAACTGCTGGCAGCGTATGACGCAGGGCAGGCACCGAAGCCGAATATTCATGGCAATACTCGCTGCCAGAATATTGTGCGTTATGAAATGTTCAAAAAGCTGGGCTACTTCGTCACGGAATCGTCAGAACATTTTGCTGAATATACACCGTGGTTTATTAAGCCTGGTCGTGAGGATTTGATTGAGCGTTATAAAGTGCCGCTGGATGAGTACCCGAAACGCTGCGTCGAACAATTGGCAAACTGGCATAAAGAGCTGGAGGAGTATAAGAACGCCTCCCGGATTGATATTAAACCGTCACGGGAATATGCCAGCACAATCATGAACGCTATCTGGACTGGCGAGCCGAGTGTGATTTATGGCAACGTCCGTAACGATGGTTTGATTGATAACCTGCCACAAGGATGTTGCGTGGAAGTGGCCTGTTTAGTTGATGCTAATGGCATTCAGCCGACCAAAGTCGGTACGCTACCTTCGCATCTGGCCGCCCTGATGCAAACCAATATCAACGTACAGACACTGCTGACGGAAGCCATTCTCACAGAAAATCGCGACCGTGTTTACCATGCCGCGATGATGGACCCACATACCGCTGCCGTGCTGGGCATTGATGAAATCTATGCTCTTATTGACGACCTGATTGCCGCCCACGGCGACTGGCTGCCAGGCTGGTTACACCGTTAAGAGGTAATCGCTTCCGGCGCTCTGGTTATCAAGCCATAGCGCCGTAGCTGGCGGCAATGAAAGCGAGCAAGGAATATCACCGTAGTTAATGCACCAAGTAGCGCGCAGAACATATCGGATTGTGTGTCCCATTGGTCGCCCTGGGTACCGAGAAAATCATCCGCTCCCTGACCCATTGCCAGCGCTGCCCACCACTCGATTAATTCATACATCGCGCTTATCGCCAGCGCCACGCAGCAGACCAGAAACGCCACCATTTTACGTCCGCGCACGTATATCCCGCGAACGAGAATTTCTCGCGCCACCAGTGCAGGCACCAGCCCCTGGAAAAAATGCCCCAGCTTGTCATACGGATTACGGCTCAACCCTAGCCATTCCTGCACCTCAAAACCAACGGGGACTTTCGCGTAGGTGTATTGCCCGCCGACCATCAGGATGATGGCGTGAAAGAAAATGAGCGTATAGAGCAGCGGCGTTAACGGATAACGTTTAGCGGTGGCAAGCAGTAGCGGCACGACAATAATCACCGGTGTCACTTCCATCAGCCAGGTGAGTTTGTCATTGGCCGAAATGCCGGTATAAATCAGGATTAACGTTAGCGCCAGTGCGCCGGTGTTAAGAATTAACGGCTTGAGTGTGCGGGTCATGGTGAGTTCGCAAGTCAGGGAAAATACTGACTATTCACCAGCAAGAGTGAAATTACAATCGCAAAAGAGGTGGCCCAGGGGGATCACCTGGCAGCATGCTGCCAGGCGCTGGGCCGAAGAGGTTACTTAGTGCAGTTCGCGCACTGTTTGTTGAAGATTTGCTGGAAGAAGTCGTTGCCTTTGTCATCGACCAGGATAAACGCCGGGAAATCTTCTACTTCGATTTTCCAGATAGCTTCCATACCCAGCTCCGGATAAGCGACGCATTCCAGATGCTTGATGCTCTGCTGCGCCAGTACCGCCGCCGGACCGCCGATACTACCGAGGTAGAAGCCGCCGTGTTTATGACACGCGTCGGTAACCTGCTGACTGCGGTTACCTTTCGCCAGCATGACCATGCTGCCGCCGTGGGATTGCAGCAGATCCACGTAGGAGTCCATACGACCTGCGGTGGTTGGGCCAAGTGAACCTGATGGATAACCGGCAGGCGTTTTCGCCGGACCCGCGTAGTAGATCGGGTGATCTTTGATGTACTGCGGCAGTTCTTTACCGGCGTCAATCAGCTCTTTCAGTTTGGCGTGTGCAATATCTCGACCCACGATAATAGTGCCGGTGAGCGACAAACGGGTGGATACCGGGTATTGCGAAAGCTGGGCGAGGATCTCTTTCATCGGGCGGTTAAGGTCGACTTTCACCGCTTCGCCTTCACCAGCCTGACGCAGTTCTTGTGGAATGTACTGGCCTGGATTGTGTTCCAGTTTTTCGATCCAGATACCTTCGCGGTTGATTTTCGCTTTAATGTTACGGTCAGCGGAGCAGGAGACGCCCATACCTACCGGGCAGGATGCGCCGTGACGTGGCAGACGGATCACGCGGATGTCGTGCGCGAAGTATTTACCGCCAAACTGCGCGCCAAGGCCGAGTTTCTGGGCCTCTTCCAGCAGTTCCTGTTCAAGCTGGACATCGCGGAACGCCTGACCATGTTCGTTCCCTTCGGTCGGCAGTTCATCGTAATAGTGAGCGCTTGCTAACTTGACGGTTTTCAGGTTGGTTTCCGCAGACGTACCGCCAATCACAAACGCGATATGGTACGGCGGGCAGGCTGCAGTACCGAGTGTACGCATTTTCTCGACGAGGAAGTTTTTCAGTTTGCCGGGAGTCAGCAAAGCTTTGGTTTCCTGGTAGAGATACGTTTTATTGGCAGAGCCACCGCCTTTGGCGACGCAGAGGAATTTGTATTCGTTGCCATCTACCGCGTACAGGTCGATTTGCGCAGGCAGGTTCGTGCCGGTGTTGACCTCTTTGTACATGTCCAGCGGCGCGTTTTGTGAGTAACGTAGGTTATCTTCGATATAGGTGTTATAGACACCTTTCGACAGCGCTTCTTCATCGCCGCCACCGGTCCACACGCGCTGACCTTTTTTACCGACGATGATCGCGGTGCCGGTGTCCTGGCAGGTCGGCAGCACGCCTTTGGCGGCGATTTCTGAGTTTCTTAAGAATTGCAGCGCCACGTACTTGTCGTTTTCGCTGGCTTCTGGATCTTGAAGAATAGCCGCGACCTGTTTCTGGTGTGCCGGGCGGAGCATGAAAGAAGCGTCGTGAAAGGCTTGCTGCGCCAGCAAGGTCAGGGCTTCTGGTTCCACTTTCAGGATGGTTTCGCCGTCGAAGTCGGCAACGCTAACGTAATCGGAAGTGAGTAGATAGTATTCGGTATTGTCTTTCCCCATCGGGAAAGGTGCCTGGTAGATAAAGGGTTTGTTTGACATAGCTTCCAGCCTGTAACTCTGTATTTGTTATTCGAAAATGGCGTGCCGCGCAGTCACGGGCGGCACGCAAAGTGCATTTATAAGAACCCGTACATCGCAGCGAAGATCCAGCCGAAGACGCACGATACGCTCACACCAATCAACCCCGGCAGAATAAAGCTGTGGTTGATGACGAAGCGACCGATGTGGGTGGTGCCGGAACGGTCAAACTGAATCGCTGCCAGGTCGCTCGGATAAGTCGGCAGGATGTAATAACCGTAGCAAGCCGGTGCTGAAGCCACGATGTATGCCGGATCAACGCCGATCGCCAGCGCGACCGGAACAATCGCCGCCAGCGCCGCAGCCTGAGAGTTTACAAATTTGGAAACCAGCAGCAGAACAATGGCATAGGCCCACGGATACTCTTTAACCATTTCACCCAGTACGCCCTGAATTTCAGACATATGCGCACCGAACATGGTTTCTGCCATCCATGCGATACCGTACACCGCCACGATGGCGATCATACCGGAACGGAAGACTTCGTTTTTTGAGATAGACGCGGGATTGGTTTTGGTCAGGATAATAATCAGCGCCCCGGTTAGCAGCATAAACATCTGAATAACCAGTACCATCGACAGCGGTTTGCCACCGAAGGATGGACGCAGGTCCGAATCAGCACCAAGAAGTGCGACTACAGCGATTGCCCCGAGGAAGATCCACATTGCCAGCCAGTTGCTTTTCGGCAGTTTTTTATCCAGCAGCGTCGCGGTATCACCGTAAACATACTCACGGTTTTCCGGTACGGAGATGAATTTCTGGAACTCTTCATCTTTATCCAGATCTTTACCGCGGAACCAACTGAAGATACCGATCGCCAGGATACCGATTAACGTCGATGGAATGGTGATTGCCAGCAGGTCGAGGAACTCAAGATGGCGACCATCAAAGGTGACATTACCCAGCATCGCAACCAGAGATACGACCGCAACCGACACTGGGCTTGCGATAATCCCCATCTGTGCACCGATAGAACTTGCCGCCATCGGACGTTCCGGACGGATGTTGTTCTTAATAGCAACGTCGTAGATGATCGGCAGAATGGTGTAAACCACATGACCCGTACCGCAAAGAATGGTCAGCGTACAGGTCACAAACGGCGCGACAATGGAGACATATTTCGGGTTACGGCGCAGCAGCTTCTCGGCAATTTGCAGCATGACATCAAGACCGCCCGAAGCTTGCAAGGTCGCCGATGCCGCCACCACCGCAATGATAACCAGCATGACATCAACCGGTGGTTTACCTGGCTGAAGGTGGAAGACAAAGACCAGAATGACCAGGCCGATACCGCCTAATAAACCCAGCGCGATACCACCCTTTCTGGCACCATAAAACAGACATATCAGTATTATGATAAGTTGGATAGTAAATAACATGTGTAAACCCTCGCGATAATCCTATTTAAATTTTTGCTGAATAGATCACAGTCACGTTCTGTTTTGTATGAACTGTTTTCAGAGCTTGACTAAATATCCGTTTGGTCGTTACCGGCTTGAGTAAATACCTCACAGTGAATATTGGCTGATTAAAGCAGCGGCAAATTTATGCACTGTGATAAGCGGTTTTTTCAGAGAGAAATACTCTCTGGCGATGGGTTTATAGTTTGTACTACGCAGATGTTAATGTTTTGTTTGCTGCTATCTTATTGATATTTATCGGTATATTTTTTGTTCTCAGGGTAGGTATCATCAGGTTTATAGATTATTCTTAACTACCCATTTGTGGGTAAAAATACACATAATGCGGGCGACATAATAGTTAATTAACTTTTGTTAGCGTTTTGAAATTAAAAACACCGTTCATCCGAAGAGATATTAATTTCAGCGGTGAGAGAGGGGTAATTATATTTGATCTGGCACAAGTTTTACTGATGAAGGATGTAACTTGTGCCAGGGATATTTTGCATTACTGTAATAATTATTACTTACAGATAACCGTGATCGTTATTGGCAATATTGTTTAAGTAGTGAGTAATGTTCTGCCTGAATACGATAACGATAAACCGGACGACCTGTGACGCCATAATGGATACTGGTGAACAAGATGTGGCAGTTGACCAGCCAGATGAGATATTTACGGCAGGAAACACGCGAGATGTTAACCTCATTAGCCAGCTCGTCGGTTGAAAACTCATAGTCCTGATGCGCGTCAATCCACTGGCACAGCGTGCGTAACGTCTGTGGTGTTAAGCCTTTTGGCAAGCGACGAGGATCTTGCTCGTTGGAGCTGCTGCCGTGGATTAGCTGATCAAGCTCGGCCTGGTCATAATACTGATGTTTTTCCAGCGCCATTTTCTTTTGCCGCCAGCCGGTGAGCGCCTCTTCAAAGCGGGTAGCCTGGAAGGGTTTGATCAGGTAATCCACGACTCCGTAATGCAGCGAATCTTTAATGGTTGCGGCATCGGCAGCGGAAGAGATAACAATCACATCACTTTTGCAACGCGCATTATGCAGAACAGGCAGTAAATCGAGCCCGTTCTCTTTTTGCATATAGATATCGAGCAATATCAGGTCGATAGGCGTATCGCTATTGAAGATAATCTCTTTGGCTTTCTCCAGCGTCGAGGCCGTTCCACAGCATTGAAAGCCTGGGATTTGTGCCACGTATCGGCGATTCAGCTCCGCGACCATTGCGTCGTCATCGATAATTAATACATTGATCATCTGTTCGACCTCTCCCCGTCCCAGGGTATCTGGACAAAAAATTGTGTGAAAATCCCGGGTTCCGATTCCACGGCGATGCTGCCGCCGAGATTTTCTACCTGTTGTTTGACAAGTGCTAAACCGACGCCTCGCTCGCTTCCTTTTGTCGAGACACCTTTGTCAAAAATGTGATCGATTTTGTCGGGTGCGATCCCCGGTCCATCATCGTTAACTTCACAGTGCAGCCAGCCGTGACGGTAGTGCAATGTTACGCTAATTTCGCCACCGGGTTCCGGCCCTAATGCCTCCAGCGCGTTTTCTATCAGATTTCCCAACGTGGTAATCAGCGTCGCGACCTGGTCCTCACTGCCGCTGTCTGGCAGCTGGCTTTCACTGTTTAAAATCAGCGTATGGCCTAAATCGGTCGCGCGGTTAATCTTGCTGATTAAAAAACCAGCGATAACCGGAGATTTGATCTTACCCAGCAGAGAGCCAATCTCTTCCTGATAGTTATTGGCTGTTTTGAGAATGTAATCTTCCAACTGCTTATAACTCTTCAGATGCAATAATCCGAGAATCACATGCAATTTATTCATAAATTCGTGGGATCGTTCACGAAGTGCGTCAGCATAGTTGACCAGACCGTCGAGTCGCTGCATCAGTTTACGTACTTCAGTTTTGTCCCTGAAGGTTGAAATGGCACCGATGATAACGCCATTACTGCGCACCGGAACGGTGTTGATCAGTAATAGCCGATCTTTAATCGTAATCTCTTCGTCGCGCCGCGGGGTACCGTCGCGTAACACTTCCGAGACATCTACCACCTGTGACCACGCGTGGCTTAGCGTCGACAGTTTCTCATCGTCCTGCGACTTACGGTAATTCAGCAATTCTTGTGCGGCATCGTTGATCAGCGTGACCTCGCCGCGATCGTCCACGGCAACGACGCCTTCTTTGATAGACTGCAACATGGCCTGGCGTTGCTCAAACAGCGTGGAGATTTCGTAGGGTTCCAGGCCGAAAAGGATTTTTTTCAGTACCTTAACCAGAATGCAGGTGCCAATCAGCCCGACCAGCATGCCAAATAATACCGACCAGATGATGCTCCAGCGACTGTCATTGATCTGTTGGGTCACGCGACTTAACTCAAGGCCGATCGCCACCACGCCAATTTGTTTATGATTTTCATCGTAGATGGGGGTAAATACGCGTAAAGCCTGCGCCAGAAAACCGCGATTGATAGCGACATTTTCTTCGCCATTCAGCGCTTTAAGGATGTCATCACCTTTAAATGGCTGACCAATACGCTGGGCTTCAGGATGCGAGTAGCGAAGACTTTGCATATCGGTAACGACAATAAACAGCAGATCGTTGCGTTTGCGCACGGCTTCCGCGATGGCCTGGATGCCGCTCTCCTGCGGTTTTTTCTGCAAGCCCTGACGGATTTCCGGCGAGTCGGCGAGAGTACGCGCCACTGCCAGTGCCTTGTTGGCTAGCCCGTCTCGCGTCATATCACTGATTTGCGAGAAGTAAATCAGATGCACCACCAATAGCACCGAGAACAGTACCGCGCTGACCATTAAGATCACAGTGGTACTCAATTTCATCGGACGTTTGCGTAACATACGGTAGGGCAATGAATGTCTCATCAGCTTCCTTGTGTGACAAATTTCTTAAGCATTATCTCTGATGAGGCGGGTAATTCAAAGGGAGTAAGAATGATTGGCTATATAGGGGAAGAGACTCTGGCAACGGAAACTGCCAGTGCTGTATGAAGATTCCGGGGCTATGCTTATAGTGAAAACCATACTGATAAGAGAGGGAAGGTCATGGATCAGGCGCTACTGGACGGGGGTTATCGCTGTTATACCGGCGAAAAGATCGAGGTCTATTTCAACACTGCAATATGTCAGCATTCTGGCAATTGCGTACGTGGCAACGGCAAGTTATTTAATCTCAAACGAAAGCCGTGGATCATGCCGGATGAAGTCGACGTTGCCACTGTGGTTAAAGTGATTGATACGTGCCCGAGTGGCGCGCTGAAATACCGTCATAAATAAGCGAGGGTAAAATGGAAATACGCGAAGGCCACAATAAATTTTACATTAATGACGAACAGGGCAAGCAAATCGCTGAAATTGTCTTTGTGCCGACCGGCGAGAATTTAGCGATTATCGAACATACCGATGTCGATGAAAGCCTGAAAGGACAGGGGATTGGTAAACAGCTGGTTGCGAAAGTCGTGGAAAAAATGCGTCAGGAAAAACGAAAAATTATCCCACTATGCCCATTTGCGAAACACGAATTTGATAAAACGCGTGAGTATGATGATATTCGCAGTTGATGGGAGAGTACAGAGTCACGATATTTTTCTTGCTCTCCGCGGTGTGATGCAGGAGAGAATCTGAAGGGTAGGGGGATGCACAAAGAATGGTCAGAGAGAGCGTTTTCTTGTCCCAAGTCATCCCCTTTACTGAGCAAAAAAAAAAGAATATCTCCTATATGAGAATCATCGATCGGGGTTAATAAGTTGTGCGTCCCCAGAGCGTTTAATATTGATAGGAGTCATATTATGGAAGGTAAAAACAAGTTCAATACTTATGTTGTTTCTTTTGATTATCCATCATCTTATTCCTCAGTGTTCTTAAGGTTAAGATCATTGATGTATGATATGAATTTCTCCTCTATCGTGGCTGATGAATATGGGATACCACGACAATTGAATGAAAATTCCTTCGCAATAACGACATCGTTAGCCGCAAGTGAAATCGAAGATTTAATCAGGCTCAAATGCTTAGACTTACCGGATATTGATTTTGACCTCAACATTATGACCGTTGATGACTATTTCCGTCAGTTTTACAAGTAGTCAGGAAGGATAAGAAGAACATAAAAAATGGCACTATTCTCTAAAATATTAATTTTTTATGTGATTGGTGTGAACATATCCTTTGTCATTATCTGGTTTATCTCACATGAGAAAACACATATTCGTTTACTTAGTGCATTTCTGGTCGGAATAACCTGGCCAATGAGTCTGCCTGTGGCATTACTTTTTTCTCTCTTTTAGGAGCTGTAGTTGAGTGGACCCGCTGGTTATCTTGAAACGAAGCGTCTCTCCTCGAAACTGGATTTGTGGAACGACGAACGAAGCAGTCGTCTGACTGCTTCGTTCGTTAAAATGAAATTTATTTCTGTGGACGCATCGCCGGGAAGAGAATAACGTCGCGAATAGTATGACTGTTAGTAAACAGCATAATCATTCGGTCGATACCAATACCCAGACCCGCGGTTGGCGGCAGACCATATTCCAGCGCAGTCACGTAATCTTCGTCATAGAACATGGCTTCGTCGTCACCTGCAGCTTTAGCGTTAACCTGTTCCTGGAAACGTTCCGCCTGATCTTCTGCGTCGTTTAATTCGCTAAAACCATTACCAATTTCACGACCACCGATGAAGAATTCAAAACGGTCGGTGATTTCCGGGTTAACATCATTACGGCGCGCCAGCGGTGACACTTCTGCCGGATATTCCGTGATAAAGGTTGGCTGAATCAGATGTGCTTCTGCCACTTCATCAAAGATCTCCGTGACAATGCGTCCCAGCCCCCAGCTTTTCTCTACCGTAATTCCGATAGATTCAGCTAATGCTTTAGCAGCATCAAAATTATCCAGGTCCGCCATATCGGTTTCTGGACGATATTTTTTGATTGCTTCGCGCATGGTGAGTTTTTCAAACGGTTTGCCGAAATCAAACACATGCTCGCCATAAGTGACTTTAGTGGTACCCAGTACCTCTTGTGCCAGAGTGCGGAACAGTGATTCCGTCAGTTCAATCAAATCGTGGTAATCCGCATACGCCATGTAGAGTTCCATCATCGTGAACTCCGGATTATGACGAACAGAAATACCTTCATTACGGAAGTTACGGTTGATTTCGAATACCCGTTCAAAACCACCTACAACCAGACGTTTCAGATATAGCTCCGGCGCAATACGCAGGTACATATCCAAATCCAGAGCATTATGATGGGTAATAAACGGGCGAGCAGATGCCCCACCTGGAATTACCTGCATCATCGGGGTTTCTACTTCCATAAAGCCGCGCGCGACCATGAACTGGCGGATAGCGGCCAGAATTTTTGAACGGACAACAAACGTTTGACGGGATTTATCGTTAGCGATGAGGTCCAGATAACGTTGACGATAACGGACTTCCTGATCCTGTAAGCCATGGAATTTATCCGGCAATGGACGCAGTGCCTTAGTCAGCAGGCGTAACTCAGTACAGTGAATGGAAAGCTCACCCGTTTGCGTCTTAAACAGCGTACCGCGGGCACCGATAATGTCGCCGAGGTCCCATTTTTTAAACTGATCGTTATAAACACCTTCTGGCAGGCTATCTCGTGCAACGTACAGTTGAATACGGCCACCGACATCCTGCAACGTTACAAAGGAGGCTTTCCCCATGATACGACGGGTCATCATTCGGCCAGCAACCGAGACTTCAATGTTTAAGGATTCCAGTTCCTGGTTATCCTTCGCATCAAACTCTTCGTGCAACTGGTCAGAGGTATGGTCGCGGCGAAAATCATTAGGAAACGCCACACCTTGCTGACGCAGTGCTGCCAGTTTTTCGCGGCGATTTCTCAGTTCATCGTTAAAATCAATAGCCTCATTGGCTCCCCGTGTTTCTCGTTCAGACATTTTGGTTCCTCTAAATCCAGCTTTCAATTTAGCGTAGATAAAGAGACAGATCGGTACACTGTATTATCTGCCTCGACTATTAATAACTCAGTTTATCTTATCGAAACTAACGCTTACCTCAAGTTGATATCACTAATAAATAACCATAAAAATGGTTTAAATGACTTATTAATCTCGATTTGCTAGTGTGATAAACTGAAAGTTAATTTATTCATAACCAATTGTTTTTACGACAGTTAATCGTTGCTCTCCTGTATCATATTTGTCGGCGTGCTAAACAGATAACGGGCAGCAAAGGCCAATACCACGATGATCGCGACACAAGCCAACGTCCACTCTCCCATCTGAGAAAAGAATCGCTGGTAAGCTGCAATTGCCATTCCGCTAATTTGCGACTCTGTCGTCTGCTGTGCCACGACGCCTGCCAGCCAGTTGGCAACCGCGCCTGTTGCCAGCATATAAATACCGGTTAATACGCCAGACATTTTCAGACGCGTGATTTGCGCAATCGCCACCGGGTCAATAAAGAGTTCAGCAAAGCCCATTAGCGCCAGCCCGGATATCATCACGCCCATTGACGCTTGACCGCCAGCCGCTGCATGTCGGGCATCAAATGCCAGCAACATAAAGCCACAAGCCATCAGCAGTAAGCCAAAGGCAAACTTCAGCCAGACGCGCAATGCTGAATTGCCGCGGCTTTCTGGCGACGCCAGCCAGGCCAGAACAACCCCAGCGAGCATCACTGCAATCGCATTCACTGACTGGAATAGCGCAGTCGGCACTTCAATATTGAATGCCTGACGATTCACAAAGCGATCGATAAACAAGCTGATGGTGCTGCCGCCCTGTTGTGCCAGTACCCAGAACAACGTTCCGACAAGCATCAACAATACTATTTGCCAAAGAGCACGACGGTGTTCGGGGTATTTGATCATCATGCGGGCAATGATTTGTGCGGCAATGAGGCAAACGATCGCCAGCAAATATCCCGACCAGTCGTTCTCCAGCAGCAGGGTAAAAAATACTGGGGCTAAACAGAGCATCACCACTAACCAGCTCCATACTGGTAAGGCAAATTTCACGCGAGTGAGCGCTTTCTTATCCATACTACGCGTGGACTGGAAATGACGATGACCGCTTAAGAAAATCAACAAACCGATAAACATGCCGCCACCCGCAAGGGCAAAGCCAACATGCCAGCCATACCACTGAGCAGCCAGGCCGCAGGCGATGGGGGCTGCGATAGAACCGATATTGCCCGCAGCATACAGCAGCGAAAAACCGCCATCACGTCGATGATCGTTCTCGTCGTAGAGCTCGCCAAGCAAACAGCTGATGTTTGATTTGAATAAACCGTAGCCACAAATAATGATTGCCAGCGCCAGATACAGGCTAAAGGTTGAATTTGTATCAATGCCCAGCACTACATGGCCAAGGGTCATTAACAGCGCGCCGGCAATCACTGCAGTGCGATTGCCGAGCAGGCGGTCGGCAAGCCAGCCGCCGAGAATAGGGGTAACGTAAACCAGAGATGCATATGCGCTGAACAGGCTGATGGCATGGTTATCATCAAAACCAAGCTGATGGGTGAGATAGAGAATGAGTAAGGCACGCATGCCGTAAAAACTGAAGTACTCCCAGATTTGGATCGCCACGATATAGTATATCGCGCGCGGCTGTGAGGGTGTTTTCATGTGTTCTCCTTATGAGCAAAAAAGGGAAGTGGCAAGCCACTTCCCTTGTACGAGCTAATTATTTTTTGCTTTCTTCTTTCAATACCTTAACGGTATAGCGGCCATCAGCCTGACGGTATGCACCGTGAATATCGGTTTCAAAGCCCGGATAGTGAGCGCCGATTTCACACAGCATCTGCAGGAACTCCAGAACCGGACGGCTTTCTTCGGTGATCATTTCACCCGGCATTACCAGAGGAACTCCCGGCGGATACGGAAGGATCATATTGGCGTTAATACGACCTACCATTTCGTCGAGGTAAACCTCTTCGGTCATACCGTGCAGCTCTTTCTGGAACGCAGCATATGGAGTCATTACCATAGTCGGCAGCACTTCAAATGCGCGATACATCAGATCCGGCAGATTGTGGTGAACAATCAGTTTGTGGATATTCTGAGCCAGTTCCTGAATACGCATGTTTTCATAGAATTCAGGATCTTCACGATACAGAGACGGCAGCATGTTTTTCACACGCAGGTTCAGGTCGAACGCACGTTTGAAGTCAGTCAGAGCACGCAGCAGGCTCAATGCTTTGGTCTTATCAATACCGATGCTGAACAGGAACAGCAGGTTATACGGGCCGGTTTTCTCAACAACGATGCCATGTTCGTCGAGGTATTTCGCCACGATGCTGGCCGGAATACCAAAGTCGCTCATGGTGCCGTCTTTTTCCATCCCCGGGGTCAGCAGGGTGACTTTAATCGGGTCAAGATACATGTGTTCATTGTCGATGTTCTTGAAGCCGTGCCAGGAGCTGTCAGAACGCAGCGGCCAGCATTCAGTGGTATCGATATGATCCGGTTGCCATACATCAAAGAACCAGCCATCAGATTCCGTTCTCAGGCGTTTGATCTCTTTACGGAACTTGATCGCACGTTCAATGGAACCGTTGATCAGACGCTTACCAGCATTACCTTTCATCATCGCCGCAGCGGTTTCAGTGGACGCCACGATACCGTAGTGCGGAGAAGTGGTGGTGTGCATCATGTAGGCTTCGTTAAAGGTTTCTTCGTTTACGTCACCTTTAACGTGGATCATGGAAGCCTGAGAGAACGCCGCCAGCAGTTTGTGAGTAGACTGGGTTTCGTAAATCACTTTCCCTTCTACACGGCCACCGCTCATACCGCATTTACCTTCGTAAATCGGTGAGAAGTTGGTGTAAGGCACCCACGCGGAGTCAAAGTGGATGGATTTCACATCCAGTGTTTTCTTGATGAAGTCGGTGTTGTACAGCAGACCATCATAGGTAGAGTTAGTAATTACGGCATGTACCGGCCAGGTCGCGTTTGGTGTTTCTTTTACGCGCTTAGCAATGGTAGCGTGCTGGAATTCACTCTGTGGGATACCACCAAGAATACCGTAAGCGTTACGGGTCGGGCGGAAATAGATTGGTGTAACATCGCTCATCATCATCAGGTGGGTTAGCGATTTGTGGCAGTTACGGTCAATCAGAATGGTGCTGCCTGCCGGAGCAGAGTACATACCAACAATCTTGTTCGCAGTGGAAGTACCGTTGGTCACCATGTAGCTGCGGTCTGCGTTAAATACGCGAGCGATATACTGTTCTGCTTCTTTGTGCGGACCGCTGTGATCCAGCAGAGAACCCAATTCAGATACTGAAATGGAAATATCAGATTTCATGGTGTTCGGACCAAAGAAATCATAGAACAGGCTACCTACCGGGCTTTTCTGGAATGCAGTACCGCCCATATGACCAGGAGTACAGAAAGTATATTTACCTTCACGAACATATTTAAACAGTGCTTTGGTCAGCGGAGGCAGAATAGTGTTGATATATTCGTCAGTGGTCTGCTTGATCTTGTTAGCAATATCTTCAGCAGCACCCAGCGCATATTCAAAGAAGCTAATCTGTAAACGCAGGTCATTCAGGCTTACATCGAGAGTGGAATACGTATTAGCGAACGCGTACAACGGCAGGTTCTCGTTCATTTTGCTAATTTCTTCGCACAGCTCGAGATTATATTTATCCCAGTCAAAAATAACACCGCACAGACGCGCATTGTTTTCGATCAGTTTTAATAAGTCGTCACGGTCGTTCGGGTAAACAATCTGGAAGTTCAGACGTTCAAGCGCGCGATGAAGTTCACGGATGGGTTCTTCTTTAAAATAAACCCCCATGTGATTCAATATTGCAATAACGTTCATAGTCATATCTCCAGGTAAAAAAGGCCCCTCCCAACACATGGGACAAAATGAAAGGAGGAGCCTCGGAAAATACTTTTAATTAATGTGCGTTAGACGCTGTGTGGTTATCCATTGAGTGGCTCTGGCGCTCGTGCATTTTGCGAGCGTAGAACATCAGGATAATCAGGCTGACGATGAAGGTACCTGCCAGCTCGAAGGAGCTTGCGCCCATCAGCGCGATGAAGCAGAACACGCAACCCAGTACAGAGCAGATCAGGCTGACAAAGTTGCGGATGTTAACGCCTTCAAAACGAATCAGGTCAACGCAAGAGTAGAAGTACGGCAGCATAGTCAGCAGTACTGCGATACCGGTCAGTTCACCGAACAGGTCAGATGCTTTACCACCGGCAGAGTTCATCAGAGTGATGAGGATCATCAGGGCAGTCATTTTCACTGCAGCCAGCAGCAGACCTTTTTTCGGAATACCGTTGCTGTCGACTTCACCATAAACTTTCGGGAAGTTACCGTCGTTAGCGGCACGCACACCTGCCTGACCTACCAGCATCATCCAGGAACCCAGAGAAGTCAGGCACGCAAAAGCGGTGAATGCAGAAACCATCGGCGCAGCCCAGTTACCCAGGATAGTAGAAGCACTGATTGCAAACGGAGCACCGGAGCCTGCCATTACAGAAGACGGATACATACCGGAAAGCACCTGAGTCGCAGCGATGTAAACAATACCTGCTAAACCAGTACCCAGCATGGTTGCCAGCGGAACGGTACGTTTCGGGTTTTTAACCATACCAGTACTTACCGCTGCGGATTCAACACCCACGAAGGCCCACAGGCAGAGCAGAATACTTTTAATGATCGCATGACCATCAGTAGTACCTGCGGTATTCCAGTTAGCAGCATAAGTTGCAGCATCAAACCAATGCCAGCCAACAATAGCAGTCATAACTACAGGAATAAGAACCAGCACCAGACCAATAGTGGTTAAACGGCTTACCCAGGTACCGCCGAGCATATTTACAAAGGTAAATACCCAGACGATAGCAATACAAGCGATACCCGCCGGAACAGGATCATTTAATACAGGGAAGAAGGTGGAAAGATAAGATACAGCGGTAATACCAATCGCCAGGTTACCAATCCAGTTAGCATGGTAATAAAGAACACCTGTCTGAAAACCAAATGCAGGAGAAATTTCTCCGGCATAAGCAATTGGGCCTCCTTGTTGCGGGTTTTTTGTTGCCAGTCGGGCATATACATAAGCCAACGACATTGCACCAATAATAGAGATAATCCAACCCCAGATAGCAATACCACCGATACTTGCAAGGTTCGCAGGCAATAATGCAATGCCGCTCCCCATCATATTACCGGCAACAACACCGGTACAGGCAAATAGCCCGATCTTCTTGGCAGAACTCATGCTCTTCTCCTAATTTCATTTTTGAATTTGGAGTCCGGGTCATGATGCGTAACTATTTACTGACCAGACCAAACTGGCGACAAGATTACTCAAAAAAAAAGATTAATCCTAAAGATTAGGTGAAATAACACAAAAGTTTCTGTAAGTGAGAACTTGAGGTTTTTTATTAACACATCAGGATCGCAAGTTGATATCATGAAAAGATAAACATTCAATATTTACAATGAATTAAGAGATGTTTTTCGGTTAAATTTCTGTTATAAAAAATATGCGGCAAATAAATTGCCGCAACATATTATACCAACAATAACATACAAAAACTCAACAACAAATATTCCCGAGTATGAATCAACCCGGGAGTCACTTATTCTGAAGCGAGAAATTTGTCGAGATAAGGTACAACATAAGGAACAGAAGTCTGGAATATACCATTTTCAATCCAGTAAAGGGTGTTTGCCCCTGGGCGTAAATTAAAGGCGGTGAGATATGCATCAGCTGCTTCCCGGTTCATCCCCTTCATTTCATAAACCTTGCCAAGCAACACATAATTTAGCCAGGACATTTCAAGATCAATGCCAGTATTTATCGCCTGGTAAGACTCATCTGTTTTACCTTTTACCAGAGCACTGACCGCTTTTATTTGATATATAATGGACAGGTTGTTCAGTTCCGGCAGTGTAACAATGTTATCTATTTCTGTATTCAGTGCTGCTAATTGTTTTTCATCTAAAGGATGTTGAGAATGGCGCACGATATCAACTAATGCTTTTTCTGCTCTCGCGTAGGTAAATTCGGGGGATGATTGAACAATCTCACCTAGTAATTCACTGGCACGGTTCAATGATTTATCATCGCCATGCAGTAAATAATCATGAGCCTGATAAAAATTAGTTAATAACGCACCACGATGCGGCAAAATTTGCTGGAGCATCTCCTGCATTCGTTGTGGCCACGGTTGGTTTAACGCTTTTGATAAACTCTCCAGTAAATCATTTTGAATCGCCAGCTGATTACCGTTAGTGATGACATAACGTTTATCCAGCATGGTTGAACCATCTGCATTGTCTACCAATTTTACCGACATAAAGCATTGTTGAGCACGGTATTGGCGCTGATTAACAAACGCAATAGATAATGTTTTACCGGAACTGCTCGGTTCATCAATGTTGTAGTTGATTTTGTCATGCACCATAAAGGTGGAGAAGGTGTTAAGTGATGTCGCCACCAAATCACCCACGCCTATCGCGTAAGAGAGCTGATACGGGGAACTCCAGCTGTTACAACTTTTATTTACCATATTAATGTCAATATCGCGTGGATTGAGCAAAATACGCGATTTGCTCATCGGAAGACGTGTATCAAGACTTGAAAACGCTACCAGTGCTACACAGATACCTAACGACAACAGGAAAAAAAACCATACCCAAAAGGTAGTGAATCGTTTGCTTTTAACTGGGGATTGTTCAGGTGGTGTTGCGGTGTTTTGAATGTTAAGACTTTGGGAGGGAGAATCTGTGTCAGGAACCGCCTCTGGTATAGGGGGAGGCGAAGATAGCATTATTTCCTCTCCCTCTTCTTCGCTGTACCAGATAACCGGCACCATTAATTTATAGCCGCGCTTTGGTACAGTAGCGATATAGACAGGACTATCTTCATCATTATCTTTTAATGACTTACGTAGTTCTGAGATACTCTGCGTCACAACGTGATTGGTGACAATACTTCTCTTCCAGACATTATCGATAAGTTCATCCCTGCTAAGTACTTCGCCACTGTGTTGAGCAAAGAAAACCAGAAGATCGATTAATCTCGGCTCAAGGGTAAGTTGACGCCCATTGCGGCTAATTTGGTTTATGGACGGAGTAACAAGCCATTCGCCAACGCGAACTACAGGTTGTTGCATAATAGAAACTCATTCGAAAAGGGAATGGTTCAATGATAATTGCCATGACCTATTTTTACCATCTATAGATGGGTTTATTTACATATTATTGGTGAATGTAAGACGTTATTTTTACCCGCCATAAACTTCTTGATTACATAGTATTACGAAAGGAGTTTAATGAGCACCAGAAGTAATTTACCTTACCATCATTATTCATCATCTTTGCTAAAGAAAAATGTGCAGAAAATAATCCATGGAAAATTGCCCGGAGCGCTTACTATTTTAATGGATTGTTAGTCTTTGCATGAGCAAGCGGACTGATACATTTCTCTTTGTTCTCATTCAGAAAATCTCATCAGTCGGCGTTCTGCCCGAGGTTGTGCTTTATATATGTCATCGGCAACGATACCGTTAAGCTCTTGATGACATCATTTGATTTTCAACTGCATCACGCAGCCGCACGACATTTCGTGAGAGTCATTCATAGCTTAGGGATAAATTTCCCAGAGCTGGGGTATACCCGCAACATGCTGGCGATGTGGGAAAATTTGGTTGAGATTGTTAGAAATGATTTGAAGGCAGAACGCTTAAATCACATGGCGTCCTGAAACGAAAAACGGACCTCCGTGGAGGTCCGTTTATATGAATTTGGTGCCCGGACTCGGAATCGAACCAAGGACACGGGGATTTTCAATCCCCTGCTCTACCGACTGAGCTATCCGGGCAACGGGGCGCATTAAACCGTAATCTGCACATCTCGTCAACCTAATTTCAGTAAAAGCGATTCAACTGCTTAAGATTGCGGCAAATCGCTTCTTTTCTGTGTTTCTGTCAGGTCAGTGCGCCACCCTGGCGGCAGCGGGCGAAGCGCAGGATATCTTCCGCCAGCCGGTGGGCGGTGTCGACATCCGCCTGGCTTCGATTCACCAGCATCCGGCTCAGGCATCCTTCCAGCACCAGTTCCATCTGCTTCGCTACCATCGCCGGATCGTCAACTTCCAGTGTGGTTAACAGTTCGTGGGTGAAATCGTAGGCCGCGCTTTTTTGCTGATCGGCCAGTTGATGAATAGGGTGGCCAGGATCGGGATAAAACGTACAGGCAGCGATAAACAGACAGCCCGGATAGCGGTTGTTTTTAACGCACTCCGATAGCGCCTGATAACGCGCCAGCAGCTTTTGTTCGGCGGTTTGCGTTTCGTCCAGCATCAGCTGACGACGCCAGACATCTATCTGTTGGCTAAGATAGCGCAGCGCATCATAGAGGATTGCCTCTTTGTCTGGCCAGAAGCGGCGTAGCTCGTCCAGTGGATAATCCACACGTTCAGCAACCATCTCCAGCGTGGTGTTGGCAATCCCTTGTAATTCTAATAATTTCAGGGCTTCTCCCAGTACATCTTCACGTTGCACGCTATTTTCCTCCGTCTTTCCCACTGCAAGTGTCGTTCACGGTTGGCGATCGCGCAAATGTGCGCTGAAGGTTTCAGCATCCATAAAGCCCGTGACGCGTGCTTGTGGATGCTCCTGGCCTTGTCCGTCAAAAAAGAGAATTGTCGGTAGGCCAAGGACATTGAGATGTTTTAACAGCGCCACATCTTGGGCGTCGTTGGCAGTGACGTTGGCCTGAAGTAAGACCGTGTCTGCTAAAGCTTTTTGCACCTGAGGGTCGCTGAAGGTGTATTTCTCGAACTCTTTACAGGCGACGCACCAGTCAGCATAGAGATCTAACATCACTGGTTTGCCTTTGGCTTCAACGAGCGCCTGATTTAACTCATCTACCGTTTTGATTTGTGTAAAGTTGAGATGCGTCTGAGTTTGCGCGGTATGCGTCGCACCAAATGCCCAATCCTGAAGTGGGCGCACGCTAACCAATGCTGATGCCAGCAGAATTATTTGCACTACGCTCATCCAGCCGCGTTTGGCCTGTAGGCTGGTGATAAAGGCCCAGCCAAAGAATGCGACACCAAGCGCCGACCACAAGCGTAATCCCCATATATCACCAATCACTCGCTCCAGCAGGAAGACCGGCAGTGCGAGGATCACAAAACCAAACGCGGTTTTGACTTGTTCCATCCACGGGCCGCTTTTCGGCAGCAAGCGGTTACCAAAGACGGTAATTAGCATCAGCGGCAGGCCCATGCCCAACGCATAGAGATAAAGCGTGCCGCCGCCCAGCCACATGTTCCCGCTTTGGGCGATATACAGCAGAATCGCGCTAAGCGGTGCGGTGGTGCATGGTGAACAGATCAGTCCGGCAATCGCCCCCATAACAAACACACCGCCAGGTGAGCCGCCCTGTTGGCGATTGCTCATCAGCGTGAGGCGCGTTTGCAGCGAAGAGGGGAGTTGCAGGGTAAACAAGCCAAACATTGACATCGCCAGCAAGGTAAAGACGATAGCGAGGCCAATGAGCACGTATGGGTGCTGTAGCGCCGCCTGGAACTGTAACCCTGCGGCGGCAACCACCAGACCCAGTGCCGTGTAAGTCAGCGCCATCCCCTGCACATAAATAAAGGTCAGCAACAATGCTCTGGCAGTGGAGAGCCGCTGTTTACCGCCCAGCACGATGCCAGAAATCAGTGGGTACATTGGCAGCACGCATGGCGTAAAGGCGATACCAATACCGATCAACAACGCCCAGAGCGCGGAAAAGGGCAATTGCGCGGCGTGCTGCTCTTGCTGCGGAACAGATGCAGGCTGTAGCGCTGCGTTGTTGGCGACCATTTCGCTTAACGGAACGGTTTTGGTTTCTGGCGGATAACAGAAACCAGCATCAGCACAGCCCTGGTAGGTGACAGTTAACGTCGCTCCCGCACTCGCCTGGTTGATGGTTACGGGAAGCGTCAGCCGATCGCGGTAAATCTCGCTTTTGCCGTAAAACTCATCTTCATGCCAGACGCCTTGCGGCAGCTGCACGTCGGCAATTTTCGCGTGTTCCGGCGTAATGCGGACCTGTTTACGGTAGAGGTAGTAACCGTCTTTGATCTGCCAGGTCAGATTCAGGTCATGTTGGTTTTGCTGAAAATCAAAAGCAAAGGCTTGATCCGCGGGGACAAATTGTGAACGTCCCGGCGCGTCGAATAATCCGGCAAAAACGGAAGTGCTGCAAAGTAGCAGGATCAGCGTAAAGATGCGTTGAGCCATGAGAGGTAATCTGTGTCTCCGTGTGTAACAGGTAAAACCAGAAGTTCCGGGGTTTGATATGGATGATGAGACTTCAGGCATTCCAGCAGTGCCTGCTGGTGAGATACGGTAGTTTTTAAAATCATCTGCACTTCGTATTCTTGCTCCAGCTTACCTTCCCAGTAATAGAGAGAGGTCGCGCCGGGGATCAAGGTCGCGCAGGCCGCCAGTTTTTCCGCCAGCACTTTGGCGGCTAAATCCTGGGCTGTCGCTTCATCCGGTGCCGTACATAGCACCACGACAGACGCGGTATTCGAACTTTTTTCATCAAGCATAAACACCTCGCAAGAACAGATGGAACCGCAAGAGAGAGGTCACTATACAACGGACGGGGGAAGGATGTTAGTCGGCGGGAAAGAAAGCGGGGCCTGAAGCCCCGCGATTGGTCATTACAGCATGAAGCTACCCAGCACGAAGCCGAAGCAAACGGCCAGGGCAACACCCAGAGTACCTGGGATGAAGAACGGATGGTTGAAGACGAATTTACCGATACGGGTAGTACCCGTGTCATCCATCTGTACCGCAGCAACCAGCGTCGGGTAGGTCGGCAGAATGAACAGACCAGACACCGCAGCGAAAGAAGCAACAGCGGTCAGCGGAGAAACGTTCAGTGCCAGAGCCATCGGCATCAGTGCTTTTGCGGTTGCAGCCTGAGAGTACAGCAGAGCAGAAGCAAAGAAGAAGATGACGGCCAGCAGCCACGGATGACCCTGAATCACTTCACCAGCGGTATCTTTGATCCAGTCGATGTTGTTGGAAACGAAAGTATCGCCCAGCCACGCAACACCTAGGATACAAATACAGGCGCTCATACCTGCTTTGAAGGTGCTGGAGTTGAGGATGTTGTCGGTATCGACTTTACAGATAACGGTGGTCAGAGTTGCAACGCTGAGCATGATGATCAGGATTGCGTTGGTGGTGTTCATCAGCGGTTTTTCAACCAGACCCATGCTTGGGCTGTTGATGATTGCATAGATAACAACGCCAACTACGCCCAGCAGGAACAGCCAGACGGACGTTTTTGCACCGGATTTGATTTCAATCTGCTTTTCACCGCGCAGTTCAACCAGGCCCTCTTCCAGACGCTTGCGATAAATCGGATCGTCAGAGAGTTTGGAGTTGAACAGCATAGTGACCAGGAAGGACATCACCAGAACCGCCAGCAGGGTGGACGGGATGACCACGGAGAGCAGATGGAGGTAGCTGATGCCATGACCTTCCATCACGGAAGACATGTAAACCACTGCTGCTGAGATTGGCGATGCGGTGATCGCAATCTGCGCGGATACCACTGCAGTAGACAGCGGACGGCAAGGTTTAACGCCTTGTTCCTTCGCAACTTCAGCGATAACAGGCAGTGTCGCCAGAGAGATGTTGCCAGTACCAGCAAAGATAGTCAGGAAATAGGTCACGATCGGTGCGAGGATCGTGATGTATTTCGGGTTACGGCGCAGCAGCTTTTCTGTCTGATGAACCAGATAGTCCAGACCGCCAGCAACCTGCATGGCAGAAATAGCGGCGATAACCGCCATGATAATGGAAATGACATCGAACGGGATGTTACCGGGTTTAACGCCAATAGCGGCAAGAACCAGCACCCCCAATCCGCCTGCAAAACCAATACCTATTCCCCCCAATCTGGCGCCCAAGAAGATCGCCAGCAAAACTATGATAAGTTCTACAACTAGCATATTAGCCTTCCTTGTTTTTTAACAAGTTGATATTAGATTGTTATTTTTAAGTTACTGCTCACAAGAAAAAAGGCACGTCATCTGACGTGCCTTCTTTATTTGTACTACCCTGTACGATTACTGTTCGCTTTCATCAGTATAGCGTTTTGCTTTGTAAGCCGGGTGCATCAGATTCTGTACGGAGAAAATATCGTCAAGTTCCGCTTCAGTCAACAGACCGCGTTCCAGAACGACTTCACGTACACTCTTACCGGTTTCGGCACAGATTTTACCCACGATGTCACCGTTGTGGTGACCGATGAACGGGTTCAGGTAAGTAACGATACCGATAGAGTTGTAAACGTAACCTTCGCACACTTCTTTGTTAGCAGTGATGCCGTTAATGCATTTTTCCAGCAGGTTGTAGCAAGCGTTGGTCAGAATGTGAACGGATTCGAACATAGCCTGGCCAATGACCGGCTCCATAACGTTCAACTGCAGCTGACCTGCTTCTGCTGCCATGGTAACAGTGGTGTCGTTACCGATGACTTTGAAGCATACCTGGTTAACCACTTCCGGAACAACCGGGTTTACTTTAGCTGGCATGATGGAAGAGCCCGCCTGCAGTTCCGGCAGGTTGATCTCGTTCAGGCCGGCACGTGGACCAGAAGAGAGCAAGCGCAGGTCGTTACAGATTTTGGACATCTTCACAGCCAGGCGTTTCAGCGCGCCGTGAACCATAACATAAGCGCCGCAGTCAGAGGTCGCTTCGATCAGGTCTTCAGCCGGTACGCATGGGAAGCCAGTGACTTCAGCCAGTTTTTTCACTGCCAGCGGAGAGTACTCTTTCGGCGTGTTCAGACCAGTACCGATTGCTGTTGCGCCAAGGTTAACTTCCAGCAGCAGTTCAGCGGTACGTTGGATATTTTTCACTTCTTCTTTCAGCAGGATGCTGAAAGCGCGGAATTCCTGACCGAGGGTCATCGGTACTGCGTCCTGCAGCTGGGTACGACCCATTTTCAGGATGTCCTGGAATTCGACAGCTTTACGTTCAAAGCCTTCACGCAGTTGGTTAATCGCATCTACCAGCTTAATCAGGGAAGAGTAAACTGCGATACGGAAACCGGTCGGGTAGGCGTCGTTAGTGGACTGACATTTGTTAACATGGTCGTTCGGGTTCAGGTACTGATATTCACCTTTCTGGTGACCCATCAGTTCCAGACCGATATTGGCCAGCACTTCGTTGGTGTTCATGTTTACGGAAGTACCTGCGCCGCCCTGGTAGACGTCTACCGGGAACTGATCCATGCATTTTCCGTTGTTCAGGACTTCATCACATGCGGCAATGATGGCATTCGCTACACTTTTAGGAATGGTTTGCAGCTCTTTGTTTGCCATAGCTGCGGCTTTTTTAACCATTACCATACCGCGAACAAATTCAGGAATATCACTGATTTTGTTGTTGCTGATATAGAAGTTTTCAATCGCTCTCAGAGTGTGAACACCATAGTAGGCATCAGCTGGAACTTCCCTGGTACCCAACAGATCTTCTTCGATACGAATGTTGTTTGACATGTGAACCTTCTTTTTCAAGCTGCCAATGATTTGCTTTAAACACACAGAATATATGTGGTTTCGAATGTTTTTCGACCGACGATTATCCCCTGCATCGACCGAATACCCGAGATCATATGCTGCTTGAGGATTTCTACCGTAATCTGGATCACTTTAAGTGTCGGTTTTTACCCCTTAATTATTAATTTGTGAAATAGATCACCGCTTTGGGATTACTACCAAAAATAGTTGCGCAAACATCTTGAAATTTTGCTAATGACCACAATATAAGCTAAACGCGATTCGCAACCCATTCAGGTAGCCGGGTTTAACCGGCTGCTATTACAGGAGAAACCTTTGCGCTGGTTACCTTTTATTGCCATTTTCCTTTATGTCTATATTGAGATTTCAATCTTTATTCAGGTTGCCCATGTATTGGGGGTATTGCTGACCCTCGTGCTGGTTATATTCACGTCAGTTATTGGTATGTCACTGGTACGTAACCAGGGCTTTAAGAATTTCGTGCTGATGCAGCAAAAAATGGCGGCAGGTGAAAACCCAGCGGCGGAGATGATTAAAAGTGTTTCGCTGATCATTGCCGGTTTGCTGCTTTTATTACCGGGCTTTTTCACCGACTTCCTCGGTCTTCTGCTTTTATTACCGCCGGTGCAAAAGCATCTGACAGTGAAGTTGATGCCGCATTTGCGCTTTTCTCGCATGCCAGGCGGCGGTTTTAGCGCCGGGACCGGTGGCGGTAATACTTTTGATGGTGAGTACCAGCGAAAGGATGATGAGCGCGACCGCCTTGATCATAAAGACGATCGCCAGGATTAATGCCAAAACGCCGGATTATGTGGTTATGCCATTTTCCGGCGTTTTTCGTTTTGGCAGAAACAGCCATAACCCCGCCAGCATGATCAGCGCATAGAGACTTTTCCAGCCGACCATTGCCAGTAACAGAACGCATAACAGCCCGCCAACCACCGCCAGTAGCCGATAACGTCCTTGCAATAATTTACAGCCTGCCAGCATGCATAACAGATAAATCATAATAAAGATGCCATTGGCATAAATAATAAGTGCGTCCAGATTGATCTCTAAAGCATGAATCACCAACGTGCTCACCACGCAGCAGCCGAGCACCGCATTGAGGGCATTATTCGGGATATGACGAGAAGAGAGGCGTGCCAGGTAGTGGTCAGGATTATGTTGCGCCTGCGACCAGACCAGGCGGGCGAAGCTCTGTATATAAATGTTGAGACTGGCAAAGCAGGCCAGATAGCCAATCACGCAGGCAATCCATAACGCTCCTACACCGAACAGTTGCACTACAATTTTTGGAAGCGATGCTGCTGCCGCCATTTGTTCACCATAGGCGTCGAAGTGTAAGACGACTACCGTACAGCCCCAGTAGACTAATCCTGCCAGCAGCAGACCAATCATCAAAGCACGAGGAAAATCACGCTCTGGATTTTTAAATTCCGAGGCAAGATGGGCAAATGCTTCCAGACCGACAAAGCACCAGAACATCACTGATAACGCAGCAAATAACCCGGTAAGTTCGATATTACTAGGTGCAGGGAAGGGGATATTCGCAGGTTTGATATCGCCCGCCCACCAGATAGCGACAATCAGCGCGACGATAAGTCCGGCAATAACTGTTTGTAGATTAGCACTGGAACTGGCACCGCGAGTACCGATATACCACACCAGCGCCAGCGTACCGAGTTCTGCTAACAACAGTTGCCAGCTATGCCAGCCAAACATCGCCTGGCCGAACCCGGCAGCAATTTGTAGCGCGGCAGGCAAACCCACGGGAATGACCGATAAAAATAACCAGCCGGTGACTCGCTCAAGCCGCGAACCAAACGCCATACCGACGAAGTGTGCGACGCCGCCTGCACTGGGATAGTGGCGACCCAGAATCGCAAACACAATTGCAATCGGGAACACTAAGATAATCAAAACGGGCCACGCCCACAGGCTGGTATTGCCTGCTACCAGTGCAGCTAACGCAGGAACGGCAAACACGCCAGTGCCTAATAATGACGTCGATAGCAGGCCGATGCCCTGGGCCAGCCCCAGTTCTTGTTTGAGTCCACTCATGGGTTGATGTCCGATTGCGCCCAAATCTTGGGCAACTGCGTAGATTTTCGATGGTAGCACAATCAGATTCGCTTATGACGGCGATGAATAAATTGCGATGAAATGTGAGGTGAATCAGTGTTTTCACCCGATTTTGTGCTGATCAGAATTTTTTTTCATTTTCCCCCTTGAAGGGGCGAAGCCTCACCCCCATTTCTCTGGTCACCAGCCGGGAAACCACGTAAGGTCCGGCGTCACCCATAACAGATACGGACTTTCTCAAAGGAGAGTTATCAATGAATATTCGTCCATTGCATGATCGCGTGATCGTCAAGCGTAAAGAAGTTGAAACTAAATCTGCTGGCGGCATCGTTCTGACCGGCTCTGCAGCGGCTAAATCTACCCGTGGCGAAGTGCTGGCTGTCGGCAATGGCCGTATCCTTGAAAATGGCGAAGTGAAGCCGCTGGACGTGAAAGTTGGCGACATCGTTATTTTCAACGATGGCTACGGTGTGAAATCTGAGAAGATCGACAATGAAGAAGTGTTGATCATGTCCGAAAGCGACATTCTGGCAATTGTTGAAGCGTAATCCGCGCACGACACTGAACATACGAATTTAAGGAATAAAGATAATGGCAGCTAAAGACGTAAAATTCGGTAACGACGCTCGTGTGAAAATGCTGCGCGGCGTAAACGTACTGGCAGATGCAGTGAAAGTTACCCTCGGTCCGAAAGGCCGTAACGTAGTTCTGGATAAATCTTTCGGTGCACCGACCATCACCAAAGATGGTGTTTCCGTTGCTCGTGAAATCGAACTGGAAGACAAGTTCGAAAACATGGGTGCGCAGATGGTGAAAGAAGTTGCCTCTAAAGCGAACGACGCTGCAGGCGACGGTACCACCACCGCAACCGTACTGGCTCAGGCTATCATCACTGAAGGCCTGAAAGCTGTTGCTGCGGGCATGAACCCGATGGACCTGAAACGTGGTATCGACAAAGCTGTTACCGCTGCAGTTGAAGAACTGAAAGCGCTGTCCGTACCGTGCTCTGACTCTAAAGCGATTGCTCAGGTTGGTACCATCTCCGCTAACTCCGACGAAACCGTAGGTAAACTGATCGCTGAAGCGATGGACAAAGTCGGTAAAGAAGGCGTTATCACCGTTGAAGACGGTACCGGTCTGCAGGATGAACTGGATGTGGTTGAAGGTATGCAGTTCGACCGTGGCTACCTGTCTCCTTACTTCATCAACAAGCCGGAAACTGGCGCAGTAGAACTGGAAAGCCCGTTCATCCTGCTGGCTGACAAGAAAATCTCCAACATCCGTGAAATGCTGCCGGTTCTGGAAGCCGTTGCAAAAGCAGGTAAACCGCTGCTGATCATCGCTGAAGATGTTGAAGGCGAAGCGCTGGCAACTCTGGTTGTTAACACCATGCGTGGCATCGTGAAAGTTGCTGCGGTTAAAGCTCCGGGCTTCGGCGATCGTCGTAAAGCTATGCTGCAGGATATCGCAACCCTGACTGGCGGTACCGTGATCTCTGAAGAGATCGGTATGGAGCTGGAAAAAGCAACCCTGGAAGACCTGGGTCAGGCTAAACGTGTTGTGATCAACAAAGACACCACCACTATCATTGATGGCGTGGGTGAAGAAGCTGCAATCCAGGGCCGTGTTGCTCAGATCCGTCAGCAGATTGAAGAAGCAACTTCTGACTACGACCGTGAAAAACTGCAGGAGCGCGTAGCGAAACTGGCAGGCGGCGTTGCAGTTATCAAAGTTGGTGCTGCTACCGAAGTTGAAATGAAAGAGAAAAAAGCACGCGTTGAAGACGCCCTGCACGCGACCCGTGCTGCGGTAGAAGAAGGCGTGGTTGCTGGTGGTGGTGTTGCGCTGATCCGCGTAGCGTCTAAACTGGCAGACCTGCGTGGTCAGAACGAAGACCAGAACGTAGGTATCAAAGTTGCACTGCGTGCAATGGAAGCTCCGCTGCGTCAGATCGTCCTGAACTGCGGCGAAGAACCGTCTGTTGTTGCTAACACCGTTAAAGGCGGCGACGGCAACTACGGTTACAACGCAGCAACCGAAGAATACGGCAACATGATCGACATGGGTATCCTGGACCCAACCAAAGTAACCCGCTCTGCTCTGCAGTACGCGGCTTCTGTGGCTGGTCTGATGATCACCACCGAGTGCATGGTTACCGACCTGCCGAAAAACGATGCAGCTGACTTAGGCGCTGCTGGCGGTATGGGCGGCATGGGTGGCATGGGCGGCATGATGTAATTGCCCTGCACCTCGCAGAAATAAACAAACCCCCGGGCAGAAATGTCTGGGGGTTTTTCTTTTGGTCATCTTTCTAGTATAAGATTCAGACACGGACGACGCGAGTGGCGTCCAGCTCATTGATTATGGGGAATAACATGCACGTAAAATACTTAGCAGGGATTGTCGGTGCCGCGCTACTGATGGCGGGTTGTAGCTCCAGCAACGAATTGAGTGCTGCCGGTCAGAGTGTACGCATTGTGGACGAGCAGCCAGGCGCAGAGTGCCAGCTGATTGGTACTGCGACAGGTAAGCAAAGTAACTGGCTTTCCGGGCAACACGGTGAAGAAGGCGGTTCTATGCGTGGTGCGGCAAACGATCTGCGCAACCAGGCAGCGGCAATGGGTGGTAACGTGATTTATGGTATCAGCAGCCCGTCGCAGGGAATGTTGTCCAGTTTTGTCCCGACGGATAGCCAGATTATCGGCCAGGTATATAAGTGCCCGAATTGATGTGATTCAGAGGCTGGATGACTCCAGCCTCGCATTAGCAAAGATGAGATTATTTCGCTTGTGGTGCACTTTTGCTGATGGACTGAACACGTAAGTGATGCAGCGCGCGTAAGCATTGATCCTGGGTTAGCGGTTGGGTGTTATTTGCCGCTACGGTGCGAACATAGACCTGACATGGCACACCCGCGAGTTTTTTCAGTCTGGGGCTGAAATCAAGCATTCGGCGAGTGATCGCCTCCACTTCTTTACCCGGCGTTGCTTCACGCGTTTTCACCACCGCGCCGCTAAATTGCTCTTTGCCATTTTCATCTTTAAAGCGATAAAGCACTGCCAGATAATGGTTGAACAAGTTATGTTTCCATTCCGGTTGGGAATAGGTGTCATATTCCAGATTGCCATTGTCCTGGCAGTCAACGTCGTATAACGGCAGGAAATCTAAGAGTGATGTAATACGTAATGCCAGTTCGCGCATTTCCGCATTATTAATTGCATGAATGATTGCTCGCGCCAGCATTTCAATCTGCAACTCATTGACGACTAACTCACATTTGCTACCGTCATGTAACGTTAATACGAAGCTAAGATTTTCGCCCTGATTATCGGTAAGTTCCAGCATATTAACTCGGCGATTAATATCGGCATTTTTAAGCTCATCAACCAGAATTTCTGGGGTATTTTCTGCCATTTTCTTAATAACTTTATCGCGAGTCTGCTCATACTGAAGACGTGCATCAGCATCCAGTTTATGCTTTTGATGCAGACGGCTTTCCAGCGCAATCAGCAGGTCGCGCAGTTCCATGACAGACATAAAGAACAACGATTCTTTATTGCGAGGCTCTTTAATTTTCAGCGCCAGTGCAATGAAATTATTACTCTTGCGAATAACACCGGTATTAACTCCCTTGATGCTTATGGCCATGTAGGTTCTCCCTAACCATTTCTCAATTAAATAATTAATTTTAATTTATAAGCCAGATAAATGGGCTTGGTAGTAATAGTTGTTAAAATAACATAAATAGCCGTGCTCACTCTATATAAACAGAAAAGAAAGGTTAATTATTGGTGTTGGTTATATAAAAAGTAATAACAGCAATATATATGAATAATTAAAGGTTATGCAACGTGCAAAGATTAAACTTCCCTGTTTAATCAGTTACTGCTGGCGTAGCTGGAGATCCAGCGGCGTTTTACTGGGTTCGCCGCCAATCTCGCGCGCCAGTTTCGGCACCATATATCCAGATACCAGCGTCAGCAGCTCACGCATAATCTGCCGTGCTTCGTCATCACTCACCATAAAATGCGCCGCGCCCTGTACTTTATCGAGCACATGCAGGTAATACGGCATCACGCCCGCATCGAACAACGCATTACTCAGGTTTGCCAGCGTTTGTGCGTTATCGTTCACACCACGTAACAGAACGCTCTGGTTCAGCAAAGTAACGCCTACCCGGCGCAACTTAGCCATCGCCTGGCGGAATGTTTCATCTACCTCATTGGCATGGTTGATGTGATTCACCAGCAAGATTTGCAGCGTAGAATGTGAAAAGCGTTCAACCAGCGCATCTGTGATGCGTGCCGGGATCACAATCGGCAGACGGCTGTGAATCCGCAGACGTTTGATATGCGGGATGGCTTCCAGTTGTGTAAGCAACCAGTCCAGCTCGTGATCTTTCGCCATCAGCGGATCGCCGCCGGAGAAAATCATCTCGTCCAGTTCCGGATGCGCAGCAACATACTCAAGTGCAGTCTGCCAGTTACGCTTGTTGCCCTGATTTTCGGCATACGGGAAATGGCGACGGAAGCAATAGCGGCAATTTACCGCGCAGCCGCCTTTGACCAGCAAAAGCGCCCGGTTGTGGTATTTATGCAACAAACCTGGCACTACGCTGTGCTGTTCTTCCAGTGGGTCGGTGGAGAATCCGGGCGCGACGACAAACTCATCTTGCGAGGTAAGTACCTGACGCAAAAGTGGATCGTCCGGATTGCCTTTCTCCATGCGATCGATAAATGAGCGGGGCACACGCAGGGCAAACAGCTTTTTGGCGCTGCGTCCGGCCAACAGTTTTTCGTCCGCGTCTATATTCAAAAGACGCAGAAGTTCATCAGGATCGGTCACAACATCGGCAAGTTGCGTTAACCAATCTTCTCTGGATGGGGTATTTAGGGTTACAATATGCGCCATTTTGTGGCTTAGCTACCAATTAACAAATTTCAGAGGGCCTTATGGCAACGTACTATAGCAACGATTTTCGTGCTGGTCTTAAAATCATGTTAGACGGCGAACCTTACGCGGTTGAAGCGAGTGAATTCGTAAAACCGGGTAAAGGCCAGGCATTTGCTCGCGTTAAACTGCGTCGTCTGCTGACCGGTACTCGCGTAGAAAAAACCTTCAAATCTACTGATTCCGCTGAAGGCGCTGATGTTGTCGATATGAACCTGACTTACCTGTACAACGACGGTGAGTTCTGGCACTTCATGAACAACGAAACTTTCGAGCAGCTGTCTGCTGATGCAAAAGCAATTGGCGACAACGCCAAATGGTTGCTGGATCAGGCAGAGTGTATCGTAACTCTGTGGAATGGTCAGCCGATCTCCGTTACTCCGCCGAACTTCGTTGAACTGGAAATCGTGGATACCGATCCGGGCCTGAAAGGTGATACCGCAGGTACTGGCGGCAAACCGGCTACCCTGTCTACTGGCGCTGTGGTTAAAGTTCCGCTGTTCGTACAAATCGGCGAAGTCATCAAAGTGGATACCCGCTCTGGTGAATACGTCTCTCGCGTGAAGTAATGCGGTGGTGGTGCGGCCTGCAGGCTGCACCATCACTTATTCAGGTCAGAGATGATGAAACGCCTTATCGTTCTTGTTTTGCTTGCCAGCACGCTGCTCACGGGCTGTAACACTGCTCGCGGTTTCGGTGAAGATATCAAACATCTCGGCAACTCCATCTCCCGCGCTGCCAGCTAATTTTTCTTCTCTTCCGAAAAATCATCAGATTTCCATCATTTTTGGCGATGTTGTCTATTATTAATTTGCTATAGGCAAACATAAATAACATTACCTAAAAGGAAGACGTTATGGTGAAGAAGACAATTGCAGCGATCTTTTCTGTTCTGGTGCTTTCAACAGTATTAACTGCTTGCAACACCACGCGTGGCGTTGGTGAAGATATCTCTGATGGCGGTAACGCGATTTCTGGTGCAGCAACAAAAGCACAGCAATAAGCAATAACGGTACGACAGCTGTGTCGTGCCGTTTGTTTTTTTGCGATAGTCATTAAGGTAATAGTTGAAATTCCCCTGCCACCTGGCAAAATACCCGTTCAACCATTAGCTTTGCAGGACGACCTGCAAACGCATCTTTTCACCGGGGACGGCCCCAATTCTCCGGAGCCTGATATGTCCTGGATTATCTTAGTTATTGCTGGTCTGCTGGAAGTGGTATGGGCCGTTGGCCTGAAATATACCCACGGCTTTAGTCGTTTGACGCCAAGTGTTATTACCGTGACGGCGATGATTGTCAGTATGGCGTTACTTGCCTGGGCGATGAAATCGTTACCGGTGGGGACGGCTTATGCTGTGTGGACGGGGATTGGCGCAGTCGGCGCGGCTATCACCGGCATTGTGCTGCTCGGTGAGTCCGCTAATCCGATGCGCCTGGCGAGTCTGGCGTTAATCGTATTGGGGATTATTGGCCTGAAACTTAGCACTCACTAACTACCGGGCTGCTGTACCCAAATAAACTTACTGACATCAAACCCTTCCCGGGTCGCGACTGCCAGCATCTCCTGTTTCACTTCGTCAGAAATGGTTGGCGTGCGGGAGAGTATCCACAGGTAGTCGCGGTCCGGGCCGCAAACCAGCGCATGGCGGTATTCCCGATCGAGTGCAATAACGTTATAACCGCCATAGAAAGGACCAAAGAATGACACTTTCAGCGCAGCGCGGGTAGGCGCGCCGGTAAAGTACGCTTTCCCTTCACTCTGCTGCCACATTTCTCTGTCAGGGTTATAGCCTTTATTAATGACATTCAGGCCGCCGTCATCTCGTAGGCTGTATGTTGCGGTGACTTTTTCCAGTCCACGTTCAAAGCGGTGATCAAAACGGGCAATCTCATACCAGGTACCGAGATAACGTTTGGCGTCGAAATTATTCACTACTGTCACGCCACGCGGCGGCGTAGGAGAACTGCAGGCAACGACCAGAAATGCAGCTGTCGCTGCGGCAACGAGAGGGAGCAGGCGCATAAATGTTTCCTTACTGGTTTTTTTCTAAGTGTAGATGACAGCAAGGAAAAGCGGAGAAAAGGTCCGAAAATTCGGACCCGATGAAATTTTACTGTAGAGCGTTGAGAATCTGCCAGGCGGCGGCAACTCTCGCTGGATTGGGATAGTTTTTGTTAGCCAGCATCACAATGCCCAGCTCTTTTTCTGGAATAAACGCGACATAGCTACCAAATCCGCCGGTCGCCCCCGTTTTATGTACCCATGATGCGCGCACTGCAGGAGTTGGGGGCGTAATCGCTTTTACGGGGCGTGCTGCCAGTGCAATTTTATTGTCACTGCCGTTAATGATGATGTCAGGATTTACCGGCCAGTCCAGCATTTCCCAGCCCAGGCCCTGATACATATCGCCGGTTTGCCAGTAGCGAGATTGTGCCAGTTGTATCCCTTGTTGAAGCGTTTTCTCAGTGATATCAAGGGGTTTTAAATTGCTTTGCACCCAGCGGGCCATATCTTCAATTGTCGACTTCACACCATAAGCTTCAGCATCTAATGCTCCTGGCGAAACATGCACTGCCTTACCTTCGCGATATCCCCAGGCGTAATGCTTTTCTTCTGCGGGCGGCACATTAATCCACGTATGGTTGAGTTTGAGAGGCTGGAAGACACGAGTTTGCATCGTCTGCTCAAAACTTAAACCAGACGGCTTCACAGCCAGTGCGCCGAACAAACCGATACTGGCGTTGGCATACAAACGTTGTGTTCCTGAAGCCCATTCAGGCTGCCAGTTTTGATAGAAGCGCAGCAAGTCGCTTGAGGATTTAACGTCATCCGGCACCTGTAATGGCAGGCCGCCAGCGGTGTAGGTCGCAAGATGTAATAGTGTGATCCCATTCCACTGTTTAGTGGTAAGTTCAGGCCAGTATTTTGTTGCGGGATCGCTTAGGTTGATTTCCCCTCGCGCAATAGCGTCGCCACCAAGCACGCCCGTAAATGTTTTGCTGACCGAGCCTAACTCAAACAGCGTTTGCTGCGTGACGGGCTGCTTTTTATCTACGTCCGCATAGCCCCAGGTAAAGTAATAAGGTTTGCCCTGATAAATCACCGCCACCGCCATACCGGGGATCTTTTGTTGCTCTATAAGCGGGGTAATTGTGCGATGCACAATCTCGTTGAGCTGTTGCGGGGCGGAAAGTGCGGAGCAAGAGGCGGTAATTAATAAGGCGCAGAGCGTCGTTTTGAACATAGCGTCTGGTTTCCATACAAAACGGCCCGCCATAGGCGGGCCGGATTTACATTGGCGATGCGTTAGATTGTAACGACACCAATCAGCGTGACAACTGTCAGGATAGCAGCCAGACCGTAGAAAACCCATTTGCCTGCAGGCACGTGGATTTTCAGATCGTGCATCGCGTGGTGCATACGGTGTAAACCACACCACAGTGGCAGAACGATCATCAGGAACAGGAATACGCGACCAATGAAGCTTTGCGCGAACGCCAGAACGCGCTCGTAGCTCAGCGCATCACCCGGAAACAGCCCCAGCGGCAGCAGAATACCCACCAGCAGGATCATCACCGGCGCAATAATTGCGCTCCACATACCACCGGCCCCGAAGAGGCCCCAGAATACCGGTTCGTCAGAACGCTTTGGATTTGGATTAATCATCTCAGGCTCCTTACCAGTACAGGGCAACAAACAGGATTACGATGGTGGCAACCACGGTTACCGCCCAGAGACTTTTGATAATTGGCTCTGGTCCCATTTTTTCGTCTTTTACAATGATATTGGCCGCTTTCGGTGCCAGCTCAAACCAGGTTTTGGTGTGCAGCAGAGCTGCTGCCAGAGTGATCAGGTTAATGATCACGATAACCGGGTTTTGTAAAAAGTCGACGAATCCCGCCCAGGCTTCCGGGCCATTTTTCAAGGCAAACAGCCCGAAAATCAGTTCAATGCTGAACCACACAGCCGGAACTGCCGTGCCTTCGCGCAGCATGTAAAAGCGATAAAACGGCAATTTTTTCCACCAGGTGGACGTCATTGGCCGTACATACGGTTTACGTTTAGTCGTCATGTTGCACTCCTTAGCGTGGTTTCAGGGTCGCGATAAGAAAGTCTTTCGAACTTTCTACTTTGCCCTGCTGAATGGCCGCAGCCGGATCGACGTGTTTCGGGCAGACTTCGGAGCAGTAGCCCACGAAAGTACAGCTCCATACGCCGTTCTGGCTGTTCAACTGTGCCATACGCTCCTTCTTACCGTGGTCGCGGCTATCTTCGTTATAACGATGCGCCAGCGTAATGGCAGCCGGGCCGATGAACTCTGGGTTCAGGCCAAACTGCGGGCACGCGGCGTAGCACAGACCACAGTTGATGCAACCGGAGAACTGGTGATACTTCGCCATCTGCGCCGGGGTCTGGATGTTAGTACCCTGATCCGCGGTGCGGGAGTTGCCGATGATGTACGGTTTGATCGCTTCCAGACTTTCGATAAAGTGAGTCATATCGACCACCAGATCGCGTTCAATCGGGAAGTTAGCTAACGCTTCAACCTTCATACCGTCGGTGTAGTCACGCAGGAAGGTTTTGCATGCCAGTTTTGGCACGTTGTTAACCATCATGCCGCAGGAACCACAAATCGCCATACGGCAGGACCAGCGGTAGCTCAGGTCCGGTGCCAGGTTGTCTTTGATGTAGCCCAGCGCATCCAGTAATGAGGTAGTTGCGTCATAAGGCACTTCATAGAATGCGCTATGCGGTGCGGTATCGACTTCCGGGTTATAGCGCACCACCTCAATTTTCAGGTTTTTCATCTCAGCCATTCGCCTTCTCCTTCTTATTGGCTGCTTCCGCCTTATCGGCTGCATCCGCTTCGCCACCGTAAACGCGTTTAGCTGGCGGCAGCGTAGTAATCTTCACGTCGCTGTACTCCAGGCGAGTTGTGCCATCAGCATCGCGGAAGGCGAGGGTGTGTTTGAGGAAGTTGACGTCGTCACGCTCGGTGCAACCTTCGTCCAGACGCTGGTGCGCGCCGCGGGACTCTTTACGTGCCATTGCGGAGTGCGCCATACATTCAGCAACGTTCAGACCGTGACCCAGTTCAATGGTGTAGAGCAGGTCGGTGTTGAACACGCTGGAGGTGTCGGTGATGCGCACGCGCTTGAAGCGTTCCTGCAGCTCAGCCAGCTTGTCGATGGTTTTCTGCATCAGTTCCGGCGTACGGTAGATACCGCAACCTTCTTCCATTGCCAGGCCCATTTCGTCGCGGATCTTCGCCCAGTTTTCGCCGCCATCCTGGTTAACCAGATCTTTCAGACGTTGTTCAACGCCAGCTGCCTGCGCTTCAATTGCCGCTTCGTTGCCATTACCGGCAGTTGCTGCACGTTCTGTCGCTTGTTCACCGGCCAGACGACCGAAGACCACCAGTTCCGCCAGGGAGTTGGAGCCCAGACGGTTTGCACCGTGCAGACCAACAGAGGAACATTCACCCACGGCGAACAGACCTTTAATGCGGGTTTCACAGTTCTGATCGGTTTCGATACCGCCCATGGTGTAGTGCGCGGTCGGACGTACCGGAATCGGTTCTTTAACCGGATCGACGCCAACGTACGCTTTCGCCAGTTCGCAGATGAACGGCAGACGTTCATGCAGTTTTTTCTCGCCGAGGTGACGCAGGTCGAGATAAACCACATCGCCACGCGGCGTGGAGATGGTGTTGCCTTTACGCCATTCGTGCCAGAAGGCCTGAGAAACTTTGTCGCGTGGACCCAGTTCCATATATTTGTTTTTCGGCTCGCCCAGCGGAGTTTCCGGGCCCATGCCGTAATCTTGCAGATAACGGTAGCCATTTTTGTTGACCAGAATACCGCCTTCACCGCGGCAGCCTTCGGTCATCAAGATACCGGAACCTGGCAGACCGGTTGGGTGATACTGAACGAATTCCATGTCACGCAGCGGAACGCCGTGGCTTAGCGCCATACCCATACCGTCACCGGTAACGATACCGCCGTTGGTGTTGTAACGATAAACGCGACCCGCACCGCCGGTAGCCATAACGACCGCGTTAGCGCGGATCTGCACCAGCGTGCCTTCCATCATGTTCATTGCCACCAGGCCGCGAACATGACCATCATCAACCAGAATATCCAGTACGAAGTGCTCGTCAAAACGCTGGATCTGCGGGAATTGCAGAGAGGTCTGGAACAGCGTGTGCAGCATATGGAAGCCGGTCTTATCGGCGGCGAACCAGGTACGCTCGATTTTCATGCCGCCGAAGCGACGTACGTTGACGCTACCATCCGGGCGACGGCTCCATGGGCATCCCCACAGTTCCAGTTGGGTCATTTCGGTTGGGCAGTGGTGGACGAAATAATCCACGACATCCTGCTCACACAACCAGTCGCCACCCGCTACTGTATCGTGAAAGTGATATTCGAAGCTGTCATGATCCTGCGCGACAGCGGCGGAGCCCCCTTCTGCAGCTACGGTATGGCTACGCATAGGGTATACTTTTGAGATTAGTGCGATTTTTGCATTTGGATTTGCCTGCGCGGCAGCAATTGCAGCACGTAATCCCGCGCCACCGGCGCCTACAATGGCAAGATCGGCTTGAAAGGTTTGCACGACATTCCTCCAGATTGTTTTTATCCCACAGCCCCGTACTTCAGGGTAAGTGCCTGAAAGTTACGGTCTGCGAACGCTATTCCACTGCTCCTTTATAGGTACAACAGTATAGTCTGATGGATAAGTCTGAAATTTGACGAGATCGATTTTTTTAGTGCGCAAGAGGGCTAAATTATCACTGAAGATGATTAATTTAATTACTAAACCATCAGATCGTGCTTTTTTTAGTCACCGCCCACCGTTGATTGATACCTGCGTAAAATTTGTCTCGCCGCCGCGTTGCGAGTAGACTTCGTGCCCTTGTCAAAAAATGGAGATTTAACTATGAGCGAAACGGCATCCTGGCAGCCGAGCGCATCCATTCCTAACTTATTAAAACGCGCGGCGATTATGGCGGAGATCCGTCGTTTCTTTGCCGATCGTGGAGTGCTGGAGGTGGAGACGCCTTGTATGAGCCAGGCGACGGTAACCGATATTCATTTGGTCCCGTTTGAGACGCGTTTCGTTGGCCCCGGGCATTCGCAGGGGATGAATCTCTGGTTAATGACCAGCCCGGAATACCATATGAAACGCCTGCTGGTTGCCGGTTGTGGGCCGGTTTTCCAGCTGTGTCGCAGCTTCCGTAATGAAGAGATGGGGCGTTATCACAACCCTGAATTCACTATGCTGGAGTGGTATCGACCGCACTATGATATGTACCGGTTGATGAACGAGGTGGACGATCTCTTACAACAGGTGCTTGACTGCCCGGCAGCAGAAAGTCTTTCTTATCAACAAGCTTTCTTGCGTTATCTGGAAATTGACCCGCTCTCTGCCGACAAAACGCAACTGCGGGAAGTGGCAGCGAAACTGGATTTGAGCAACGTTGCCGATACCGAAGAAGACCGCGACACGCTGCTACAACTGCTGTTTACCTTTGGCGTAGAGCCAAATATTGGCAAAGAAAAACCGACCTTTGTGTACCACTTTCCGGCCAGCCAGGCATCACTGGCGCAAATCAGTACCGAAGATCATCGGGTCGCTGAACGCTTTGAGGTTTATTATAAAGGTATTGAGCTGGCGAATGGTTTCCATGAATTGACGGATGCCCGTGAGCAGCAACAACGTTTTGAACAAGATAACCGTAAGCGCGCGGCGCGCGGTTTGCCGCAGCACCCCATTGACCAGAATCTTATTGAAGCCTTGAAAGTCGGTATGCCTGACTGTTCCGGCGTGGCATTAGGCGTTGATCGTCTGGTGATGTTGGCGCTGGGCGCGGAGACACTGGCTGAAGTCATCGCCTTTAGCGTTGACCGGGCATAATTCTGAAAAATTACTGAATTAACCGCGAAGAATGGCGTGATGAGCGCCATTCTGTAGCATATGTTTTCATTTTTCCGCTAAAGGCCACAATTTAAGACTGGATATTTGATATCATCCAGGTATCAATTCTGTATTGGTTTTTACGCTGCCCGCTCAATGTTGGGCGGTGCAGTTCAGTGGGCGCGTTTTATACACGCGCTGAAATGAAGGATGGTTTCATGCCTCACACGATAAAAAAGATGAGTCTGATAGGACTCATATTGATGATCTTTACTTCCGTATTTGGATTTGCCAATAGCCCATCGGCTTATTACTTAATGGGTTATAGTGCGATTCCCTTTTATATATTTTCTGCATTGTTATTCTTTATTCCATTCGCCTTAATGATGGCTGAAATGGGCGCTGCGTATCGCAAAGAAGAAGGCGGTATCTATTCCTGGATGAATAATAGTGTCGGACCCCGTTTTGCCTTCATTGGTACGTTTATGTGGTTTTCCTCTTATATCATCTGGATGGTGAGCACCTCCGCGAAAGTTTGGGTACCGTTCTCAACATTTCTCTACGGTAGCGACATGACCCAGCACTGGCGTATTGCCGGACTGGAACCTACGCAGGTGGTTGGTCTGCTGGCAGTGGCATGGATGATTCTGGTCACCGTCGTTGCTTCAAAAGGGATTAATAAAATTGCCCGCATTACTGCGGTGGGCGGTATTGCAGTAATGTGCCTGAATTTAGTATTGCTGTTAGTAAGCATTGCTATTTTGTTATTAAATGGTGGGCATTTCGCGCAGGATATTAATTTCCTGACATCACCGAATCCAGGTTATCAGTCCGGTCTGGCGATGCTATCGTTTGTGGTATTTGCTATTTTTGCCTATGGCGGAATTGAAGCGGTTGGTGGTCTGGTCGATAAAACGGAAAATCCAGAAAAGAACTTTGCCAAAGGTATTGTTTTTGCCGCTATTGTTATTTCAATCGGTTATTCGCTGGCAATATTTTTATGGGGCGTCAGCACAAACTGGCAGCAGGTATTAAGTAATGGTTCCGTTAACCTTGGCAATATTACCTATGTGCTGATGAAGAGCCTCGGGATGACGCTGGGTAACGCACTGCATTTGTCACCTGAAGCGTCATTGTCGCTGGGCGTATGGTTTGCGCGTATTACCGGACTTTCGATGTTCCTCGCTTACACTGGCGCGTTCTTTACGCTTTGCTATTCACCGTTGAAAGCTATCATCCAGGGGACGCCGAAAGCGTTGTGGCCGGAACCGATGACGCGGCTGAATGCGATGGGCATGCCATCTATCGCGATGTGGATGCAGTGCGGGTTGGTTACTGTCTTCATCCTGCTGGTTTCGTTTGGTGGTGGCACCGCATCGGCATTCTTTAACAAGCTAACGCTGATGGCGAACGTGTCTATGACGCTTCCTTACCTGTTCCTTGCACTGGCTTTCCCGTTCTTTAAAGCACGTCAGGATCTCGACAGACCGTTTGTGATTTTCAAAACACATATGTCGGCAATGATTGCGACAGTGGTTGTCGTACTGGTGGTGACATTTGCGAACGTGTTCACCATCATTCAGCCTGTGGTTGAAGCCGGAGACTGGGACAGCACATTGTGGATGATTGGCGGCCCTGTCTTCTTCTCGCTGTTAGCGATGGCGATTTACCAGAACTATTGCAGCAGAGTGGCAAAAAATCCGCAGTGGGCGGTGGAATAACCCGATGCCCTATCGTCTGCCTGACGATAGGGCGCAATGACAGGGAATTAGTGGGATTTCGTATGTGCTATAGCGAAATTAAACTACGGGTTATCTCATGAGTGCGCGCATGTTTGTCTTGTGCTGCATCTGGTTCATTGTGGCGTTCCTCTGGATAACCATTACCTCCGCGCTGGACAAAGAGTGGATGATTGATGGACGCGGGATTAACAACGTCTGCGATGTGTTGATGTATCTCGAAGATGACGATACCCGAGATGTTGGTGTGATAATAACGTTACCGCTCTTTTTCCCCTTTCTTTGGTTCACGCTGTGGCAAAAAAAACGCGGTTGGTTTATGTACGCCACCGCACTGGCTATTTTCGGCTATTGGCTGTGGCAGTTTTTTCTGCGCTATCAGTTTTGTTTGTGAGCCGGATGGGTTCATCCGGCACAAAACCTTACAAACTTCCTGCCTGACGACCTTTGCCTGCAGAAGTTAATGTTCTCCCCGTTTGCTTACCGTTGAGGCTTTCCAGACGCATCTGGAAGGGCGGGAATGGCATATCGATACCGTGGGCGTGGAAGCCAGCCAGAATCAGCTGGTGGATCTCATGGCGTAGCGGCATACGGTGACCCATCTCAGCGGCGTAAATACGCAGCTCGAAAATCTGAATCCCCTGCTGCAGATCCACCAGGAAGACTTCCGGTGCCGGGTTGTCGATCACCAGCGAGCAGCGACGCGCTGCGGTGAGCAGGATTTCCGTCACTTCTTCACTGTTGGCATCGGCAGGGGCCGGAATCGTCAACACCACGCGCGTGACCGAGTCAGAGAGCGACCAGTTGATAAACTGCTCGGTAATAAACGCCTTGTTCGGCACGATAATTTCTTTGCGGTCCCAGTCGCTGATGGTGGTGGCGCGGGTGTTAATTTTCGTCACGCTACCGGTGAGATCGCGGATCGTCACCGTATCGCCAATACGAATCGGTTTTTCGAACAGGATAATCAGGCCAGAGATAAAGTTGGCGAAAATCTCCTGTAAACCAAAGCCCAGACCAACACCGAGCGCGGCGACCAGCCACTGCAATTTCGACCACTCAATACCAATCATTGAGAAGCCGACCAGCCCGCCAATCAGCATCAGCAGATATTTGGTGATGGTGGTGATGGCGTAACCAGTGCCCGGCGTTAAATCGAGGTGCTGCAAAATCGCCAATTCCAGCAGCGCGGGCAGGTTGCGCACCAGCTGCGTGGTGATGATAAACACCAGAATGGCAATTAGCACCGCACCGAGGGTAATCGGCTCCAGGCTTTCCACGCCCTGTACCGTGGAAGTGACATCCCACAGCGAAATATTTTCGAGGAAGCCGAAAGCGGAATGGATTTCTGACCACAGCACAATGACTGAAAGTAGGGCGATCAACATCAGGATTGAGCGCACCAGCCGCAAGGATTGTGCACTGATAGCATCGAGATCGACTTCACTTTCATCGACTTCAATTGCCCCTTCCGGGCTACTGTGATGATGCGCTTCCTCTTCGCCACGCGCACGCTGCGCTAACATCTCTGCCCGGCGATGCTTCGCCCGGTCAAACGCCAGCCTGCGGCGTTGGATCAGCATCCAGCGGCGGATAACGTGATAAACCACTAATAGTAGGAACCAGATGGCAACTGAGGTTTCAAGCCTTGCTAACAGTGCCTGCGCCGTTGCCAGATAACCCACCGCCGACGCCAGGATGGCTACCAACGGCGCGCCAATCATCATGTTCCACAGCATATGGTTGGTAATGTTGTCGCCGCTGCCTTCTTTGTTGAGATACAACGGAATCCCGGCCTTTTTCAGGCTGAGGGTGACCACCGCCAGTGCACCGCAAATGAGGATAAAACAAAGCCGTCCCAGCGAACCGGAGAATTCACGGTCGTCGAGGTTATCGAACATCATCAGCGCCATAATCAGCGGCACAATAAGCCCGATGCTCATCAGGTAGTAACGCATCCCGCGGGAAACCCGTTCGCGTGGCCAGCCGAAATGAGCGATAAACAAGCCGTTCGGACGGGCAAAGGTGGCGCAAATCATCACTACCCACAGCAGCGGTACGGTGGCCGTTACGCCATCACCAATTGCGACCGCCAGCGGATAAGGCCACGCCTCGCGCAAGCCGTAACCCAGCGTCATCCACAGCACCGGTAGCGGTGATGCGACGAGAATCGACCAGAAAAGGGTGCGCAACGTCAGCCAGAAGTGATCCTGAGTCACTTTGCCGACTTTCGCCGCCGAACGTTCAAGAAAACGGGTGAAATAGCGGCGTGAGTAAATACTGCAACCGACCAGAATCAACGCGCCAAACAGCGGCAAAATCGTCTCTTTGCTGGTCAGCATCATTACGCTGGCTTTGCCCAACTGACTGAAGGTGTCCAGCGAAATGAGACGACGCAGATCCTGAGCGATCTCCAGCGGCCAGGCGATGGTCATCGGGCGCACGTCAGAAGTCCAGAACAGGTAGCGGTGCGTCGCTTCATTCACTTCTTTCAGCGCATCTTCCAGTTGCCCGTTGGAGACTTTCAGCTTGGTCAGCTCCAGCAGTAACGTGTCGCCACCCTGCAACAATGAGTTCAGCAACTCACGCTGAGTGCGTAGCTGTGCTTCCAGAATACGGTTTTGCTCGGCGGTCAGCGGTTGACCGTCGGCCTGATGGATTTGTCGTAGCAGCGGCTGTTTATTAAGCAGATCCTCATAACGTAACCGTTGCACACGCAACTGCGCCATTTCGGTATCAAGCTGTTGTGGTTTCGGCATTTCCGGTAGCCGTGCCACCTGCGCCCGCAACGCTTCACCGAGTAGGTTGGACGATCCCAGCCATTGTGATTGTTCACGCAGCGTATTCAACGCCTGCCGGACCTGTAACGTCTGGCTGGCAGCCTGACGTTGTTGCGAGGCAACGAGATCCATCCGCTGCGCCTGTTGATTCAACGCCGCCGACAGCTCGCGGTTAATTTTGAATTGCGCGACTATATCTTTCGGCAAATCGGCACTGTTTTCCGCCAGAAGTTCGGTGCTTTCCAGCGCCCGTTCCGCCTCAAGCTGGCGTTGGCTGTTCAACTGATTACGCAAGGCCTGCAAATACGCATCCAGTTGCTGGCTCTCTTTTTCCGCCAGCTCTGAGCGCAAGCGCGCTAATTCTTGCCTGTTATTGGCAGACAGCTGCGCCAATTCCAGTTCATCAACGAGCGCCTTCAGTCGTGCAGAGTCAGATTGCAAAGCAAAATTTTGCGCCTGATTAAGCGGGGTATTGCCGGTAAGCGTTCCAAGGCGGCGCTCGATTTCATTCAACTGGCGGCGGGCGTCAGTTTGCTGTTGCGGCAGTTGATTCAGCGAATCGGCAATCTCGCGGGCGCGCTCTTGCTCTTGCTGGGCCTGACGGCTCTTATCCAGTAACTGACTGCTGACCTGGAGAATTTCCTGATTCAGCGCGTCGGTAGACATTCCCGGCGTAACGCTGCGCGGCTCGTCACGCATGTTGTTTAATTGCGCGCGCAGAGTAGCGGAGAGTTTCGGGTAATTATCAATGACTTCTTGATATTGCTTGATGCGCTCAAGGGAACCTTTTCGTTCCTCAAGCGCATTTAAGGCGGACTGGAGTGCCTCTACGACTTCCGGCTGCGCGGGTTTCGCCGCTTTTGCCTGCTCCAGTTCCTGGGTGATTTGTTTACTATCGGGGGCCGTCGCGGCGTACGCCCCCCAACTGAGGCACCAGGCCATCAGAAAAGTGATAATCAGGCGCACGTCAGCGTTTCCTTTGATGGATTAGACCTGGTCTTTTTTATCGTCAACCAATGGGCTGGCGTCGTGTTCTGCCTCGATCTCTTCAGCAGGAAGCGGGGCAGGTTCTGCGTCTGGCGCAACAAAGGTTTCGGTAGATACTGCCAGTGGCTGACCAATTTTCGTGACAGACAGGCTTTCCAGTTGCTCAACCAGATTAACTTTACCCGGTGCAAACAGGTTGATAACGGTAGAGCCGAGTTTAAAGCGACCCATTTCCTGGCCTTTCAGCAGCGCCACAGAACCGTCGTTTTCTCCGGCAGGCCAGGTCCAGCGCTTGATGATGCCTTCGCGCGGCGGCGTAATGGTGCCCGCCCAGACAGTTTCAATGCTGCCAACAATCGTCGCCCCGACCAGAATCTGCGCCATCGGGCCAAATTCGGTATCGAACAGGCAGATCACGCGTTCGTTACGGGCAAACAGATTCGGCACGTTCTGAGCGGTGAGATGGTTAACGGAGAAGAGATCGCCCGGCACATAGATCATCTCACGCAGAATACCGTTGCACGGCATGTGTACGCGGTGGTAGTCACGCGGGGAGAGGTAAGTGGTCACAAACGTACCGTTACGGAAAAGATCCGCCATCAGATAGTTCCCTGCCAGCAGAGCTTCGAGGCTGTAGTTGTGGCCTTTAGCTTGCAGGATTTTATCTTCTTCGATTTTACCTAACTGGCTGATAACGCCATCGGCAGGCATGACCAGTACATTAGGATCGGTATCGATTGGGCGTACTTCGTCACGCAGCGGACGGACAAAGAATTCGTTAAAGGTGCGGTAGCTGGCGGTGTCCGGCTTTTGCGCCTCTTTCATGTCGACCTTGTAGTATTTAACGAACAGATCGATAACCAGTTTTGTCAGCCATCCTGCCCGCTTGCTTGCGCCCCAACCCGCCAGGCGAGTAAGCCATAATTTCGGCAGAATGTACTGTAGCGAAAGTTTAAATGAATTTAACAAGGTAGCCTCCAGGCCATTGTTTTGTCGTTCCTGATCCGGCCTACATGCCGGATCCTGAAAAAAAGGGGACGATTCTAACGACGGTTAGCTTAATTGTCAGTCATCCGTATCAGAAAAGTTTTTACGCGTTTTTACCTGCGCCATGCTTTCCAGAATACGGTGATAGTTTTCGAAACGGGTTTCCGCGATTTTCCCTTCCTCAACCGCTTCCCGGATAGCGCAGCCCGGATCGGTATCGTGTTTGCAATCGCGATATTTACACAGACCTAAGTAGTCATGGAATTCGACAAAACCCCGAGTAATTTGTTCCGGTTCCAGATGCCAGAGACCAAACTCACGCACACCTGGGGAATCAATCACATCACCGCCGTGCGGGAAGTGATACAGCCGCGCGGCAGTCGTGGTGTGCTGACCAAGCCCCGAGTTATCCGAGACGTCGTTGGTCAGGATCTCTTTTTGCAGCCCCAGCAACGCGTTCAGCAGGCTGGATTTGCCGACGCCAGACTGCCCGGCAAAAATACTGATGCGCCCGGTCAACGCCTCTTCCAGCGGTTTCAGTCCATCCTGAGTATGACTGGAAACCATCAATACGCGATAACCGATATTGCGGTAGATATCCATCTGCTCGTTGACGAATTCAATGCCTTCGTCGTCCAGCAGGTCTATCTTGTTGAGCACAATAATCGGCTCAATCTGCAAGGTTTCGCAGGCCACCAGGTAACGGTCGATAATATTGAGCGACAGCTCCGGCAAAATCGCGGAGACAATGACAATCTGGTCGATGTTGGCAGCAATGGGTTTCACACCGTCGTAGAAATCCGGGCGCGTCAACACTGAGGTGCGCTCATGCACCGCTTCCACGATCCCTTTGACATTTACGCCTTCTGCCGCCGGTTTACCCGGACGCCAGACTACGCGATCGCCGGTCACCAGCGAACGGATGGTACGGCGAATATTGCAGCGGTGAACGTCGCCATCGGCGGATTCCACATCAGCGTGCATACCAAAGCGGCTGATGACGATACCTTCATCAGGCTCGCCAAACAGATTGTCGTCGTAGTCGGGCTTCTCCTTAGACGTTTTAAGACGACGCTGGTGATTGGCGTTCACGCGGCGCTGCTGGCCTTTGGAGAGTTTATTTTTACTCAATCGTACTGACTCCTGGTCGCCCCTGATGGGCAAAACATCTATGATACACGCAATTGTGGATCAATATAGTCACTGTGAATGGGTGGAAAATAGCATGAGTGCCAATGAAAACAACCTGATTTGGATCGATCTTGAGATGACCGGTCTGGATCCCGAGCGCGATCGCATTATTGAGATTGCCACGCTGGTGACCGACGCCAACCTGAATATTCTGGCAGAAGGGCCGACCATTGCAGTACACCAGTCCGATGAACAACTGGCGCTGATGGATGACTGGAATGTCCGTACTCATACCGCCAGCGGGCTGGTGGATCGCGTGAAAGCGAGCACGATGGGCGATCGGGAAGCGGAACTGGCGACGCTCGAATTTTTAAAACAGTGGGTGCCTGCGGGTAAATCGCCGATCTGTGGTAACAGCATCGGCCAGGACCGTCGCTTCCTGTTTAAATACATGCCGGAGCTGGAAGCCTACTTCCACTACCGTTATCTGGATGTCAGCACACTGAAAGAGCTGGCGCGCCGCTGGAAGCCGGAAATTCTTGATGGTTTTACCAAACAGGGGACGCATCAGGCGATGGATGATATCCGTGAGTCGGTGGCAGAACTGGCTTACTACCGCGAGCATTTTATCAAGCTGTAAAATTTTTCCTGGTCACGTAAGCGCCGGAATCCACTTGCGGCGGCGTGATTTTGACGCTAAATTGAACGTCTTGCTGATAATTTCAGCACTTGAGATAAAAACTCAAAAAAAAATTTTTAGGGGGGTTGCAGAGGAAAAGATTTCTCGTATAATGCGCCTCCCGTAACGACGCAGAAATGCGAAAATTACGAAAGCAAAATTAAGTAGTACGCGGGAATAGCTCAGTTGGTAGAGCACGACCTTGCCAAGGTCGGGGTCGCGAGTTCGAGTCTCGTTTCCCGCTCCAAA